>NZ_CAJPGZ010000026.1:0-98106 GCF_905339865.1 Burkholderia sp. BCC1993 | reverse complement strand
GGGCCCGGCACGGGCGGCCGCGCTGCGCGCCGCTTGTGCTGCAGCGAGCATTCGCTGACAGTAGGACGGCATAAAAAAACGCGCTCCGGGGAGCGCGTTTTTTGTTTCGGCAGAGCGGGCTGCCGCCCGCTGGTGCCGGCTTACTTCAGGACCGCTGCGACTGCGGTGGCGACCGCGTCGAGATTGCGCGTGTTCAGTGCAGCAACGCAGATCCGGCCCGTGCCGACTGCGTAGATGCCGAACTCCTCGCGCAGGCGATCGACTTGCGCCGAGGTCAGGCCCGAATACGAGAACATCCCGCGCTGCGCGTTGATGAAGCTGAAGTCGCGATCGACGCCGCTCGCCTTCAGGCGCTCGACGAGACCGTTGCGCATCGCGCGGATGCGGTCGCGCATTTCGCCGAGTTCCTGCACCCACGAAGCGTGCAGTTCCGGCGACGCGAGCACGGCCGCGACGACGGCGCCGCCATGGGTCGGCGGGTTCGAGTAGTTCGTGCGGATCACGCGCTTCAGTTGCGACAGCACGCGCGTCGCTTCTTCCTTGCTCGACGTGATGATCGACAGCGCGCCGACGCGCTCGCCGTACAGCGAGAACGACTTCGAGAACGACGACGACACGAACGCGTTCAGGTCGGCCGCGGCAAACAGACGCACCGCGGCGGCATCGGCCTCGATGTTCTCGCCGAAGCCCTGGTAGGCCATATCGAGGAACGGCACGAGGTTGCGTGCCTTGACGACGTCGACCACCTGCTGCCATTGCGCTTCGGTCAGGTCCACGCCGGTCGGGTTGTGGCAGCACGCGTGCAGCACGACGATCGTGCCTGCCGCATAGCCGTTCAGCGCCGCCAGCATGCCTTCGAAGTTCACGCCGTTGGTGGCGGCGTCGTAGTACGGGTAGGCGACGACTTCGAAACCGGCCGCTTCGAACAGGGCGCGGTGGTTTTCCCAGCTCGGGTCGCTGATCGCGACCTTCGCGCTCGGGTTCACGGTGCGCAGGAAATCGGCGCCGATCTTCAGTGCGCCCGTGCCGCCCAGTGCCTGCGCCGTGACCACACGGCCCGCGGCGATCAGCGGCGAATCGTTGCCGAGCAGCAGCTTCTGCACCGCTGCGTCGTACGCGGCGATCCCGTCGATCGGCAGGTAGCCGCGCGGCAGGCCGGCGTCGACACGCGCCTTTTCCGCTTCGCGAACGGCGCGCAGCAGCGGAATCTTGCCTTCTTCGTTCGTGTACACACCGACGCCGAGGTTGACCTTGGTCGGACGCGCATCGGCGTTGAAGGCTTCGTTCAGGCCCAGGATCGGGTCGCGGGGAGCAAGCTGGACAGCGGAGAAGAGCGACATGATGATTCGGCAGTAGTGAAAAGAGGGTCAGGCTTTCAGCCGGCGGGGCGGGCGCAGCGGACCGCGCGCCAACGGGCACGGCGCCGGAAAGCGCAGCAGCCTGACATTGTAGCGAATTCACGCTGCCGGAGGCGGCGATTGCGCGCCGAATTGCGATTTCGGACGGTTGCCTCGCGTCAGGAGCCGTCAGCGGTTCGCAACGCCGCGAAGCGCTAGAATAGTTTTTTTGCCCTCGCTCCGGCCGCACTCCATGTCCGAACATCACGCCGAAGTCGGCGACGCGCTCGACGAATCGAAATTCGTGACCTTCGAAGGGTCGCCGTTCCAGTTGTACCAGCCATACCCGCCTGCAGGCGACCAGCCGACCGCGATCGAAACGCTCGTCGAAGGTGTCGGCGACGGCCTCGCATTCCAGACGCTGCTCGGCGTGACGGGTTCGGGCAAGACCTTCACGATGGCCAACACGATCGCGCGGCTCGGCCGCCCGGCAATCGTGTTCGCGCCGAACAAGACGCTCGCGGCGCAGCTCTACTCGGAGTTCCGCGAGTTCTTCCCGCGCAACGCGGTCGAGTACTTCGTGTCGTACTACGACTATTACCAGCCGGAAGCGTACGTGCCGCAGCGCGACCTGTTCATCGAGAAGGATTCGTCGATCAACGAGCACATCGAGCAGATGCGGCTGTCGGCGACGAAGAGCCTGATGGAGCGCCGCGACGTGGTGATCGTCGCGACGGTGTCGGCGATCTACGGTATCGGCAACCCGTCCGAATACCACCAGATGATCCTGACGCTGCGCACCGGCGACAAGCTCGGCCAGCGCGACGTGATCGCGCGGCTGATCGCGATGCAGTACTCGCGCAACGAACAGGACTTCCAGCGCGGCACGTTCCGCGTGCGCGGCGACACGATCGACATCTTCCCGGCCGAGCACGCGGAGCTGGCCGTGCGCGTCGAGCTGTTCGACGACGAGGTCGAGACGCTGCAGCTGTTCGACCCGCTGACCGGGCGCGTGCGGCAGAAGATCCCGCGCTTCACCGTGTATCCGTCGTCGCACTACGTGACGCCGCGCGACACAGTGATGCGGGCGGTCGAGACGATCAAGGACGAATTGCGCGAGCGCCTCGAGTTCTTCCACAGCGACGGCAAGCTCGTCGAGGCGCAGCGCCTCGAGCAGCGCACGCGTTTCGACCTCGAGATGCTGCAGGAGCTCGGCTTCTGCAAGGGCATCGAGAACTACTCGCGGCATTTCTCGGGCGCCGCGCCCGGCGAGCCGCCGCCGACGCTCGTCGACTACCTGCCGCCCGATGCGCTGATGCTGCTCGACGAATCGCACGTGCTGATCGGCCAGCTGAACGGCATGTACAACGGCGACCGCGCGCGCAAGGAAAATCTCGTCAACTACGGCTTCCGGCTGCCGTCGGCGCTGGACAACCGGCCGCTCAAGTTCCCGGAGTTCGAACGCAAGATGCGCCAGGTGGTGTTCGTGTCGGCGACGCCCGCCGACTACGAGAAGCGCGTGACGGGGCAGGTCGCCGAGCAGGTGGTGCGGCCGACCGGGCTCGTCGATCCGGAAATCGAAGTGCGCCCGGCAAGCTCGCAGGTCGACGACGTGCTGACCGAGATCAACGCGCGCGTGAATGCCGGCGAGCGCGTGCTGATCACCGTGCTCACGAAGCGGATGGCCGAGCAACTCACCGAGTTCCTGGCCGACCACGGCGTCAAGGTGCGCTACCTGCACAGCGACATCGACACGGTGGAGCGGGTCGAGATCATCCGCGACCTGCGGCTCGGCACGTTCGACGTGCTGGTCGGGATCAACCTGCTGCGCGAGGGCCTCGACATTCCGGAAGTGTCGCTGGTCGCGATTCTCGATGCGGACAAGGAAGGCTTCCTGCGCGCCGAACGCTCGCTGATCCAGACGATCGGCCGCGCGGCGCGCAACGTGAACGGCAAGGCGATCCTGTATGCCGACAACATGACCGAGTCGATGAAGCGCGCGATCGGCGAGACCGAGCGGCGCCGCGCGAAGCAGATCGCGCACAACGAGAAGATGGGCATCACGCCGCGCGGCGTCGTGAAGCGCATCAAGGACATCATCGACGGCGTCTACAACGCCGACGACGCGCGCGCCGAGCTGAAGGAAGCGCAGCAACGCGCGAAGTTCGAGGACATGTCGGAAAAGCAGATCTCGAAAGAGATCAAGCGTCTCGAAAAGCAGATGGCCGACTACGCGAAGAACCTCGAGTTCGAAAAGGCCGCGGCGACGCGCGACCAGCTTGCGCTGCTGCGTGAACGCGTGTTCGGCGCGAACGTGGGCGACCACGTCAACGGCGGCCGATAAATCGTTCCAAACGTCACTGAAACCTTCCGGTAACACCGTTGTAAGCCTTGTCGGATCAGGGGTTTACGCGGTGTCTCGTTTGTTCCGGAGCCGGTTCGGTGCTAAACTTCGCAAGTATTGAGAATAGTTCGCATTAACGTTATTCGTAGCGTTAGTGTTTCCAGCGCGCGGACCTGACCGGAGGCGCGCAAGTCACCAGACAAATAACAAGGAGTGTCCATGTTGGGTTCTTCGTTCATCCGCACGTCGGTTGCGGTAGCGGCGGCGCTTGCCGCGATGTCGGCAACGGCAGCCGAATATCCGATCGGCAAGCAGCAGATCCAGGGCGGCATGGAAATCGGCGCGGTGTACCTGCAGCCGATCACGATGGATCCGGAAGGGATGATGCGCAAGGCGTCGGATTCCGACATCCACCTCGAGGCGGACATCCACGCGGTCAAGAACAACCCGACGGGTTTCGCGGAAGGCGACTGGATGCCGTACCTGCAGGTCACGTACAAGCTGACGAAGCAGGGCGACACGAAGTGGAAGGCTGAAGGCGACCTGATGGGCATGGTTGCAAGCGACGGCCCGCACTATGGCGACAACGTAAAGCTCGCTGGTCCCGGCAAGTATCACCTGACGATGACCGTCAAGCCGCCGATGCAATCGGGCCACATGGCGTTCGGCCGTCACGTCGACAAGGAAACGGGCGTGGGCGCGTGGTTCAAGCCCATCACCCTCGAATACGACTTCCCGTTCGCCGGCATCGGCAAGAAGGGCGGGTACTGATCGGTGGCATCACGGACGGCGCGCTTCGGCGCGCCGTCGGCGTAGAGAACCCAGAATGAAATTTCCCCAGAAAATCGCCGCCGCAGCCGCCGCGCTGTGGCTCGCCGGCGCGGCGCATGCCGCCGATCTGCCGACGTTCAAGCTCGAGATGACGGACGGCAAGCTGAATCCCGCCCGTATCGAAGTGCCGGCCGGGCAGCGCTTCAAGATCGAGATCCGGAACACCGGCAAGGGCGCCGCCGAATTCGAGAGCGTGCAGTTGCGCAAGGAAAAGGTGCTTGCGCCGGGCGCCGATTCGTTCGTGGTCGTCGCCCCGCTGTCGCCGGGCGAATACAAGTTTTTCGACGATTTCCACCAGCAGGCACAGGGCGTGATCGTCGCGAAGTAATGCGTTTTATCTGCGTGCGGGCGTACGCGTGCCTTGCCCCGCACGTCAGGAGGATTCAATGGGTCAGATCTTGTTCATCGTCTGGCGGGAGAGCGTCGAAGCGCTGCTCGTCGTCGGCATCCTCTATGCATGGCTGAAGAACGGCGACGACGACGCGCGCCGCGGCCTGCCCTTTCTTTGGACGGGCGTGGCAGTCGGCCTGCTGATGGCCGTCGGTCTCGGCGCTGCGCTCGTCGGCTTTACCGAAGTGCTGTCCGGCGACGCGCAGGACTATTTCCAGACCGCGATGGTGCTGATCGCGTGCGTGCTGATCGTGCAGATGGTGCTGTGGATGCGCCGGCACGGCCGCACGCTGAAGCGCGACATGGAGCAGTCGCTGCAGCAGAGCACGCGCGATTCCAACTGGTGGGGCGTCGCCGTGCTGGTCGCGCTCGCGATCGCACGCGAAGGCAGCGAGACGGTGATCTTCCTGTACGGCCTTGGTTTCGGCCAGTCGGGGCACGTGGACGGCGGCCAGATGCTCGCGGTCGTGATCGGTCTCGGTCTCGCGTTCCTGACGTTCTATCTGCTGCAACTCGGCGGCAAGTACTTCTCGTGGCGGCATTTCTTCCGCGTGACCGAAATCATGCTGCTGTTCCTCGGCGCGGGCCTGTTCCAGACCGGCGTCGACAAGCTGATCGACAAGGAAATCCTGCCGCTCGGCATTTCGCAGGTGTGGGACACGTCGGGGATCCTCGATGATTCCGGCACGTTCGGTTCGCTCGTCGCGACGCTGACCGGCTATCGTGCGCATCCGGCGCTGACCAACCTGATCGCCTATGCGGTGTACTGGGCGGTGGTCTGGCTGCTGATGAAGCGCGCGAGCCGCCGTCCGGTCGTTCCTGCAGGTCGCGCGGCATGAGTGTCGTCGCCGCAGCCAAGCCGGGCTGGCTCGCGCAGGCCGGCCAGTGGATGCAGCGCCACGGCGCGGCGATCCGCGGCATCCAGTGGGTCGTCGTCGGCGTCTACGCATTCCTGATCATCGTGCCGGCGGTGTTGCCGCTGCCGGACGATTCCGCGCACCTGTGGAACAATCTCACGCTGATCGCGCAGTTCGTGTTCTGGGGCATCTGGTGGCCGTTCGTGCTGCTGTCGATGGTGATGCTCGGCCGCGTCTGGTGCGGCGTGCTGTGCCCGGAAGGCGCGCTGACCGAATATGCGAGCAAGTTCGGCCGCGGCGGCGCGATTCCGCGCTGGATGCGGTGGGGCGGCTGGCCGTTCGTCGCGTTCGGGCTCACGACGATCTACGGGCAGATGGTGAGCGTGTACCAGTACCCGCTCGCGGTGCTGTTCGTGCTCGGCGGCTCGACCGTCGGCGCGATCGTGATCGGCGTGCTGTACGGCCGCGAGAAGCGCGTATGGTGCAAGTATCTGTGCCCGGTCAATGGTGTGTTCGGGCTGCTCGCGCGGCTCGCGCCGATGCGCTACAAGGTCGACGAGGATGCGTGGCGCCGCTCGTACAAGAACGGCGAGCACGGGCATCGCGTGATTCCGATCAATTGCGCGCCGCTCGTGCCGTTGCGCAACATGAAGGGCGCCGCCGCCTGCCATATGTGCGGCCGCTGCAGCGGGCACCGCGACGCGATTGCGCTGTCGTGGCGCTCGCCGTCCGACGAGGTCGTGAACCTCGGCGCGCAGCAGGCGAGCCCGTGGGACACGGCGCTGATCCTGTACGGCCTGCTCGGCGTCGCGATCGGTGCGTTCCACTGGACCGTGAGCCCGTGGTTCGTGCAGATCAAGCAATGGCTCGCGGGCTGGCTGATCGATCACGACATCACGTGGCCGCTCGAGACCAATGCACCGTGGTTCCTGCTCACGCACTATCCGGATCGCAACGACGTGTTCTCGTGGCTCGACGGCGGGCTGATCGTCAGCTACATCGTCGGCACGGGGCTCGTGTACGGCACCGCGCTGCTCGTGCTGCTGGCTGGCGCGACGCTGATGCTCGGACGCTTCGATCGCACGCGTCTCCATCATCTCGCGCAGGCGCTGATCCCGATCGCAGGAGCCGGCGTGTTCCTCGGGCTGTCGGCGACGACGCTGTCGCTGCTGCGGGCCGAGCACGTGCCGCTCGGCTGGGCGACCGACGTGCGCATCGCGATTCTGGTCGGCGCGAATGCGTGGAGCGCCTGGCTCGCATGGAAAGTGACGGGGCGCTATGCGGCATGGCCGCGCCGGCTGGCTGCATTCGCGTGGTTCGCGGCAGGCCTGGCCGTGGTCGACAGCGCATGGTGGCTGATGTTCTGGGGTTTCTGATGCGGGATTGAAGGCCTTGCGGCCGAGTTCCTGGGCAACCGGAGAGGGTGGTCCCGCTGTCGGGCTCCGGAACGCGTCGAAGCCGCAGCGCCGACAACCGCGATGCTTTTTCCTTTGCATCCGGACGCCCAAACAAAAAAGCGACACGTCCTTCGACGTGTCGCTTTTTTTTCTTCCTTGTGCGAGAACCAAAAAAAGTGGCTTGGCTTGCTGCAACGGCTGCTTGAGTGTGTTTGCACGAAGGGGTCTAGATCTCGCGTGCAAGCCGTTACGCTGGCTACTGCCCAACACCTCTCAGGGAGGTGGTCCCCACAATACTCTGTCGTTACTTCGTCAGGATCAGTTTGCCGAGCCGCGTGGCACGCAATTGATACGTCTCTCCGTTATGCGCGATGCTGATGTGGCTGTGGCCTTGCAGCAGCGCATCGCTGCTGAGGGTCCGGGTGCCGGCATCGCGGCTGGCGGCGGGTTTCGCCGGCGTCGTGACCGCTGCCGTCTTCTGACGGTTGGCGCTTGCGGTGCCGGTCGGGCGGCGCAAGCTCAGCGTGGTCGGGCGCGTGGTGTCGGTCATTCGGTTGATCGGTGACTGTCGATACGATGGAATGAATTCTAAATGATAACTATTCCCATTTACAAAAACTCTTTATCGATCGATACGACGAATTCGATAGTCTGAGTCAAATGGGCGGCCCGCAGGCCGCCGCCGACGTCAGTGGAGCGGGTCGGGGTCCTGGCGCCCCTGAGCGTATTCGCGAATCAGGCGCACCGTGTCGATGTCCGACGTGCGATACGCTTCCTTGACGATGCCGTGCGTCTGGCGCGCTTCCTCGCTGTCGTCCGTGACGGTCAGCGTCGTGCGGTATTCGAAGCGCAGGAACAGTTCGTGATCGTCGCGCTCCTCGATCGTCATCGTCAGCGAGCCGCCGATTTCGCCGCCGGCCGCATGGATGTCGTAGCGCACTTGCTGGTTCGGGGTGAACGTCACGCGGTCGCGCACGGTCGCATGCCCGTAGTGCAGTTCGCGTTCGAGCGTCGTGTCCGTCCGTTCGTGGACGACGCAGCTGTCGAGGCCGATCACGAACAGCTGCGGCTGTTCGGCGCGCAGCACGAGGCCTTCCCAGAGCTGGTCGCGGGTCAGGGACGGCACGGCCGGATCGTCGGAGTTGATCTGGATCAGATGTTCGAAGTTCACGAGGGCGGGTTCCTTCTGGTGGCGGGCAGCCACATGGTTCAAGAAGTCATTGTGACGCAAAACGAGCGGTTTCGCGGCACCTGCGCCCCCGATCGGACGTCACGCTTCGATGCGACCCATGCGGCCGGTCTGGTAGTCGACGACGGCCTGCCGGATCTCTTCCTCGGTATTCATCACGAACGGGCCATAGCGGACGATCGGCTCGTTGAGCGGCACGCCGCCGATCAGCAGCAGGTCGAGCGGCGTATCGTCGGCTTCGAACGTTACCGCATCGCCATCGTCACCGTAGACGACCATGTGCCGTGCGTCGACGGGCTGCCTGTCGGGCCCGTAGCGGCCCGCTCCGTCGAGCGGGTAGGCGAACACGCGATACCCTGCCGGCACCGGCTGCGTGACCGTTGCGCCCGGTTGCAGCGTGAAATGCTGGTAGAGGATCGGCGTGCGCGTCTCGATTGCCGCACGCACACCGAACGCTTCGCCGGCGATCACGCGGACCTGCGCGCGGCCGTCCGGCGACGTCGCGCTCGGGATGCGGCCGGCCGAAATCTCCTGGTAGCGCGGTGCGATCAGCTTGTCGCGGCGCGGCAGGTTGACCCACAGCTGGAAGCCGTGCGAGCGTCCGCCTGCCTGCGCGAACTCGGGATCCGGCATTTCGCTGTGCACGACGCCCGCGCCGGCCGTCATCCACTGCACGTCGCCGGGCCCGAGCGTGCCGGCATGGCCGGCCGAGTCGCGATGGCGAAAGCGCCCGTCGAGCACGTAGGTGACGGTCTCGAAGCCGCGATGCGGATGGTCGGGCGCGCCCTTGGCTTCGCCAGGGGCATAGTCGACGGGGCCCATTTCATCGAGCAGCAGGAACGGATCGAAATCCATCAGCAGCCGGGTCGGGAACGGGCGGTGAACCACGAAGCCGCCGCCTTCGGTCGTGCGAAGCGCGGGGTACGTGCGGTCAAGCGAGCGAGCGGTCGTCATGCAAAAGCCCTCGATATCATCGGAATAGCGTCATTTTTGAAACATAGCGCTATTATATTGGGCGTTTTACCGGCCGATTTGCGGCGGTTCGCAATGGATTGTTCTGAAATTGGAACGATGACATGAACATCGATGCACACAACCTGAACGACCTCATGTACTTTTCGCAGGTCGTCGAACACGGCGGTTTCTCGGCGGCGGAACGCGTGCTGGGTATCTCGAAATCGCGCCTGTCGCGGCGCCTGACCGAACTCGAGGCGGCGCTCGGCGTGCGCCTGCTGCAGCGCTCGACGCGCAAGCTCGCGCTGACCGAGGCGGGGGAGCTGTTCTACCAGCATTGCCAGGCGATGCTCGCCGAAGCCCAGGCCGCGATGAACGCCGTGCAGCAGCTGCGCGCGTCGCCGCGCGGCTCGGTGCGCGTGAGCGTCCCCGTCACGCTGTCGCAGACGATGCTGTCGCGTATCCTCCCCGAATTCCTGCACCGCTATCCCGAGGTGAAGGTGCACATCCGTGTCACGAATCGCGTGATCGACCTGTTCGAGGATTCGATCGACGTCGCGTTGCGCGTGCGCTCGGAGCCACCGCAGAACGCGAACATTGTCGTGCGGCCGCTGTGGCGGACCGAGCAGATGCTGGTCGGCGCGCCGAGCCTGCTGAACCAGAATGCGCCGCCGCTCGTGCCGGACGATCTGGCGCATTTCGAGACGCTCGATACGCCGAGCGTCGATGGGCGGCACGTGTTCAGCCTGATCGCACCGGACGGCACGCGTCATTTGCACGAGCACGATCCGCGGCTCGTGACGGCCGACCTGATGACGATCCGCGAGGCCGTGCTCGACGGCCTCGGCATCGCGGCGCTGCCCGAGATGATGTACGGCAATGCGTTGCGCGCGGGGCAGTTGTCGCCGGTGATGCCGGGCTGGACGCTGCCGGTGCCGCAACTCTACGCGGTGTTCGTGTCGCGGCAGGGGATGCCGCCCGCGGTGCGCGCGTTCGTCGACTATCTGGTCGAGAAGCTCGACCACGGCGAATACAAGCAGCCGGGCTGCCCCGAGCGCGCGAAGAAGGATGCGGCGGCGGCCGATGCTTCGGCCACCTGAATGCAAGATGCGCTTCGTGGCAAATTTGTTTTGTCATTGAAGCGCCGCCTGCAATCGCAAGTTTCAATCGCCGGGACCTTGAATGCATCCGCGGGCAGGCCTATATTGAAATCCCATTTCGCGAAGGAAGTTCTGAGCGGAATCAGGTGGCCGCATATATTGCGAGCCAGATAGGGCAGAACGCGCAGTCCGTGAAGACCACGGTAGCCGCATTTGCGTTGCTCGAGGCGCAACCGATACCGCCGAAGAGCCCGCCGCCCGAAGGCGCCCGCGTGCGCATGAAAAAAGGCCTTCATCTGGCGATGAAGGCCTTTTACTTTGTGCGTGGCCGGCGAGGTGCGGCCGGCAAAATGCTGCCGGCCAAGCGACCGACCGTCGCGTAGCGAAATGCGTGTGCGTTACTTCGCCTTCGCAGTCGGCTCCGTCACGAAGCCGAGCTTCGTCAGGCCGCCGGCCTGCGCATCGGACATCACTTCGGCCACACGTTCATAGGCAACCTTGCGATCGGCACGCAGGTGCAACTCCGGTTGCGGCTGATGCTGTGCCGCTTCCGCGATGTGCGCCTGCAGTTGCTCGCGCGTGACCGTCTGTTCGTTCCACAGAATCGTACCGTTGCCCTGGATCGCGACGTCGACCGTCTGCGGCTTTTCGTCGACGGGCTGGCTGCTCGCGTGCGGCAGGTCGATCTTTACCGCATGCTGCATCGCCGGGATCGTCACGAGGAAAATGATCAGGAGTACGAGCATGACGTCGACGAGCGGCGTCATGTTGATCTCGCTCATCACGCCATCTTCGTCGTCATCGCTGAAGCCGGTGTTCATTGCCATGGTTCACCCCGTCTCAGCTGGCGCGCGAAGCAAGGCGCAGGCCGTCGCGGGGCGACGACGATGCGAGGCGCGCACCCGTCACGAAGTACGCGTGCAGACCGTGCGCGAAGCGGCGCAGCTTGCTGACGACACCCTTGTTCGCGCGGGTCAGTGCGTTGTAGCCGAGCACCGCGGGAATCGCGACGAACAGGCCGAAGGCCGTCATGATCAGCGATTCGCCGACCGGGCCCGCGACCTGGTCGATCGACGTCTGGCCGGTTGCGCCGATCGCCAGCAGCGCGTGGTAGATGCCCCAGACC
This sequence comes from Burkholderia sp. BCC1993, assembly GCF_905339865.1. NCBI lineage: Bacteria > Pseudomonadati > Pseudomonadota > Betaproteobacteria > Burkholderiales > Burkholderiaceae > Burkholderia > Burkholderia sp. BCC1993. The sequence continues at coordinate 86,581 of NZ_CAJPGZ010000026.1, read as the reverse complement.
GTGCCGAACAGGCCGACGAACGGCGCCGTGCTGCCGATCGACGCGAGAATCGCGAGACCGGCCTGCATGCGCGAGATGCCTTCGTCCATCGTGTCCTTCAGGCAGCGCGTGACCCAGTCCGACACGTCCATGCGGTCGTGCAGGTGCGGTTGCGTCTGATGGTGGTGATCGGCGGCTTCCTTGCCCGACAGCGCGAGCGCGAGGAACGGGTTGTCGCTCGGCGTCGATGCGGCAAGGCCGAGCTTCTTGATGCCGTCGTCGAAATCGTCCGAATGCCAGAACGCCTGCTCGGCATTCTTCGTGAGACGGTTCAGGCGAACCACGTTCCAGCCCTTGACGATGATCACGATCCACGACAGGACCGACATCACGAGCAGCGTGATCGCGATGGCGCGCGTGACGAAATCACCTTGCGCCCAGACGTGCGCGATACCGTAGCTTTGCATTTTTGTTTCCTTTGAATCTTCCGAATGAGGCGGGTTAATCGTCGAGCGTGAAGTTGAAGGGCAGCGTATGGGCGGCGCGAATCGCTTGCCCGTTCTCGATGTACGGCGGACAGGTGCTGGCGCGCGTCGCATCGAGCGCGGCTTCGTCGAGACGCGGGTAGCCGCTGCTCTTCTGCAACTGGACGCTTTCGATCTTGCCCGTCACGCCGATGATGAAGTGAACATAAGCCGTGCCCGTTTCGCCGCGGCGGCGCGACATCGACGGATAGGTGGGCTTCACGAAATTGCAGCTGAGTGCCGATACGTTCTTCGGCGCGCTGACCTGCATCGTCTCGCGAGCCGGGCCGGGTGCGGCGGCCGGCGCAGCAGGAGCAGGTGCGGCGGGAGCGGGTGTCGGATCGGCAGCCGCCGGCGCGGGCGTCGGCGAGGGGGATTGCGCGACCGGCTGAGGCGTCGGCTTGACCGCCTTCTGCACGGGCTTCGGCTCGACCTTGGGCTTCTCGCGCGGCACGGGCTTCGGCGGCGCGGGCTGCGCGGCCGATTGGACCGCGACCGGTTGAGCGGCTGGCGCAGGCGGGATGAGTTGCGCGGTGATCGACTGGACCTCGATCTCTTTCGGCGGCGGCGCGTTGCGATGGAGCCAGGCGGCCGCCAGCATGATCGCGTGTGCGGCAAGCACACCGACCGCGACGGTGATGACCCGGGGGTTCATACGTGGGGCAGCCGGCAGGGCGCCGGCAGGAGCGGATTGCGAAGCCTGCATGTTAGCTTGAAAGAACGACGTCGCACCCGGGGCGCGGCGGGTGAATCGGTATTACTTGCGGAAGATCAGCAGCGAGATGCACACGGTGGTCACAAATCCGATCAGCAATTCCATGACAGGCTCCTTGGCAGGTAAGCCGCTGGCTCGCGCGGAAGGTGGCTTGCTGACGGTCGGACATCAAATGCGGCCGCAGCCGCGCGCGTACGCTCAGGCGGCCTTGCGGTCGTAGAACGTGACCGGGATCGGGTGAGCGTGGTGCTCGACGCCGCACCGGCTCGCGCAGACGCCTTGCTCGGCCATGAGGTCGCGGACGGACTCCTCGCACTTGCCGCAGCACGTGGCCACGCCGAGCTCGAACTGGAGTTCATCGAAGGAACTCACGCCCTCGGCGAGGGACGCGCGAATCTTGCGATCGGAAACAGACTTGCACACGCAGACGATCATGATGAGTTGCGATAGCTAACGTTAATGCGAATTATTATCATTAAATTTGCGGGCGTTGACAAGCCTGGGTTCGGCTTTTTTTAAGGTCATCGGACCCTTGAAATGGAGGGTGCGGCGCAGCCGCGGCGGGAGAGGGCGAACCGGCGGTGTGCCGGCCCGCGTCAGACGGTCGCGCAGGCGCGCGCGTTCGGCGAGGAAATGGTGACGGATTCGACCGGCACGTCGAGGCCGAGCAGCGACGACGCGAGTGCGCGCAGTTCCAGGCCGTCGCTCGTCGAGCAGAAGCGCGGCGGCGCGGCACGCGTGCCGGCCGGCGCGCGCAGGCCGCGTTCGTCGAGCACCCGCGTGAGCTGGCGGGCAATGGCATCGCTCGTGTCGACGATCGTCAGGCGGTCGCCGACAAGGTCACGAATCGTTTCCGTGAAGAACGGGTAGTGCGTGCAGCCGAGCACCAGCGTATCGGCGCCGTCGTCGAGCATCGGCTGCAGGTAACGCTCGAGCAACGCACGCAACGCGGGCGAGTTCGTGTCGCCGCGTTCGATCGCTTCGACGAGCCCGTGGCCGGGCTGGCAGATGAAGCGACGGCCCGCGCCGTAACGGTCGAGCAGCGCCTGGAAGCGCGGGCTGTTCAGCGTCGATTGCGTGGCGAGCACGCCTGCGACGCCGGTCGACGAGAGTGCGGCGGCCGGTTTGATGCCCGGCTCGACACCGACGAGCGGTATCGCCAGGCGTTCGCGGATGGACGCGATCGCCCGCGCCGTTGCCGTGTTGCACGCGATGACGAGCGCTTTCGCCCCTTCGCGGGCGAGCCACTCGCCGATGGCCAGCGTACGCTCCGTAATGAACGCCTCGTCGCGCGGACCGTACGGTGCATGGTGCGAATCGGCGACGTAGACGAACGACTCGCCGGGCAGGTGCGCGCGCACGGCGCGCAGCACCGACAGGCCGCCGAGCCCGGAATCGAAGATGCCGACGGGGGCGGCGGGGTGGTTCGTCATCGTCATGCGGAAGGCGAGGTGGCGATCGGGGGGGGGGACGATTACTCGGGCGAACCCATCATCGTCTGCTGGTAGTTCTGCAGGCCGACCTTGCCGATCAGGTCGATCTGCGTTTCCAGCCAGTCGATGTGCTCTTCGGTGTCGTCGAGGATCTTTTCGAAGATCTCGCGCGACACGTAGTCACGCACCGATTCGCAGTAAGCGATCGCTTCCTTGCACGTCGACTGCGAGATCTGCTCGAGCTTCAGGTCGCACTTCAGGATCTCTTCGGTTTCCTCGCCGACCAGCAGCTTGTGCAGATCCTGCAGGTTCGGCAGGCCGTCGAGCATGAACACGCGCTCGATCAGCCAGTCGGCGTGCTTCATTTCGCCGATCGATTCGTCGTATTCGTGCTTGCCGAGCTTGTCGAGGCCCCAGTGCTTGTACATGCGCGCATGCAGGAAGTACTGGTTGATCGCCGTGAGTTCGTTCTTCAGTTGGGCGTTCAGGTATTCGATGACTTTCTTGTCGCCTTGCATGGCTGTTCCTTGTTCAGTGGGGCTTCAGAAACCGAACGATAATCGCTCGAACGGGAAAAGCCAAGCCTCGGAGCCTTGTCGGGCCTGCCTTTTGCCGGGAATGAGAATCAGCCTTGAAGCACCGGCCGCGCACAATAATGAGAATGAGAAGTAAAAAGGCCGGATCGTCGTCCGGCCTTTCGTGCGAGTGCGCTTAAGCGGTTGCGACCGGGATCTTGCCGATCTTCGCCTGCCACTCCTTCGGACCGGTCTGGTGCACCGACGTGCCCGATGAGTCGACGGCCACCGTCACCGGCATGTCCTGCACGTCGAATTCGTAGATTGCTTCCATGCCGAGGTCTTCGAATGCGAGCACCTTCGCGCCGCGGATCGCCTTCGACACGAGGTAAGCGGCACCGCCGACCGCCATCAGGTAGGCCGCCTTGTGCTTCTTGATCGCGTCGATCGCGACCGGGCCGCGTTCGGCCTTGCCGACCATCGAGATCAGGCCCGTCTGGGCGAGCATCGTCTCGGTGAACTTGTCCATCCGCGTGGCCGTCGTCGGACCTGCCGGGCCGACCACTTCGTCACGCACCGGATCGACCGGGCCGACGTAGTAGATCACGCGGTTCGTGAAGTCGACCGGCAGCTTCTCGCCCTTTGCCAGCATGTCGGCGATGCGCTTGTGCGCGGCGTCGCGGCCCGTGAGCATCTTGCCCGACAGCAGCAGCGTCTGGCCCGGCGCCCAGCTCGCGACTTCTTCCGGCGTCAGCGTGTTCAGGTCGACGCGCTTGCTGGTTTCCGTGTTCGGTTCCCACTGGACCTTCGGCCAGGCGTCGAGCGACGGCGCCTCGAGCTTCGCGGGGCCCGAGCCGTCGAGCACGAAGTGCGCGTGACGCGTCGCCGCGCAGTTCGGGATCAGCGCGACCGGCTTCGACGCCGCGTGCGTCGGTGCGGCCATGATCTTCACGTCGAGCACGGTCGCGAGGCCGCCGAGGCCCTGCGCGCCGATGCCGAGCGCGTTGACCTTCTCGTGCAGTTCGACGCGCAGTTCCTCGACCCAGTCCTGCGGGCCGCGCGCGATGATTTCCTGGATGTCGATCGGCTCCATCAGCGATTCCTTCGCCATCAGCATCGCCTTTTCGGCCGTGCCGCCGATGCCGATCCCGAGCATCCCCGGCGGGCACCAGCCCGCGCCCATCGTCGGGACCGTCTTCAGCACCCAGTCGACGATCGAGTCGGACGGGTTCAGCATCACGAACTTCGACTTGTTCTCCGAGCCGCCGCCCTTCGCCGCGACCTGCACGTCGACCTTGTCGCCCGGCACGATCTCGTAGTGGATCACGGCCGGCGTGTTGTCCTTCGTGTTCTTGCGGGCACCTTCCGGCGGATTGACGATCGACGCGCGCAGCACGTTGTCCGGGTGCGTGTAACCGCGGCGCACGCCTTCGTTGATCATGTCGGTGAGGCCCATCGTCGCGCCGTCCCAGCGCACGTCCATGCCGACCTTCACGAAGATCGTGACGATGCCGGTGTCCTGGCAGATCGGACGCTTGCCTTCCGCGCACATGCGGCTGTTCGTGAGGATCTGCGCGATCGCGTCCTTCGCGGCCGGGCTCTCTTCCAGCTCGTACGCGCGGCCGAGGGCCTGGATGTAGTCGAGCGGGTGGTAGTAGCTGATGTACTGCAGCGAATCCGCGATGCTCTGGATCAGGTCTTCCTGTTTGATGACGGTCATGGCTGAGACTCTGTGGGGACTGTGGGGAATACGTTTATGCGTTGACGGCAGGTTCGACCGATTTGCGGGACACGGCCGGCGCCGGCGCATGCGTCTCGTGGAAATGGGCCGGGTGCGTGTGGGTCGTCAGGCGGTCGACCCACGCCATCACGAGCGCCGACACGAGGAACGACACGTGGATGAGCACCTGCCACATGATCGCGTGCGTCGTGTGCTGATCCGGGTTGATGAAGGTCTTCAGCAGGTGGATCGACGAAATGCTGATCAGCGCCATCGACAGCTTGACCTTCAGCACGCCCGCGTTCACGTGGTCGAGCCACTCGGGCTCGTCGGGGTGGCCCTCGATGCCGAGGCGCGACACGAACGTCTCGTAGCCGCCGACGATCACCATGATCAGCAGGTTCGAAATCATCACGACGTCGATCAGGCCGAGCACCGCGAGCATCACGCTGATCTCGTCGAGGGCGGTCGCGTGCGACAGCAGGTGCCAGACTTCCTTCAGGAACAGGAATACATAGACGGCCTGCGCGACGATCAGGCCCAGATAAAGCGGAACCTGGAGCCAGCGGCTCATGAAGATCAGCGCGGGCAGCGGGCGCAGGGGACGACGGGTGGAGCCGGGCGAATGCGGGGCAGACATGATGGTGGTGCGGGCGCTGTGCGCAGGTATCGGGGGTAATCTTGAAAAGGCGCGCTATTGTAACGCGTCGGCCGGCGCGACTGCAGCGACGCGCCGGCGCTGCCGGGGACGGATCAGGACGCGGCGGCCGGCACGCGCTTCACGCGCAGGCTCGCGAGCACGATGCCGGTGACGACGCACGCGAGCGCGATGCCGTGCGCGAGCGTCGGGCGTTCGCCGAGGAACGCGATGCCGTACGCGGCGGCGGCGACCGGCAGCACCGCGCTGAACACGCCGGCGAGACTGCCCGGCACGTGCCGGATGCCCTTCATCCACAGCCAGAACGAGAAGATGCTGGCCGACAGCCCGTACCAGACGACGAGCGCCCATGTACCGGCCGGCACGCTCGCGTAATCGAAATGCCACAGCGCCGTCGCGCCGAGCGGCAGCATCAGGCACAGGCCGAACAGGTGCGTGTATGCGCAGATGTCGATCGGCGCGAGCGTCTGCGTGAGCCGGCGCGACAGGATCACGTAGATCGATTCGCAGCACACGGCACCGAGGATCAGCAGGTTGCCGGTCAGCGAGCCGGACGACGTGCCGCCGGCGCCGTGCGCGGACGTGCTGCCTGCGCTGCCGTTGGCGAGGTTGATCGTCACGACGCCGGCGATCGCGAGCGCGATCGACACGAGCGCACGGCCGTTCGGTTTTTCCCGCAGGATCAGCCAGGCGAACAGCGCGACGATGGCCGGGATCGTGCTCGTGATTACGCCGGCCGCGACCGCGCTCGTGCGCTGCACGCCGTTGAGCATCAGCAGCGTAAACATGAAGGTGCCGAAGAATGCCTGCAGGAACAGGTTCAGCCATTCCGCGCGCCGGACCGCGCGCATCTTCACCGAACTGAACAGCGGCCACAGCACGGCGATCGCGATCACGAAGCGCAGCGTGGCGAGGATGGCGACCGGGACGAAGACGACGATGGATTTACCGATACCGACGTTGCTGCCGACGAACAGCATCGACAGGATGAGGAAGAGGGCGTAGCGATTCAAGCTGGAGTCCGGGGGGCGAGTTCAGTTAGGATTGTAGGGTCGCGTTTGTAACAGCGTAAAGCCGGCTGTCATGCAGCCGACCGCAAGGCGGCGCTGGCGTACGAAACGGCGATGCCGCGTAAGTGACGGGTAAGTTCGAGCGCTTATCGTGGATATCGCCGGGCCATACGTCCATCGTCGCATGACGTGGTGCGGCGCAGCATCGTGCGCAGCCTCCGGGCCGCGCGCGGGTGGGTGGGAGACAGCGGCGCACATGCGCCGGCCAAGACGCGCGGCGCGCACGATCGCGCCGCCATGCAGAGGATTCATGTTCACCAAGGGGTTGTCGATGTCTGCGATTGAATCGGTTCTTCACGAAACCCGTCAGTTTGCGCCGCCCGCGGCGCTCGAGAAGGCGGCCAACATCTCCGGCATGCCGGCCTACCGCGCGCTGGCCGCCGAGGCCGAGCAGGATTACGAAGGCTTCTGGGCGCGTCTCGCGCGCGAGGGCCTCAGCTGGCACAAGCCGTTCACGAAGGTGCTCGACGAGAGCGACGCGCCGTTCTACAAATGGTTCGACGACGGCGAGCTCAACGCGTCGTACAACTGCCTCGACCGCCACGTCGAAGCCGGCAACGGCGAGCGTGTCGCGGTGATCTTCGAGGCCGACGACGGCACCGTCACGCGCGTCACCTATGCCGAGCTGCTGGCACGCGTGTCGCGCTTCGCCAATGCGCTGAAGAAACGCGGGATCGGCAAGGGCGATCGCGTCATCATCTATATTCCGATGTCGATCGAAGGCATCATCGCGATGCAGGCCTGCGCGCGCATCGGCGCCACGCACTCGGTCGTGTTCGGCGGCTTCTCCGCGAAATCGCTCAACGAGCGGCTCGTCGACGTCGGCGCGGTTGCGCTCATCACCGCCGACGAGCAGGCACGCGGCGGCAAGACGCTGCCGCTCAAGAGCATCGCCGACGAAGCGCTCGCGATGGGCGGCTGCGAAGCGGTCAAGAGCGTGATCGTCTATCGCCGCACCGGCGGCAAGATCGACTGGCATGCCGAACGCGACCTGTGGATGCACGAGATCGCCGACGGCGAGTCCGACACCTGCGCGCCGGAATGGGTCGGCGCCGAGCATCCGCTGTTCATCCTGTATACGTCGGGCTCGACCGGCAAGCCGAAGGGCGTGCAGCACAGCACCGGCGGCTACCTGCTGTGGGCCGCGCAGACGATGAAGTGGACCTTCGACTGGAAGCCCGCCGACGTGTTCTGGTGCACGGCCGACATCGGCTGGGTCACGGGCCACACGTACATCACGTACGGCCCGCTCGCGTGCGGCGGCACGCAGGTCGTGTTCGAGGGCGTGCCGACGTATCCGGACGCCGGCCGCTTCTGGAAGATGATCGGCGATCACAAGGTCACGGTGTTCTACACCGCGCCGACCGCGATCCGTTCGCTGATCAAGGCCGCCGAGGCCGACGACAAGGTCCATCCGAAGAGCTACGACCTGTCGAGCCTGCGCATCATCGGCACGGTCGGCGAGCCGATCAATCCGGAAGCGTGGATGTGGTACCACAAGCACGTCGGCCAGGAGCGCTGCCCGATCGTCGATACGTGGTGGCAGACCGAAACCGGCGGCCACATGATCACGCCGCTGCCGGGCGCGACGCCGACGGTGCCGGGTTCGTGCACGCTGCCGCTGCCGGGCATCATGGCCGCGGTGGTCGACGAAACCGGCCAGGACGTGCCGAACGGGCAAGGCGGGATTCTCGTCGTCAAGCGTCCGTGGCCGGCGATGATCCGCACGATCTGGGGCGATCCGGAGCGCTTCAGGAAGAGTTATTACCCGGAAGAACTCGGCGGCACGCTCTATCTCGCCGGCGACGGTACGGTGCGCGACAAGGACACCGGCTACTTCACGATCATGGGCCGCATCGACGACGTGCTGAACGTGTCGGGCCACCGGCTCGGCACGATGGAGATCGAGTCGGCGCTGGTCTCGCACGAGCTGGTTGCGGAAGCGGCGGTGGTCGGCCGCCCGGACGACACGACCGGCGAGGCGGTGGTCGCGTTCGTGGTGCTGAAGCGCTCGCGTCCGGAGGGCGAGGAAGCGGCGGCGCTCGCGAAGGCGCTGCGCGACTGGGTCGGCAAGCAGATCGGGCCGATCGCGAAACCGAAGGACATCCGCTTCGGCGACAACCTGCCGAAGACGCGCTCGGGCAAGATCATGCGGCGCCTGTTGCGCTCGCTCGCGAAGGGCGAGGCGATCACGCAGGACACGTCCACGCTCGAGAACCCGGCGATCCTCGAGCAGCTCGCCGAAGTGCGCTGATCGCGCCTGTTGCGCACGTTGCGCGCACGGGCCCCTGCGCGGCAATCCCGATTGCCCGCGCAGGGGCTTTTTGCTAAATAACGGCATGACCGTTCCGCACCGTCCGGCGCCTGTCGCGCCGCCGCCCGTTCCCGAGCCGCTCGCGCGTGCCCATGCGCGCTATTGGCGCTTCAACGTCGCATTGATCCTGGTGCTGATGGCAATCGGCTTCTCGGTGTCGTTCGTCGTGCCGTTCTTCGCGCCCGCGCTCGCGGGCATTCGCTTCGCCGGTTTCAGCCTGCCGTTCTATGTCGGCGCGCAGGGCGCGATTCTCGTGTATCTCGTGCTGATCGTCGTCTACATCGGCTTGATGCAACGCGCGGACCGCATGCTGCGGCGCGCGTACGACGAACATGCCGCGCACGCGGGCAATGCGCACCATGCTCGCTGATCCATGCTGACGCATCGACTGATTCGCGCGTACGCGCTTTACACACTCGGCTTTCTCGGGTTCGTGCTGCTGCTGTGGCGGATCGAGCGCGCGACCGGCTCCGGCGTGTGGATCGGCTATGTGTTCCTGTTCGTGCCGATTGCCGTGTATGCGGTGATCGGGCTGCTGTCGCGCACGTCCGATCTCGTCGAATACTACGTGGCCGGGCGGCGCGTGCCATCCGCGTTCAACGGGATGGCGACGGCGGCCGACTGGCTGTCGGCGGCGTCGTTCATCGGCCTTGCCGGCTCGCTCTACGCAACCGGCTACGATGCGCTCGCGTACGTGATGGGGTGGACCGGCGGGTTCTGCCTCGTTGCGTTCCTGCTTGCGCCGTACGTGCGCAAGCTCGCGCGCTATACGATTCCCGATTTTCTCGGCACGCGTTTTTCGAGCACCGCCGTGCGCGCGCTCGCGGCCGGCGCGGCGATCCTGTGCTCATTCGTCTATCTGGTCGCGCAGATCCAGGGGATCGGGCTGATCGCGACGCGCTTCATCGGCGTCGATTTCGCGATCGGGATCTTCTGCGGGCTCGCGGGCATTCTCGTGTGTTCGTTTCTCGGCGGAATGCGCGCGGTCACGTGGACGCAGGTCGCGCAGTACATCATCCTGATCAGCGCGATCCTGATCCCCGTGTCGTTGATCGCGATGAAGAACGGGCTCGGGCCGGTGCCGCAGTTCAATTACGGCAAGCTGATGGAACGCGTGGCGGCGCGCGAGGCGCAGCTGCGCGACGCGGCCGAGGAGCAGCAGGTGCGAGATGCGTATCGCCGGCAGGCGGCAGCCGTGCAGGCGCAGCTCGATCGCTTGCCCGCATCGTTTGCGGACGCACGCCGGCAACTCGTCGACCAGCTCGCGGACCTGCGGCGCCACAACGGGCCGCTGCGCGAGATCAACCAGCGCGAGCGCGAGCTGGCGGACTTTCCGCGCGACCCGACGGCGGCGCGCGTGACCTGGACCCAGGCGCGCGACGACCTGCTGGCACGCGCCGAGCCGCCCGTGCCGATGCACGAGCCGTTTCCCGCAGCGAACGACGACGACCGCAAGCCGCGCGAGCGGAATTTCCTTGCGCTGTTGCTGTGCCTGTCGCTCGGCACCGCGAGCCTGCCGCACATCCTCACGCGCTACAACACGACGACGTCGGTCGCATCCGCGCGGCGCTCGGTCGGCTGGACGCTGTTCTTCATCGCGCTGTTCTACCTGAGCGTGCCGGTGCTCGCGGTGATGATCAAGTACGAGATTCTGACCAACCTCGTCGGGCGGCCGACCGCTGAATTGCCCGCGTGGGTCACGCAGTGGCATCACTTCGAGCCGGACCTGATCAGCGTCGTCGAGGTGGTTCGCGACGGCATCGTGCACTGGTCCGAGATCCAGATGCAGCCGGACATGGTCGTGCTCGCCGCGCCGGAGATCGCGGGGTTGCCGTATGTCGTGTCGGGGCTGATCGCGGCCGGTGCGCTGGCTGCTGCGCTGTCGACCGCGGACGGGTTGCTGCTGACGATCGCGAATGCGTTGTCGCACGATGTCTATTACTGCATGGTCGCGCCGGATGCGTCGAGCCAGCGGCGCGTGACGATCTCGAAGGTCTTGCTGCTCGGTGTCGCGCTGTTCGCGTCGTATGTCGCGTCGCTCAATACCGGGAAGATCCTGTTTCTGGTCGGGGCGGCGTTTTCGCTCGCGGCGTCGAGCTTCTTTCCGGTGCTCGTGCTTGGGGTGTTCTGGAAACGCACGACGACGCGCGGTGCGATCGCCGGGATGGTGACGGGGCTCGCGGTCTGTGTGTACTACATCGTGTCGACTTATCCGTACTTCACGCAGTTGACAGGGTTTGCGGGGCCGACGTGGTTCGGGATCGAGCCGATCAGTTCAGGCGTGTTCGGCGTGCCGGCGGGGTTCGCGGTGGCGATCGCGGTGAGTCTGGTTGATCGGCAGCCGGATGAGTATACGCGGGCGTTGGTGGATTACATTCGGCATCCGTGAGGGGGCGGGGCGTCTCGGTGCACCGACAGAGAGGCCGCTTGATTTCCGGGGAATTCAAGCGGCTTCATGTTTTTGCCTGCGATCGAAAACAAGCAACGCAGAGATCCAGCGATGATCGCTTCACATCGTGCGAACAACACTTGTCGAGCCGGTCAAGTGAGACTCGAAATCAGGTGACAGCCGCACGTCGCGCGATGGCCGTGCCGTGCAATCGGTATTCCGTCGTCCGTCATCGATGGATCGCCTTCCTCGATGATGTTGGGCGACACGTCGGGATGCTGCGGGCACGATACGCGGTCGCCCTTGCGGGCGACGTAGCGACCGTCAAAGCGCATTCTCGTGGAACCTGTTTCGACCTTGCCACCGTGGTCCGTCCCGTCTCCGACGCGGATTAAATCGATCATGGTGAAATCTCAAGGGTCGGGTAATTCAATTATTGCAGTGTGTAGTATTTTTTAATGTTGGCGAGATTTTTCCTGAGTTGTTGAGTTCAAATTCTTTCTGTCTGCATTCTTCGTTGCGTCCGGGGGAGGCAGGAATGTGATATTTTGCAATGAGCAGTCGACTGCTCGCCACACTTATCAATTCAGTAAAATAGCGCCTCCCATCTCGCGTCCGGGTTGGTGTGTCTCCCCCTGATGAAAACATGTCCAGATAATTGTAGTCTTTTCCAGTGGTCAGGTCAGATAGGGAGTAGTAAATGCACTCAGTTCCGCAACTATGCCTTCCTATGAAATACTTCCCTGCAAAATTGATGTGGGGGGTATCGACCAATTTTCCCTCGTCATCGCGCCAGCCATCGTCAGTTTTATTGTAATAATCTGGTATTTTTAGTTCTCCATTGTATATTGGGGCGCTGTAATTGGAAAATTCGCTGGAAAGAGTCTCGGGCTGCGCGGTGGTCGCCATCCCCAGGAGGATGGCTGTCATGACTATAGAGATTTTGTGTTTCATTGTCTTCACTTGATCAAGTCGTCTAGTCCACCAATTGGAACGACTAATTCTGTTTGCCCCGCGAGCTCTTCATCAACGAACTTCTGGAAGTGTGCTCGCACAGATTTCATTGTAACTCCCCCTTGATCATATTTGTCGCCGGGGAGACTCGCCCATTCTAGATTGCATTGATATTTGTATATTGCACTGTCTAGATCTCCGTTCTTTACGACATCAAGCGCACGTCGTTTAAACTTGAGCAGGGCGACACAGTACCTGTCTTGAGAGACAGGGGAGAAATCTGTGATGCGCGCCATTTTTCGGTACGCCTTGCTGTCGTTGCCATCCCAGTTATATCCCATAACTTGATATGCTCCTGCGGCAGAGGAGGTAACGCTTCGCCCACGGATCAATCTGGTTATCATTATGCGGGGGTGATCGTCAAATGTGCGCCCATAATCCTTGATAAAGGATTGCCCCCCAAATAGCCGTTCATAACTATCCAGTCCACGAGTACCTTCTCCAACACGGATCATCCGAAGGAACGCTCTGACTCGCGCTTCTTCCAAAGTGATAGTCCCTCCAGCGCTGGCCATAAAGTTTCCAACCAAACCAATCGGATGAAAATGCCACGGATTCGGCTCCTTCGGGAACCCCTCCACACTGGTGACCTGCTCCCACCACTGCAATTTTCCGATCCGCTCGATTTCGGTCTTCCACAGCCATAACAGCTTCTTCATGAGCGGAGACAACGCCTCCCACTTGCCCAGGCCGCCGCCCCATTCGCTCTCGCCCCGTACGACGAGGTGGGAGAGGGCTTCCGCCGTCCACGGGGTTTCCTGCGCGTGCTTCAGTTCCTGGGCGGTCACTTTCCCGTCGTGGTTCGCGTCGATCGCTTTTTCGAGTTTCGCGATGAGCGGGCTGCTATTGACCGTCGCTGCGCTCGTCTCGAATTCGGTCTTGTCTTCGTCGACCAGGAACTGCTCGGCGACGTAGATGTAACGCTTGAGCATGTCGAGCGGCTTGATGCTGCTGTTGTCGATCAGCTCGAAGCCCGGCCAGTCCCACGGCCCGCACATGCGCACGAGCGGATGATCTTGTTCGCACACCCATCCGTCACGCGTGCCGCCGTCCCTGGTGCCGATCGTCACGTAATACCAGCGACGCCCTTTGTCGTCCTGCGCGATGTTCTTGTCCAGATCGACGGTGCGGAACACGGCGCGGAAATCCGCTCCCGGGCCCTTTGCATCGGAAAAGTTCAGCGGGAAGTCCTTCCAGGCGGGCACGATCGTAGTGAGGATCGTATTGGCGAGGCTTCCGTCGACCCATACAGGCGTACCGATGTCGTTGAAAACCGGCTTCGTGCGGCGACTGCCATGTCCGGGGGCGGCCGTTTTCGGTTGCACCTTCACCCACTTGCCCTTTGCGTCGGCGGCGAGCGGTACGAGCTTGGTGCCGGGTTGCAGCTTGTGAGCGGGCTCCGGCAAATGGGTAACCAGCTGCGCTCCAGGCGAGATTTCCAGGAACGCTTTGGACGCCGGCAGATACTTTGCGCGATCACGGCTCTTCTGGATGAACGATTCGAGCTCCGGGCCTGCGAATACTTCGAGGTGCAGCAGCGACCGGTTCGGTTTCGGCGGCAGCAGCTTTGCATCCGGATAGCGCAGATAGTGGCCGAGCCGGCCGATCACGTCGCCGGCCTTCACCCTGTACGGTTGCTTCAGCACGACGACCACGTCTAGCGGCTTCGGGTCGACGATCGGATCGAGTTCCCCGAGGAAGATGTATCCGTACGGCGCGTGCGGCGACGCCGGCGCGCCGACGACCGCCGCGGCCGGCGTGCCCGACTTGATCGACTTGATTTTCGCCCAGCCTGGTTTCGCTTGTGCCCGCTCGTCAGTGTCCGATATGGTCAATTCCGACCCCCGCGGCAGAATGCCGATGATCTTGCCGTTCGGAAGATCGCGGATGCGGATGCCCGTGATCGGGGGCGGAAGCGGCGTTGCATCCTTGTCGCTTTCTTCCGGTTCCGGCAGTTTCTTGAAATCGCTCTGGATGAATTCCCCGAGCACGTCGCGGTTGATCGTGTCGCGCAGTGACGGTACCGGCACTTTCGGCCGCGGTGCGTTCTGCTTGTCGTTTGCCTTGTTGCCGACGACATAGTAGCGATCGCCCTCCCAATACGGCATCGGTTCGATGCTCGGCCCGGACCCGCCGACCGGTGCGACTTTCGCCTGTTCTGCCGCAGACCGGTATGTGTTCCAGTCCATCGTATGCATGTACAGGCTGAAGAACGTCAGCGTTTCATCCGGTGCCGGCTTGCTCGCAGTCGCGTTCTTGGTCGCCGACGGAACTGGCGGCGTGGGCCCGGTCGATGATGTCGTCGGCTGCGTTGAGGAATCCTTTGCCGCGTTCGCCTTCGGCGGTTGGGGCGCAGGTGGCAACTGCAATCGATGACGGATCAGCACGAACCCCGTCGAATACAACGCGTGTCGGCCGTCCTGATAGCGCTGCTCCGGATACTTGCTGTCCAGCCGGTACGCGACGACGTCGCCATCGGCGATCGCGCGGATGCCGTCGCCTTGCCTCAATCGCGCCGCCGTGTTCTGGTCGAAGTGGATGCCGCCGTGCCACATGCCGTTCGCGCCCAACGGATAGAACCCGTCCTCGGCGGCTGCCAACGCCTTCATATAGGTCATCGGGTTGGCCGGGTCATCCTTGCCGACCGGCGTGAACGGAAAAGCCCAGTTCAGCGGTGTGTAAGGTGATCCCGCACTTGTGCTCGGGGGAGACGCCGGCTGGGCCGACGCGCTGGGCTTCGGGGTAGGGTGGCTATTGCTCATGTTTCCCGGAATCTCTCGGTTCTCGTTTTTCTTGCTGCTCGGGTGGTGGGCGGCCTGGCGTCAACCGGAGAAGAGTGAGCCGCGGCCGCCATCGGTCGACACCGGCGTTGTCTGCAACGGATCGCGAATCGTTCCGCTCGCACCACCCGGTTTGTCCCAGCTTCCGCATTTTTCGAGGATCTGCCCGGTCGTCACGTTCTCGATCAGCCCACCCTTGATGCGGATATACGAGCCACCCGCGCCGATCCACACTTCCTCCGCGGCCGTCAGGATCAGACGTCCGTCCGCACTTTCGATCTTCACGTCTTGCAGGCCGACCAGTGAAACGGGGCCGCTCTGCGCCTGAATGTCTACCGGCCCTTTTGCGGCGAAAATCTTGATGCCGAGGTTCTGCGCGAACAGGCTGATCTTGTCGAGCACACTGGCCAGCAACGCTTTGCCGGCCGCCAGGTTGATGTTCTTGCCTGCCACGACGTTCGCGTGCCGGTTTGCCGTGACATGCACCGATTGCTGCGTCGACGCGGCGATCCCTTCAGGACTCGATAGCAGCATCACCGGCTTCGCAAAACCATTCGCGTTGCCGGTGCCGCCGCCGGCTGTGCGGCCACCGCCGGTCGCGCCAGCGACCGTGCGCTGCGTTGCGTCTGTGAACGACTTCAGCGAGGTCTGGCCGTCGTGCAGGCTTTCGGCGCGGTTCGTTTCGCTGGCCTTCGACGCGGCTTCGAACACGGCTTCCGCGCCGGCGAGCGGCTCGGTTGCGGCCGTTACGTTCAGCGGCTGCGCGGTGGCCGGCTGCGTAGACACATACAGGCCTTGCTCGGCGCGCACCGCGCCGTATGCGCCGGATTTCAGGTCGAACCCGTTGCCAAGGAACGTGCCGCGCGTGTTGTCGCTCTGCTCGATCAGATAGCCCAAATGCAGGTGAGAGCTGTAGCTCGACGAGTAAAGGTGGACCCGGTTCTGACCACTCGAGTCATCCATGACGAGCTGGTTGAAACCGTCGCCACCATATTCGCGAGAGCGGAAGCCGGACAGCAGGCCGTGCGTATGCCATACCGGCATCGTTGCGCCTCCATGCAATCGCGAGATGATGACCGGCCGGTCGCAATCGCCATTCACGAAGCCCAGGAGCACCTGATCATCTTTGCGCAACGGAAAATAGCCGCCACGCCTTGCGCCTGCGTCCGGCATCGCCGCCCGGATCCACGACGTCGACTTCGTATTGCGATTGTTCCGGCTGTTCGATGTCCTGACCCGCACACGGTTGCCGTCGTCCGTGACGATTTCCTCGTCGCTGTCGGTTACCACGATCGCCGTCTGCAAGTGCATCTCCGGCTTCTGATGCTCGAACGGGCTGCGAAACGGTGTCTTGCGGCGCTGCGCTTCGATCTCGACGTGAAAAAATCCGACGCCGCCATCGCGGTGGCTCACGGTCGTACCGGCCCCGGCGGACTGGACCTGTTCGATTTCGCTGCGCAGACTGCGCGGGAATCGCGTGAGCGCATCCATTCCCGGCACGTTGTTCTGAATCAGCCAGTCGCTCGCGATGATCGACAACTCGCGCTCGTCCGCTGGCAGCGCATCGAAGAGAGGATGCCCGGATACCCTGAACCAGTAGCCGGGCAGCGCGTAGCGCGGACTGCCGATCGCGAAATAGCGCTTCGCACGTGAAGCCCATTCCTCGGTTCGAATACGGGCCTGTTGTTGTCCAACATCGGATTTGGCCCAAGTCTGCGAGCCGGTATAGAGATAGTCTTCACCCTGACCCGGCAAATCATCCAGATCCGCCGCCGGCGTGCTGACCTGTTTGTCGAGGTCCGGCCGCTTGTAGTCGACCGTTCCGAGCGTGAGTGTCGCGCTCTGGACGTCCTGCTGTTCGCTCAACTGGGTGAGCCCATCGAAATCCTCGTCGGTACCCGCGTGGCTGAACTTCATCTCCGCATTCGGCAGCGAAGGCCCGAAATACAGGTCGTCCATCATGACGAGCTTGTGCGACTTGCCGTCCTGCGCAAAATCGAAGCGCGGAAACACACCGACTTCCTCCAGGCTCCGATGCACGAAATTCCAGTCGGTTTCCCACTGCACGCGATGCGAATATGAGCGCATCGCCGTGCGCAGTTCCTGACCATGGTTGCCGGAAGCTTGCGGATGCTTGTCGAATACGTCGGTGAGAATCTGCCAGCCGCTGGCTTCCTGCCAGTCGCGCCGATCGCTGCCGAGTTTCAAAAAGCTCAACCAGGAGGAGAACTGGAGCTGGAAATACGAGACGGTCCCATCGTTTCCGAGGCGACAGGCGCGTTGCACGTAGCCGTGGATCGGCAGATAGCTGCCGTCCGGCTGGCGAATCCAGAGCGTGACAGGTTGCTGCATCAGGGCGTTGAGCTTGATTTTGTCGCCCATGACGGACGATGCGTCGACGGTTACCTCGAAATTGCGCCCGAGCCGTGCGTTGATCTTGACGTACAGCGGCACGAGCCAGTCGTCGCCGAGCGGCGTGTCAAGTTTGATGATGCGATCGAACTGCGCGTAGCCGCCGCGCAGCACCTTCAGCAAGACTTTCCCGCCCATTCGGTCACCCCGTTTCATGGAAAACGCGCCCGACCATCACCGAATATTTAAACATCGGAGCTGCGTAATTGCGGTAACTTTATCTTTCGGAATAAACGGCGATATATTTGAGGTGTTCTATTTAAATGAGTGCAGCACCCGGAAAATGAGAGATGAAGAACGCTGCGCGTGATTGCGTAAGCGATCATACCGAAGTCGGTTCGGCACGATAACTGTGTGGCAACGATCTTTAAAGGTTTTCTCAAGGCTGCTGCTGGAATCTTTTTGAGAAGATTCGATTCATATCGAGGTACGTCTGGTTTTTAATAAGAAAACTACTACTGTACGAAACTTCGGGTCAGTGTTTTTCGGTGTGTATACTATGTTTTGCTGATTCGATTAGTACACGTCTGCAAGCTTCATCCGGCTGCCAACGATCCCGTGATAAGTGAATACTCAGAACCAACGAAGCTCACAAATCGTCACGTAAACCGTGAGGGTGATTGAAATTCAAGCGACCCATCGTGGTGATGCGCGAGCTGTTGCTTTCGATCGGGACGAAATTGAAGGGGCAGTTTGGTAGAGCGACGCCATTCACCGATTACCCGGGAACATATATGGCGAATCTATCGGTCGGCTAGACGAATAAGCTGAATGCTATGTAACCCGATGGTTACGGACAGCACGTCATTGAAGCGGCGGGCAATCGGCAACAACATGCCGTTGGTCTGATACGCCGCGACGAAAACGTCGATGTCGGGTCGACGCGCTAACGCCGCGAAGGCGTGCCGGCGCGACAGGCGGTGAGGAACATCCGCGCGGCGACTGGGCCATTGCCACGACCAGTCGCGGAAGCGGGGAAGAGGGCGGCCAACGCGACTTGATTCCACGTCGCATGTCGCAAAAAAGCCCCGCAAAATCGATCGATCTTGCGAGGCCTTTTCATTGATTCTGGCGGAGAGAGGGGGATTCGAACCCCCGATAGGCGATTAACCTATACACGCTTTCCAGGCGTGCGACTTAAACCACTCATCCATCTCTCCGGAAGAATGAGAGTATAGCAAACTCTGGCGGCCTCCCGCCACTCCCTTTGGTGAGCCGCTGAAATCGGCCGGGAAGCCGCCCCCCGCGGCTCGCCCGGCGATCCTGCGTCGTCTCGCTCGCGGCCGCCACGGAAGGGCGGCGAGGTTCCGCGGTCGGGCGTCACGTCAACACACGGCTGCACGACCGGCGAGCGGGCGGCGCGGCAATCGTGCGATCATCGACCGTCCCGTCCCGGCCGCAGGGCCGGCGCATCGAACGACGCGGCCTGCATGACCGGGGCGTTGCACGCGTTTCGTTTCCTCGATCACTTTCATCACGCACCCCCGCTCATGACGATCTCCGCACTGCTCGCATTTGCCCTGATCCTGTCCGTCGGCGTCGCGACGCCCGGCCCGACGGTGTTGCTCGCGATGAGCAACGGTTCGCGCTACGGACTGCGTCACGCGATGGTCGGCATGCTCGGCGCGGTGACGGCCGACGTCGTGCTGGTCGCGCTGGTCGGGTTCGGTCTCGGCGTCATTCTCGAGGCATCCGAAACCGCGTTCGTGACGCTGAAGCTGCTCGGCGCCGCGTGGCTCGCCTATGTCGGCATCCGTATGCTGATGTCGAGCGGCGGTTCCACCGCCGCGCAGGCGCCGGATCTTGCGATGCCCGATCGCCGCACCGCGTTTCTGAAGAGCTTCTTCGTCGCGATGAGCAACCCGAAGTACTACCTGTTCATGTCCGCGCTGCTGCCGCAGTTCGTCGACCGGTCGCATGCGGTCGCGCCGCAATACGCGATCCTCGCGGCGACGATCGTCGCGATCGACGTGATCGGGATGACCGGCTACGCGCTGCTCGGCGTGCATTCGGTGCGGATGTGGAAAGCGGCCGGGGAGAGGTGGCTGAACCGGGTCAGCGGGTCGTTGCTGCTGATGCTCGCGGGGTATGTCGCGTTGTATCGGAAGAGCGCGAACTGACGCGATCGCGTATCGAGCCGTGCCGCCAGTCGCGCCGGTGCCCGCACGCACGGCGGCCCGAGTCTGCTATCTTCCCGGGCATCTCACCGCTTTCCCGCCTCTCCATGACCGACCGCATCGTCGCCGCATTCGATTTCGACGGCACCATCACGACCACCGACAGCTTCCGTCATTTCGTCCGCTACGCGGTCGGCACGCCGCGTTTCGCATGGGCCGGGCTGCGCGCGCTGCCGTGGATCGTCGCGATGAAGGCGGGCCTCTTGTCGCGCGGCGACGCGAAGGCGAAGTTCGCATGGTTTGCGTTCGGGCCGATCCGCGAGGACGCGCTCGACGCGCTCGCGCGCCGCTTCGTCGATGGTTATCTGCCGACCCTCGTGCGTCCGGACATGCTGGAACGGGTGCGCGAGCATCAGGCGCGCGGGCATGAAGTCGTGCTGGTCAGCGCGTCGCCGTCGCTGTATCTGGAGAAGTGGGCGAAGACGGTCGGCATCGGCACGGTGCTCGCGACGCGCCTCGCGTTCGAGCGCGGCACGTTTGCCGGGCGGCTGAACGGCGAGAACTGCTGGGGCCCGCAGAAGGTCGTGCGCTTGCGCGGCTGGTGGGGAAATCAGCCGCCCGCGAAGTTGTTCGCGTACGGCGACAGCCGCGGCGACAAGGAAATGGCCGAACTCGCGAACCGGGCATGGATCCGCGGGCAGGGACCGATGCCGGCGATCGGCGCTGACGGACTGACCAGCTGACCGACTGACCAGCTGACCGACTGACCGACTGACGGGACCCGCGCGGCGAGCCGCGCCGCCTGCCCGCCGTTACGCGTCGGCCCGCTGCACGCCGCGCGCACCGCGAATCGGACGATACGCGCCCCAGCGATTGGCTCGCCTGAACGTGCCGACGTCGTTGAACCGCACGCCGACTTCACGCAGCGCCGCATGCGCGGTGCGCGCGGTCAACTGCCGGATGTAGAACGGATCGCGCACCACGAAGTGATGGATCGCGTGCGTGCTGCCGAAGTTGAAGCAGAACAGTTGGAACGGCAGCATCCACCACGGGTTGAGCACCTGGGTCTGCTGGATCACGTTGCGCGAATCGATGTCGCCGAAGTAATGCATGTTCGAGCTGACGAAGTTGATGCAGAAGCTGCGCACGAAGTTCGGCCCGAGCCACACGACCGCGAGGAAATCGACGACGCTCATCACGCGCTCGACGACGGCCGGCACGGTCACCGCATAGCCGAACGCATGCAGCGCGAACAGGCCGGCGTGATACACGATGAACGCGTGCCACAGCGCGTAGTACGCGTGACCGACCGGCATGTAGGACGACACCTGCTCGACGCGCAATTGCGCGCGTTCGGCCGCATCCTGCACCGGCTGCGCGGCCACGTACTGCTTGACCTTGCGGCGCATCGCATCCGGCCGCAGCACGACGGCGAGCATGCCGTCCGCGATCATCAGCAGCCGCTTCACGCCCCAGCGTTCGCCGTTGGTGATGCCGAATTCCTCGAGATCCGATTCGCCGCCCGATACCTTGTGGTGATGCAGGTGCATGCGCCGGCGCGTCCACGGGTTGATCGTGCCCGGCCGCGTGAACCAGCACAGCGCCATCATCAGGTGATAGGCCCACGGTGTCTTCTTGAAGTACATCAGGTGGATCAGGTCGTGCTCGAGTTCGTGGATCAACGACGTGACGAACGCGGCGAGCGGCAACGCGACGTACCACGCGATCGCGCCGCGCGCATACAGCCACGCGATCGCGAGCATCGCGCCCACCGACACGGCCATCACGGTCGCGCCGACGAGGTTCTGGTTGTCGAGCAGCGGGAAGCGCGCGCGGATCGCATCGCTCGCGGCGTTGACCTCGCGGCGGACATGCGCGACCTTGTCGGCGTCGTGGCGAAAGACGGTTCGTGCGGGTTGGCTCATCGACCGGAATCCGTGCGGAAAGAGTGGGGCGCAATGCCGATGTGACAAGCATAGGCGCGCCCCGGAGCGCACGCGAGGGCCGCCGGTGCCAATGATGGTGTCATTTCGGGTCACGGTGGCCGGTGCACGGGCGTGCGAGGCCGCGTCGGGCGGCTAGAATGCCGCCGCGGTGTCATTGCGGGCCAGCGGCGCTACAATCCGCCGAAACCGCTCCGGAGTTCGCCGCATGGCCCTGTCCGCCCCGGATGCCGCGCGCCAGCTGAACAAGGCGACGGTATCGTCCGCGTATGCGCTGTTCATGCTGATGCTCGCCGAGGAGCGCGGCATCGATGGCGGCCGGATTCTCGCCGGCTCGGGCGTCGAGCGCGAGCGGCTCGCGCAGCCCGACGCGCGCATCACGCCGCTGCAGCAGGCGGCGATCGTGTTCAACCTGCTCGAGGCGACGGACGATCCGTCGATCGCGATCGAGATCGGCCTGCGCAGCAGCCTCACGAAATCCGGGCTGATCGGCTTCGGGCTGATGAGTTGCGCAACGCTCGGCGAGGCGATCGCGCTCGGCATCCGCTACCTGCCGACGCGCGTGCCGTTCTTTTCGGTGCGGCTCGCTGAGCTCGACGGGATCGTCGACATCGACGTGCTCGAGGCGTTTCCGCTCGGCCGGCTGCGCCAGTTCGCGGTGGAGAACTTCCTGGTCGAGACGGCGATCCTGTTCAACTCGCTGCTCGATCCCGCGCCGGGGCGCACGCTGCAGTCGCGAGCGGAGCTGCATTTCGAATGGCCCGAGCCGGCGTGGTTCGAGCGCTATCGCGCGCGGCTGCCGCGCTGTCATTTCGGCGCGAGCGCGAACCGCATCCGCTGCGACGCCGCGCTGCTCGACGAGCCGATCGGCACCGCGAACGCGCAGACCGCGCAGATGATCGTCCAGCAATGCGAGGCCGAACTCGCGCGGCTCGGCTATGCGGAAAGCATCGTCGAGCGCGTGCGCAACCTGCTGATCTGCGGCGACACCGGTTATCCGTCGGTGGACGAGGTCGCGCGCGAACTGCATGTGTCGGCGCGCACGCTCAAACGCAAGCTCGCGGAATTCGGCGCGACCTATTCGGCGCTGCTCGACGAGATCCGGTTGCGCGATGCGCTCCGGTTGCTCGAGGGCACGCGCCTGCCGGTCGACGAGATCGCGGCGCGGGTCGGCTATACCGACCGCGCGAATTTCACGCGTGCGTTCAAGCGCTGGACCGGCGTCGCGCCGAGCGAGCGGCGCTGACGGCGCGCCGGGCGGCGCGGGCCGCTGCCGGTCGTGCGCCCGGCGTCGATGAAGCGATCGTTGGATCCATCGGTCGATGGACCCATCAGACGATCGCAACCCAGTTCGCCCCGCGGCCGCCCGGCACGCGTGCGTGCATCGCCAGCGTGCCGTCGTCCGGCGCGATCGCGTACACCGACACGTATTCCGACTGCTCGCCGCACGCGACGAGCCAGCGTCCCGACGGATCGACCGCGAAGCCGCGCGGCTGCGTTTCGGTGGCCGTCGCGTGTACGGGGTCGAAGGTGCCGTCCGCATCGCGGCGATAGCAGAGCAACTGGCTCGACGTGCGTTCGCTGACATACGCGAAGCGCTCGTCGGGCGTCAGGTGGAGATCGGCGGCCCACACGGCGGGCCCGGTCGGCGCGGGCGGGCGCGCATGGCCTTGCGCGAGGCCGGCGACGGCCGGATGGCGCGCGCTGACCCGTGCGTCGCCGAGGCGGCCGCTGTCGGCGTCGCGTGCGAAGGTCGCGAGCGTGGCCTGGAATTCGCTGACCGCGACCAGCATCCGGCCGTTGCGCGCGAAGCGCAGGTGGCGCGGCCCGAAGCCGCCCGGCACGCGCGTTTCGCCGTGCTCGACCGCACGCTGGCCGCCGGCATCCTCGATCAGCGCGAACGTGAAGATCCGGTCCGAGCCGAGCGAGCTCACGTACGCGAACCGGTTGTCCGGCGACACGACGACGGCATGTGCGTTCGCGATGCCGTGCGCGACCTGCAGCGGCGCGCCGTCGCCGTCGCGCACGCGCGCGGCGTCGTAGAGGCTCAGTGAATGGCCGCCGTACGACGCGCCGAGCAGCCGGCGGCCGCTGCGGTCGAGCGACAGGTAGGCGAGGCTCGCGTCGATCGCGGTCGCGCCGATGCGGGCGAGCGCGCCGGTGGCCGCCGCGACGCGGAATGCGACGATCGTCGGCTGCTCGCCGCGCGTCGCGACGTACAGCCGCGCGCGATCGGGCTGCACGGCGACTGGCATCGCGACGTCGCCGGCCGGGTAGCGGGCGAGCGGCGCGAGCGTGCCGTCGGACGTGAGCGAGAACGTGGCGAGGTCGCCGTCGACGGCATTCGAGACGACGACGGTCAGGCGGTCAGTGTTCGGCATGGCGGAGCATTGCGGTGTGCGTGAAGGACTCGTCGGCCGGCAGGCCGCGCGGCGGATCGCTGCGCCGGTGCGTGCTCGCGAACGGTGCGGCGACCGCGGCGACCAGGGACGACTAGGGACGCGATCGCGAGCGCATCCAGACCGCCCGTGATCGAACCCGTATGTTGCTTCAGATAGCCGAAGGCCGTCGGCGGCGGTCGATGTCGTTCGCGATGAACATGATCAGCACGAGCGGCAGCACGTGCCATTTCACTTTCGAGACGGCAGATGCGAGCGGGTCGCGGCCGGGCAGGGCGGGCGAGGTCAAGGGAGTCTCCGAGCGGGCGGCGAACGCGGCAGCAGCCCGCATTCGCGTCGGGTGGTGATCTAAGTAGTATGTTGTCGTATGACATGGTACGCCTGAGATCCTGAAATGACGTCGCGGGTTTACCCGGAATATTTTCAAATATTGGGGAATGTCAGGGGGGTGTCGCTGTGTGCGATCACATCTGATGACGGATGACATGAGCCGGCGGGCGCTCGGCGTGCCGCTCGGTTCTGCCCTGCGGCGGACTTCGCTCCGGCAACCGGCCGGCTTCGCGCGCGGCCCGCTACGCCATCGACACGACGCTGTTCAGAAGCATCTTCACGAGCACGGCCTGCCGTGTCGCGCCCGTCTTCGCGAAGATTCCGCGCAGATGCGCACGGGCCGTATTCTTCGTGATGCCGGTCGCGGCGGCCGCTTCATCGAGCGTCAGGCCGTCGACGAGCAGCAGCGCGATCTCGGTTTCCATCGGCGTGAGGCGGAACAGCCGGTGCAGCATGTCGCGCGAGGTCTGCGGCGACGACGCCGGATCGCGGACGAACACCGCGACGGCCGGCCGGTGCTGGCGGTCCTCCGCGCCGTGAAAGGGCGCGAGCGGGCGCAGCAGCACGTTCAACGGCATCGCGCCGCCGGGGCGCGACAGCGTCGTGGCCTCGATGCGCCCGAGCGCGCCTGCACGGAAATGCTCGAGCGCGGCCTGCAGCGCCTTCTGCAACCGGCGCTCGTCGAGCGGGCACGACGCATGGAGCCGCTCCTGGCGCAGGCACAGGCCGTCCTGCTGCTCGAACAGCCGCTCGGCGATGCGGTTGTGCTTGATCACGCGGCCGTCCTCGTCGAGGATCGCGGTGCCGACGTCGAGCCGGTCGACCGTGCCCGCATACAGCGCGCGCTCGGCATCGAGCACGTCGAGCGCCGCATGCAGCTCGACCGCGCGCTGCAGGTGCGGCAGCAGCGTCGCGACCTGCGCGCGTTCGGCCGCGTCGAAGTCGCGCGCATGATGCGGGCGGCTCACGAAGAACGCGCACTCGACGCCGCGCTCGCCGCGCAGGTTCGCACCGAGGATGAAGCGCAGGTCGAGCGGCTGCAGGTATTGCCGGTAGAAATCGTGCGCGCACCAGCGCGTCGTGCCGAACAGCGTGTCGGCCGTGAACACCTGGCCGGGCGGGAGGTCGAGAAACGGGCACAGCGCGTAGAACTCTTCGCTGTACGACGGTTCGCCGGGCAGCAGCGGGCCGTGGGTCGATGCGTTGATGATGAGCCCGCGACGCGCGCCGCGCGGGCTGCGCAGCACGAGCGTCGTGAAGCTCGCGTCGAGCCGCACGCGCATCGCTTCGAGAAAGCCCGCCCAAGGCGTCGATTCGGACGGGCCCTGATAGACGAGCCCGAGCCACGCGCTGAGTTCGCGGGCCGTCCATGCCGCGTCGTCGAAACTATCGTGTGCGGCCGTGTCGCCGGGCGCCAGCGCGATCCGCATGCTCGTGTTCTCCTGGGTCGGGGTGAATGCTCCCGAGCCAGCATACCGACCGGCCAGCCGCCCGCGTCATCCGAACGGAGTAGACGACGCGGGCCGTGCCGGTGCGACGCAGCGTGCGCCGCCCTGGCGCCGCTTACGCGGTGCGTTCGCGCAGCAGGTACGCGACGATGCGTTCCGCCGCGGCCTCCGGCGACTCGGCCACCGTATCGATGCGCAGTTCCGGCTGCGCAGGCGGCTCGTACGGCGAGTCGATGCCCGTGAAGTGCTTCAGTTCGCCCTTGCGCGCCTTCTTGTACAGACCCTTCGGATCGCGTTCCTCGGCGACCGCGAGCGGTGTGTCGACGAACACTTCGACGAACTCGTCGGGGCGAACCAGCGCGCGCGCCATGTCGCGTTCCGCGCGGAACGGCGAGATGAACGACACGAGCGTGATGAGCCCGGCATCGAGCATCAGCCGCGCGACTTCGGCCACGCGCCGGATGTTCTCCACGCGATCGGCCTCGGTGAAGCCGAGATCGCGGTTCAGGCCGTGCCGCACGTTGTCGCCGTCGAGCAGGTACGTGTGCTTGCCGAGCGCATGCAGCCGCCGCTCGACGAGGTTCGCGATCGTCGACTTGCCCGCGCCCGACAGCCCGGTCAGCCATACGATGCGCGGCGTCTGCGCCTTCTGCACCGCGCGCGCGTCGCGGTCGACGTCGACGGCCTGCCAGTGCACGTTGTGCGCGCGGCGCAGCGCGAAGTGCAGCATCCCGGCGCCGACCGTGTCGTTGGTGAAGCGGTCGATCACGATGAAGCCGCCGGTGTGGCGATTCAGGTCGTACGGATCGAACGCGACGGGCCGGTCGAAGCTCAGGTTGCACACGCCGATCTCGTTCAGCGCGAGCGTGCGCGCGGCGAGATGCTCGCGCGTGTTCACGTCGATCTTGTACTTCGGCGTCGCGCAGGTCGCGCCGACCGTCTGCGTGCCGAGCTTCACGAGATACGGGCGGCCCGGCAGCAGCGGCTCGTCGTGCATCCACACGAGCGTCGCCTCGAACTGGTCGGCGACTTCCGGCGGCGCGTCGGCACGCGCGATCATGTCGCCGCGGCTGATGTCGATCTCGTCGGCGAGCGTAAGCGTTACCGCTTCGCCCGCGCGCGCAAGCTCGGCCTCACCGGCCGGCGTGATCACCGATGCAACGCGGCTCTCCTTGCCGGACGGCAGCACGCGCACGCGTTCGCCGACGCGCACTTCTCCCGACGCGATGCTGCCGGCATAGCCGCGGAAGTTCAGGTGCGGACGGTTGACCCATTGCACGGGCAGCCGGAACGGTTCGTCGCGCGTCACGCGCTCGACGAGCGGCAGCGTGTCGAGATGCCGCATCAGCGGCGGGCCCGCGTACCACGGCATCCGCGCGCTCGATGCGATCACGTTGTCGCCGCGCAGCGCCGACATCGGAATGCTGACGATTTCGTCGAGGCCGAGTTCGGCCGCGAACGCGCGATAGTCGGCGTCGATGCGCTCGAACACGGCGCGATCGTAGTCGACCAGATCCATCTTGTTGATGGCAAGCACGACGCGCTTGATGCCGATCAGCGCGACGAGATGGCTGTGGCGGCGCGTCTGCGTGAGCACGCCCTTGCGCGCGTCGATCAGGATCACCGCGAGATCGGCGGTCGACGCGCCGGTGATCATGTTGCGCGTGTACTGCTCGTGGCCTGGGGTGTCGGCGACGATGAACTTGCGTCGCGCGGTCGCGAAGAAGCGGTACGCGACGTCGATCGTGATGCCCTGTTCGCGCTCGGCCGACAGGCCGTCGACGAGCAGCGCGAAATCGAGTTCGCCGCCTTGCGTGCCGACCTTCCTCGAATCGGCTTCGAGCTGGGTCAACTGGTCGTCGAACAGCATGTTCGATTCGTAGAGCAGGCGGCCGATCAGCGTGCTCTTGCCGTCGTCGACGCTGCCGCACGTGATGAAGCGCAGCAGGTCCTTCGTCTGCGCATCGTCGGCGTGGATGTCGCGCGTATCGGTTGTCGCGGGCGTATCGGGTGTCGCGGGCGTCGCGGGCGTCGCGGGCGTCGCGGAAGTCGCGGAAGTCGCGGAAGTCGCGGATGTCGCGGATGTCGCGTGTGCGCGCGTGTCGCGCGCCGTGAGTACGTGTGCCATCAGAAATATCCCTCCTGTTTCTTCTTTTCCATCGAACCGGCCGAATCGCTGTCGATCAGCCGTCCCTGGCGCTCGGACGTGCGCGTGTCGCGCATCTCCTGCAGGATGTCGTCGAGCGAGCTCGCGTCGCTGTCGATCGCGCCCGTCAGCGGATAGCAGCCGAGCGTGCGAAAGCGCACCTTGCGCATCTGCGGCACTTCGCCTTCGCGCAGCGGCAGGCGTTCGTCGTCGACCATGATCAGCGCGCCGTCGCGCTCGACCACCGGCCGCTCCTTTGCGTAGTAGAGCGGAACGATCGGAATGTCGTGCAGCTGGATGTATTGCCAGATGTCGAGCTCGGTCCAGTTGGAAATCGGGAACACGCGCAGGCTTTCGCCGCGGCGCTTGCGCGCGTTGTACAGCGACCAGAGCTCGGGACGCTGGCGTTTCGGATCCCAGCGATGCTGCTCCGAGCGCAGCGACACGATGCGCTCCTTCGCGCGCGATTTCTCCTCGTCGCGGCGCGCGCCGCCGAACGCGGCGTCGAAACCGTAGTGGTCGAGCGCCTGCTTGAGCCCCTGGGTCTTCCACACGTCGGTGTGCACGGCCGAGCCGTGCGTGAACGGATTGATGTCGTTCGCGACGCCGTCGGGATTCACGTGCACGCGCAGGTCGAGGCCGAGGCGCGCGGCCGTCTCGTCGCGAAACGCGATCATCTCGCGGAACTTCCACGTCGTATCGACGTGCAGCAGCGGAAAGGGCGGCTTCGCCGGGTAGAAGGCCTTCATCGCGAGATGCAGCATGACCGAGCTGTCCTTGCCGATCGAATAGAGCATCACCGGGTTTTCGCTTTCCGCGACCACCTCGCGCATGATGTGGATGCTTTCGGCCTCCAGTCGCTCCAAGTGGGTCAACATCGTTCGTCTCCTTGTTGCATGCCGGCGCCGCGCGACATGTGCGGCGTTTCGTGCATGACGCCAACGGTATCGAGCGAGAGCGGTGCCGTTCTTCGTCCGGGTGGACTAACACGTGGCGCTGCCGGGCAGCGGATCTGTCCTTAGTCCACCCGGACGAAGTGGCGCGTGGCGCGCCCGCTTAAGGTGAGCGCTCGACCATCGGCGGAGACGACACATGACGGACGACACACGCGCCACGCAATTGCTTTCGGGCCAGACCTGGGCCGATTTCTGCGACACCCTGAAACGCAGCGGCGAGCAGATCCTGCGCGCCGAGGCGCCGGACGATCCGCTCACGCGCGCGGAAGGATTCCGCTACCTGAGCCGGCTGATGCGCATCGCGCTCGAAATGCACGTCGAGTTCGCGGACGGCGCGTGGCCCGGCTTCTTCTCGCCGTCGCACGAGACCGCGAAGATCGGCGCCGACAATCCCGACAACCTGTACCAGTACGCGCGCCTCGACGGCCGCTGCGAATATCGCGTGACGGGGCGCCGCGGCACGGTCGCGTACCTGAGCTTCGGCACGCAGAAGGGCGGCTACGAGACGGACGGCAAGATGCTGCAGACGGGTTTTCTCGACGCGAAGCAGCT
This sequence comes from Burkholderia sp. BCC1993, assembly GCF_905339865.1. NCBI lineage: Bacteria > Pseudomonadati > Pseudomonadota > Betaproteobacteria > Burkholderiales > Burkholderiaceae > Burkholderia > Burkholderia sp. BCC1993. The sequence continues at coordinate 57,167 of NZ_CAJPGZ010000026.1, read as the reverse complement.
CGAGCTCGCGCCGGACGGCAGCTTCGAGATCGTGCTGAGCGAAACGCCGCGCGCAGGCAACTGGGTGCGCATGGAGCCCGGCACGAACGCGCTGCTGGTGCGCCAGACCTTCCTCGACCGGCGCGCGGAGACGCCCGCGCAACTGAAGATCGAACGCATCGGCGCGCACGATCGCCCGGCGCCGCTCGACCCGCTCGCGCTGCAGGGCGGCCTCACGCGCGCCGCGCAGTTCGTCGAGCAGACGGCGAAGCTGTTCGCCGACTGGGCCGCGAGCTACGGCTCGCACGTGAACGCGCTGCCGCCCGCGGACCAGGCGCTGTGCCAGTCGGTCGGCGGCGATCCGAACATCTACTACTACCACTCGTGCTGGTCGCTCGCCGACGACGAGGCGCTCGTGATCGACGTCGACACCGTGCCCGACTGCGATTTCTGGAACGTGCAGCTCAACAACTACTGGATGGAGTCGCTCGACTATCGGCACTTCGACATCTGCGTGAACAAGCACAGCGCGCGGCTGAATGCCGACGGCGGCGTGACGGTGGTGGTCGCCGCGTCGCGGCCGGGCGGCGCGAACTGGCTCGACACGGCCGGGCATCGCACCGGCACGATCTGCTGGCGCTGGGTCGGCGCCGCGCAGCCGGTGCATCCGCGCACGCGCGTCGTCAAGCTCGCCGCGCTGAAGGAGGCCGCATGAACGCGCCGCTCGACCCGATCCGCACCCAGCTCGACGCCGACGCGCTGATCGCCGAGGCCGTGTCGCGCACCGGCGGCCTCACCGCGTTCGGCGACGGCCCGTATCGCGAGGCGCTCGACGTGATGTGCGCGTCGCTGATCGACGAAGCGAAGCTGTCGGCGCGCGGCGTGGCGATGATGCGCGAGAAGCTCGTCGGCCAGCTCGTGAACCGGCTCGTTATCGAGGATTACTTCGGCCGTCATCCGGAGATCGCCGACATCGAGATCGACGATCCGCTCGTGATCGTCGGGCTGCCGCGCACCGGCACGACGCTGCTGCAGCGGCTGCTCGCGGTCGATCCGCGCTTTCATTCGGCCGCGTGGTGGGAAACGCGCTATCCGGCGCCGCTCGCCGGCGAGACGCTCGACGCGCCGAGCGTGCGCATCGCGCGCGCGCAGGCCGAGGTCGCGACGATGATCGACTGCATTCCGCAGATCCTCGCGATCCATCCGCTCGACGCGATGCTCGCCGACGAGGAGTTCATGCTGATGGAGCATTCGTTCGTGTGCGCGATGGATTCGTACGCGAACGTGCCGGGCTATACGGCGTGGCTCGCGAAGCAGGACCTGACGCCGGTCTATACGTACCTGAAGCGGATGCTGCAGTTCCTGCAGTGGCAGAAGGCGCAGCGCGGCGTTGCGCCGGCCGCGCGCTGGCTGCTGAAGACGCCGCAGCACCTGCATGCGCTCGACGTGCTGTGCCGCGTGTTCCCACGCGCGCAGGTGGTGCTCACGCACCGCGACCCGGCGCAGACGATTCCGTCGATGGCGAGCATGGCGCACACGCTGTGGCAGATGTATGCGGACGACCCGGATCCGCGCACGGTCGGCGCGCAGTGGAACGCGGGGATGGCGCGCGCGATCGGCGCGGCGATGGCGGCACGCGACGCGTTGCCGGCCGAGCGGTTTCTCGACGTGCGGTTCGAGGATACGGTGTCGGATCCGCTCGGCGTCGCGCAAGCCGTGTACCGCTTCGCGGGGATGTCGCTCGATGCGCGGCAGCGCGCGGCGATGACGGACTGGATGGCGCGCAACGGCCGCGACAAGCGCGCCGCGCACGACTACTCGATCGCGCGCTTCGGCTTCACGGATGCGCAGTTGGCGCATGACTTCGCCGCGTATCGCGCGCGGCACCTGCGGGCGGCCGGCTGACGGCGCGCCCGCGAGACGAACGACAACCAGGAGACAACCCATGTTGCTGAAGGACAAGATCGTCGTGATTTCAGGGATCGGGCCGGGGCTCGGTGTGAAGCTCGCCGTCGAGGCCGCGCGCGAGGGCGCGCGCGGCGTGGTCGTCGCGGCACGCACGATGGAAAAGCTCGACGATGCGGAAGCACGGATCGGCGCACTCGGCGTCGCGTGCGACGTGCTGAAGGTGCGCACCGACATCGCGGAGCGCGCGCAGTGCCGGCAGCTCGCGACGCAGGCGGTCGAGCGCTTCGGCCGGATCGACGCGCTCGTGAACAGCGCGTTCGTGCACGGCACGTTCCCGGAGGCGGTCGAGGACGCCGATCTCGACGGCTGGCGCGCGGTGTTCGACACCAACGTGTTCGGCACGATGACGCTCACGCAGGAAATCGTCCCGCACATGAAGCGGCAGAAGCGCGGCGCGATCGTGATGATCAACTCGCAGGCGACCCGCAAGCCGTTTGCAGGGGAATCGGGCTACGCTGTATCGAAGGGCGCGCTCGCGGTTGCGGCAAAATACCTGGCGCGCGAGCTCGGCGTGCACGGGATCCGCGCGAACAGCATCCACATGGGCTGGATGTGGGGCGTGCCGACGCAGACGTATTTCCGGCAGGCGGCCGCCGAGTACGGCACGACGGAGGAGGCGATCATCGCGCCGATCGCGTCGAACATCGCGCTCGCGAAGCTGCCGACCGACGACGACTGCGCGCGCGCGGCGCTGTTCCTCGCGTCGGATTACGCGAACGCGGTGACCGGTGCGACGCTGGATGCGAACGGCGGCGATTTCATGCCCTGAGGACGGAGCAACGGATCATGCAGGAACAACAACAGGAACAGGGGCGGCATTTCTTCGCGTTCAACGGCGACGCGGACGGCCTGTGCGCGCTGCAGCAACTGCGGCTCGCGGAAGGCGAACGCGGCACGCTCGTGACCGGCGTGAAGCGCGACATCAGGCTGCTCGAGCGAATCGACGCGGGGGCCGGCGACCGCGTGACCGTGCTCGACGTGTCGCATGACCAGAACCGCGACGCATGCGCGCGGCTGCTGCGCGACGGCGCCGCGGTTCGCTACTTCGACCATCACTTCGCGGGCGAGCTGCCCGGCGATCCGCGTTTCGATGCGTATATCGACACGGCCGCCGACGTCTGCACGAGCGCGCTCGTGAACCGCCATCTCGGCGGCCGGCATGTGCGCTGGGCGATCGTCGCGGCGTTCGGCGACGAACTGCCGGCGCTCGGCGACGCGCTCGCGCGCGAATACGGGATCGACGCAGCCGAACGCGGCACGCTGGCCGAACTCGGGCTCTACCTGAACTACAACGCCTACGGCGAATGCGTCGGCGACCTGCATTTCGATCCGGCGGTGCTGGCCGACGCGATGCTGCCATGCGTCGATCCGCTCGATTTCGTGCGCGACACGCCGGTATTCGCCGCGCTGCGCGACGGCTATCGCGACGACATGGCGCTCGCGTGCGCACTCGCGCCGTTGCGCGACGTGCCGGGCGCGACGCTGATCAGGATGCCGGATCATCCGTGGGCGCGGCGCGCGACGGGGATGCTCGCGAACGAGCGGATGCGCAATGCGCCGCATGCGGCGCTCGCGGTGCTGTCGCCGCGCGCGCAGGGCGGGTTCGTGGTCAGCGTGCGCGTGCCCGACGGCCGGGCGCTCGGCGCGGACGAATTCTGCCGCGGCTTCCCGACCGGCGGCGGGCGCAAGCGCGCGGGCGGCATCAACCATCTGCCGGAAACCGAGTTCGACGCGTTCGCCGCGCGTTTCGAAGCGGCGTTCCGTCTCGACTGACCGAGCGTCCGCGACACGCGCGCCGTGCAACGATGCCACGGCGCGCGCGTCGTGCGACGTGTCGGTGTTCAGCCGGTCGCGTTCGCAAGCACGGCCGGCACGTTGTGACCGTAGCAGCGTTCCTCGACGCGCTCGGCGATGCGCCAGCCCTGCGCGGTGCGCACGAACCGGTCGACGTACCACAGCCCGAGAAACATCACCTGCGTGCCGCCGTCGGGCAGCGCGACTTCCATCGGGTTGAAGCAGATCGTGCGGCCGCGCGCGGTGTCGCCGTCGAGCGTGATCGACAGGTTGCCGACCATGTGCTGGTACTGCGGGAACTGCGGCAGCACGGTGCGCAGCCACGCCTTGACGTCCGGATAGGTGCCGGCGATGCCGCCCATCGCGCGATAGTCGATCGTCGCGTCGTGCTTGAACACGGCATCGAGCGCGTCGAAGTCGCGCGCATCGATCGCGCTCGAGTACGCGACGATCAACTCGCGGATGTCGTGATGATCGGAGAGGGTCTGCAGATCGGGCATCGGTTGCGCTCCGTCATGCGCTTTTGCGCCGGCGGGCGGCATGCAGCGCTTCCGCGCGCTGCTTCACGTCGCGCGCGCACTGGTCGAACCCCTGTTTCACCCAGCCACCGTGCTCGCGCATGATCGTTTCCGCGTTGAGGCCGAGGAACTGGTCGGTCGTGAAGTAGCGGCAGCGCTCGGCGCCGTCGGCTTCGACGTACTGGTCGCGGCGCGCGGCGTCCTTGTTGTCGTCGGTCGGGCGCTGCTCCCACGACAGCAGGCGCTCGGGCTCGCACGCGACGAGGATTTCGTTGACGGGAATCACCGTCTCCGTGCCGGGAATGCGCACCTGCATGTACACGAAGTCGCCGATCCGGCCGGTCGTCTCGAGGCCGACGCAGAACGTGTTCCATTCGCCGTAGCGCGGGAAGTCGGTCAGCACTTCCCAGACGACGACAGCGGGGGCGTCGATCGCGACGGTGATCGAGGTAACGAGATTGGCTGGTTTGGTCATGGCGGGTATCGAATGAGAATGAGGGTGAGGGAGCGGAGGGAACCGCGACTGTGCCCGCACGGGCGGGCACGCGCCGCGTCAGCCGAAACGGGCCGCGTCAGCCGAAACGGGCCGCGCCGGCGCCGGCGGGCATGGCGGACGCGCCGTGCAATGCATGGGGCTGACCGGCGGCCGGCGCGTGCCGCACATCGCGGCGAACCCGACATCGAGCGTAGGCCGGTGCGTGCGGCGAAGAATCGTCGGAACGGACTAAGGCGTTTCACCGGGCCGGCGATCCGGAGTCGGCGTCGGTATGCGACGCACGCGCGGGTACGCCGTGCGGTTCGAACGTCGACATCGCGCCGACCTGCCGCGACAATACCGGTCACGCTTCAGTTTCCTGCCCGAGGTGCCCGTGCCAGCGAAGTCGTCCGTTGCTCCTGCCGTTGTGTGGTTCCGCGACGATCTGCGCGTGACCGACCAGCCCGCGCTGACGCGCGCGGTCGCGTCGGGCCGGCCGCTCGTATGCGTGTACGTCGACGACACGGGCGAAGGTGCGGGGCGCGCGCTCGGCGGTGCGGCGCGCTGGTGGCTGCATGGGTCGCTCGCCGGACTCGATGCGGCGCTCGCGCGTCATGGCGGACGACTGCTGCTGTTGCGCGGCGATGCGCCGCGCGAGATCGAACGCGTCGCGCAGGACACGGGCGCGGCAGCCGTGTACTGGAACCGCCGCTACGCGCAGCCGCAGCGCGATGCCGATGCGGCGTTGAAGGCGTCGCTGAAGGCGCGCGGCCTCGAGGTCGAGAGCAGCAACGGCAGCCTGCTGAACGAACCGTGGGACGTGCTGACGGGCGCCGGCACGCCGTTCCAGGTGTTCACCGCGTACTGGCGCGCGGTGCGGCGCGATCGCACGGTGGCGGCGCCGCTGCCGGAGCCTGAGCGGATCGCGTTTCATCCGTGGCCGGCCGGCGTGCGCGAACGCGCGCTGACGCTCGACGCGCTCGGGTTGCGTCCGCACGCGCCGGACTGGGCGGGCGGCCTGCGCGACGCCTGGCCGGCACCCGACGAAGCCGGCGCGCAGGCGCGGCTCGACGCGTTTTCTGTCGAGTCGCTGGCCGGCTATGCCGATACGCGCGACCGGCCCGACCGGGCGGCGACGAGCCGGCTGTCGCCGTGCCTGCGCTTCGGCAACGTGTCGCCACGACAGGTGTGGCATGCGGTGCAGGGTGCGGCACAGGCGGGCGGTGCGGCCTGCGCGGCCGGCGCCGAGAAGTTCCTGAGCGAACTCGGCTGGCGCGAATTCAGCCACGTGCTGCTGTATGACTTCCCGGCGCTCGCGACCGACAACTTCCGCGCGCAGTTCGACGCGATGCCGTGGCGCGACGATCCTGCCGCGCTGCGCGCGTGGCAGCGCGGGCGGACCGGCTATCCGCTCGTCGATGCGGGGATGCGCGAGCTGTGGACGACCGGCTGGATGCACAACCGCGTGCGGATGGTCGTCGCGTCGTTTCTCGTCAAGCATCTGCTGATCGACTGGCGGGCCGGCGAGCGCTGGTTTCACGACACGCTCGTCGACGCGGATGCCGCGAACAACCCGGCGAACTGGCAATGGGTGGCCGGCTGCGGCGCCGACGCCGCACCGTATTTCCGCATCTTCAACCCGGTGACGCAGGGCCGGAAGTTCGACCCGCAAGGGGCGTACGTGCGCCGCTGGGTGCCGGAACTCGCGGGCCTCGACGCGGCGACGATCCACGCGCCGTGGGAGGCGTCCCCGATGGAGCTTGCGGCGGCCGGCGTGCGGCTCGACGTCGACTATCCGGCGCCGATCGTCGATCACGACGGCGCGCGCCGTCGTGCGCTCGATGCGCTGGCCTCGTTGCCGAAGCGTCGCTAGGCGTGACCGGCCGTCGCTGCGCGCGGCACGGTTCGCCGAGTCAGTCGCAGAACGCCGCGCGCTCGAGCAGCGCAAGCGCGACGCCAGAATCGAAGTAGGCCGCGCCGCACCACGCGACGAACGCGAGCGCGCCGGCGGCCAGCGCCGCACGCATCACGCCCATGCGGCTTTGCCTGGCACCGGCCGCGCGATGCGCGCGTCGTCGATCGGCAGGTGCAGCAGCGCGGCCAGCACGCCGAGCGCGATCGAGCCGATCCACAGCGGCAGGTACGAATGCGTCACGTCGTACACGAGCGCGCCGAGCCATACGCCGAAGAAGCTGCCGAGCTGGTGCCCGAAGAACACGAAGCCGAACAGCGTCGCGATGTAGCGCACGCCGAACACCTGCGAGATCACGCCGTTGGTCAGCGGCACCGTGCCGAGCCACGTGAAGCCCATCACGGCCGCGAACACGTAGACGCTCGCGGGCGACAACGGCGCCGCAACGAACGCGGCCATCGCCAGCGCGCGGACGAGGTACAGCACGGACAGCACGTACTTGCGCCGCAGCAGGCCGCCGAGATGGCCGCATGCATAGGTGCCGGCCACGTTGGTCAGCGCGATCAGCGCGAGCGCGACGCTGGCGTGGCGCGCCGGCAGGCCGTGATCGAGCAGGTAGGCGGGCAGGTGGGTCGCGATGAACGCGAGCTGGAACCCGCACGCGAAGAATCCCGCGTTCAGCAGCCAGAAGCCGCGATGCGCGAACGCTTCGCGCACCGCCGCGCCGATCGACTGATCGGGGCCGTCCGCGCGGCTCGCGGCCTGCGCGGGCCGGTCGCGCACCAGCACGGCGAGCGGCGCGAGCAGCGCGGCGACGAGGGCGAGCGCGACGAAGGCATGCTGCCAGCCGATGCCGCCGATCAGCACCTGCGCGACCGGCACCATGCAGAACTGGCCGAGCCCGCCGATCGCGCCGGCGACGCCGAGCGCCCAGCCGCGCCGGTCGGGCGGAAACAGGCGGCTCAGCGCGCCGTAGATCGACGCGAAGGCCGACCCCGACAGCGCGACGCCGATCACGAACCCCGCGCCGGCCGTGAACACGCCGGCCGACGCGGCGAACGCCATCGTGACGAGCCCGGCCGCGTACAGCAGCATGCCGGCGACGATCACGCGCACGGACCCGAAGCGGTCGGCGATCATGCCGGTGAACGGTTGCGCGATGCCCCAGATCAGGTTCTGCAGCGCGAGCGCGAGGCCGAACGCTTCGCGCGACCAGCCGTGGTCGAGCGTGACGGGGGCGAGGAACAGTCCCTGCACGTGGCGGATGCCGAGCGCGGCGCCCATGATCAGGCCGCCCGCGAGCACCGGCAGCCAATGGCGCCGGGCGTCTTGTTCGATCGGGGTCATGCGTGTCTCCGGATGAGTGCGTGCGGCGCGGCGGCCGCGTTCGATCCGATTAGACGATCCTGTGCCGGGGCGCTCAAGCGATCATTCGGTCGCGTTCGCATGCGTGCGGGGAATGCGATGCGGCGCGGACGCGATGCCGGTGACGGGGGCTGTACGCGCCGGGTGCGTGAAGCCGCTGCGCCGTATGCAGCCGGCGTGACAGGCGGCCGACGCAGCGGGGGCGGGGCGTCAGTGCAGCGCCCGTGGCGGCGTTCATAGACGTGCGCAAGGCCGCGCCGGCGTCGGCTCGATGCGGAATTTCGCTCGCGGCTACCGCTGCGCCACGTCGTACGCCCGCATCGCCGCGTCGCACTCGGCCGCTTCCGCGAGGATCCAGTCGCGCACGTCGGCGACTTCGCGGCGCGGTGCCGGATCGTGCCGGAACAGCCAGTAGCCGTACGCATCCGACAACGCCTGCGAGTGCGGGCCGAGCACCGCGAGCCGGCCGTCGGCGAGCATCGGCGCGACGAGCGCGAGCCTGCCGAGCGCGACGCCCCGGCCGGCGATCGCGGCGTGGATGACCTGGTCGTACTGGTTGAAACGCAGCACGCCCTTCGGGCGCGCGTCGCCGAGCCCGGCCGCGTGCAGGTGCGCACGCCACTGCAGTCGGGTTTGCGGCGGCCCGTCGAATTCGAGCAGCACGTGCTCGGCGATCGCGGCCGCGTCGGTGACGGGCCGGGCGGCCAGCGCGGGGTGCGCGACCGGCACGACGATCTCGTCGAACAGGTGCAGCGCGCCGGCCGGCGCGCGCTCGCGCGGGCAGTAGCGGATCCCGAGGTCGATGCCTTCCGCGCGCAAATCGAGTACCTTGTCGTTCGCGGCCACGCGCAAGTCGATGTCGGGCAGGCGCGCCTGCAGGCGCCCGAGTCTGGGTAGCAGCCACAGCGCGGTGACGCCGATGCTCGCGGTGATCGTGACGGGTTGCCGCTCGCGTGCGGCGGCGAGCGACGCGACGGTGTCCTGCAGGCTGAGCAGTGCCGCGTCGGCGGCGCGGAACAGCCGCTCGCCTTCCGGCGTGAACGCGATCTTGCGATAGCCGCGCTGCAGCAGCGCGACGCCGAGATGCGCCTCGAGCGCGTGCACCTGGCGGCTGACCGCCGACTGCGTGACGCACAGGTCCTGCGCGGCGAGCGTGATGCTCATGCGGCGGCCGACGGCGACGAAGCCGCGCACGAGGTCCAGCGACGGAAGACGGACGAGCGGCGTTGACATGCGTAGGGCTCATGCGAACGGAGCAGCAAGATTGGTTGAGAACGTCCGGCGCGTCAAGTTCAATGGAGGCTGGCCGATCGGGCGGGCGTCGGGCAGGCGGCGCCGCACAGGAGACACGATGACGATTTCGAACGAAGCAGGCGGGGCCGCGCGCAGCACGCGCGCGCCGGAGCAGGCGGCCGGGCGCCCGGCGGGCGCGTTGCCGCCGGAGCCCGTGACGCTGATCGCGGCCGACGGTTATGCGCTGCGCGGCTACGTGTGGCGGCATCGCGGCGGCACCGTGCGGCCCGTGACGGTCGTCAATTGCGCGACGTCGGTGCGCTGCGACTACTACTTCCGTTTCGCAGCCTGGCTGTTCGCGCAGGGGCGCGACGTGCTCGTGTACGACTATCGAGGGATCGGCGGCTCGCGCCCCGCGCGGCTCGCGAAGCTGCGCGCGAACTGGCTCGACTGGGGGCGGCTCGATTGCGAGGCCGCCTTGCAGTACGCGCGCGACGCATTTCCGGGCCAGCCGCTCGACGTCGTCGCGCACAGCATCGGCGGCTGCGTGCTCGGGCTCGCGGCGTCGAACGCGTACGTGCGTCACGTGGTGACAGTGGGCGCGCAGTATGCGTACTGGCGCGACTATCGGCCGGAAGAGCGGCGGCGCATGTGGTGGAAATGGCACGTCGCGATGCCGGCGCTCGCGGCCGTGTTCGGCTACGTGCCCGCGAAGCGGCTCGGCTGGATGGAAGACACGCCGCGCGGCGTCGCGCTGTCGTGGGTGCGCGCGCAACCGCGCTTCGAGGATGCCTACACGCACGGCCCGCTCGCCGAAACCGCGGCGAGCCGTGCCGCGCTGCCGGCCCGCTTCGCGCGGCTGCCGGCGCCGATGCTCGCGATCGGCCTCGACGACGACGGGTTCGGTACCGTCGACGCGATCGAACGGCTGGTCGGCTACTACACGGGCAGCGACGTCACGCACCTGCGGATCGCGCCGCGCGACATCGGCGTCGACGCGATCGGCCACTTCGCGTTCTTCCACAGCCGCTTCACCGACACGCTGTGGCCCATCGCGCTGTACTGGCTGCAACACGGCGCGCTGCCGGCCGATGCGCCGGGCCGCGTCCACGCGCGCCATCCGGCGCAGCGTGCGCGGCTGGCGGGAAGCGGCGTGCCGGGTGCCGTCGCGCACGGGTGAACGCGCACGCGCGCGCAGCCCGGCCATCGCGTCGATGAGACGGTCGCACCGGCTGCCGTTGCCGCTGTCGCTGCCGACGATCGCGGTCGCGATGCGTCGGTCTTCCTCCCGTGCGTTCGATTAACATCGAACGTTTCGTTCGCCTGGCTGCCGCGTGCCGATGTCCATTCCACCCGATTCCGAGATTTCCGACGACCTGTCCCGCGCGTGGCGCGTGCACCTGCTCGATGTGCCGCCTGCCGCGTCGCGTGCCGGCGTGCAGGTCGCGCGCGTCGATTTCGACTGGCGCGTGCCGCTCGCATCGCCCGCCTACGCGGCACTGAGCGACGCGGAGCGGGCGCGTGTCGGGCGCTATCTGCGGCACGAGGATGCGGTGCGCAGTGCCGCGACGCGCGCCGCGCTGCGCGACGTGCTCGGCGCGGCGCTCGGCATCGCGCCGAACGACATCGCGATCGTCGTCGACGCATCGGGACGGCCGTCGCTGGATCCCGCGCATCGCGCGTCGCTCGATTTCAACGTGTCGCACGCGGGCGATCACGCGCTCATCGCGTGGGCGGCAACGGGGCGCGTCGGCGTCGATATCGAAAGCTGCAACCGCACGACCGACTGGCGTGCGCTGACGCGCGAAGTGTGCGCGGCCGCCGAGGCCGCGTATCTCGACGGCCTGCCGCTCGCCGCCCGCGCGGACGCGTTCATGCGCGTGTGGGCCGCGAAGGAGGCGCTGCTGAAGGCGCTCGGCACCGGCATCGTCGGCGGGCTGCGCGCGTTCGCGGTCGTGCCGCCGCGCGATGCGGCGACGCCCGCGACGACGATCGTCGAGCCGGCCGCGCCCGCCGCCGGCGTGGCCGCGTTCGACGCGGGCTGGCTCGACGCGGCGCCCGGCTACGCGGCGTGCGTCGCGTGGGCGCGCTGACCCCGTTTCAGCGCGCGACGCTCATTCGAGCGGTACGTCGTTGGGCGCCGCGTAGCGTGCCTTGATCACGTCGCTCATCGGGAAGTCGAACGCGAGCCCCTTCGGCGGCACCGGCTTCATGAACCACTTGTCGTACAGCGCGTTGATCTCGCCGCTCTTCATCAGCTCCACGAGCACGCCGTCGACGAGCGCCTTGAACTGCGGATCGTCCTTGCGCAGCATGAACCCGTACGCTTCCGACGATTGCGGCGTGCCGACGATCGCCCAGTCGGCCGGCTTCGCCGCGAGCTGGCGCACGCCGGCGAGCAGCACGTCGTCCATCATGTACGCGGCCGCGCGGCCCGATTCGAGCGTGAGGCGTCCCTCGCCGTAGTCCTTCGCGCTGATGATCTGCATGTTCATCTTCTTTTCCTCGTTCATCTTGCGCAGCAGGCGTTCGGACGTCGTGCCCTGGTTCGTCACGACCGTCTTGCCGGCGAGATCGGGGAAGTCGCGGATGCCCGAGTTCGTGCGCGTGAGCAGGCGCGTGGTCGCGACGAAGAAGGTGGTCGAGAACGCGACCTGCGCGTGACGCGCGGCGAGGTTGGTGGTCACGCCGCATTCGAGATCGACGGTGCCGTTCTGCACCAGCGGGATGCGGTTCTGCGACGTGACCGGGATGAAGCGCACCTGCAGGTCGGGCTTGCCGGTGCGCGCCTTCACGGCGGCGATCACGCGGTCGCACAGGTCCTGCGAGAAGCCGATCACCTTGCCGCTCGCGTCGACATAGGAGAACGGCACCGACGTCTCGCGATGGCCAATCGAGATCAGGCCGCTTTGGCGCACCTTCTCGAGCGTGCCCGACAGCGGTTCCGCGGCGAGCGATGCGCCGCACGCGAGCGCGCACGCGGCGACGAGCAGGCTGCGGCCGAGGAGGGTGGTCAACCGGGGCGGGATGGTCATGGCGGATCTCCGTGGGCGGATCGTAGGGAAGTGTCGATTCGTATGTTGCCAAAGAAAAAATAATTGCAACATATGTTAATTGCGAGGCCTGTCGGGCCGGTCCGGCGGGCCGCGCCGGACATCAGGGAAACTCCCGAGTCGGAATTATGAAAAACGGGTTGTCTAGACAAGTCGCGATGGCTACACTGCAATCCATCCCGAACTTGTCTAGACAGGATTGCTCACATGATTACGTTGACCCCCGGCCACCTGACCCTTCCGCAACTGCGCAAGATCGCTCGCGAATCGGTGCAGCTCAAGCTCGACCCGGCGAGCTTCGCGAAGATCGACGCCGGCGCGAAGGCCGTCGCCGACATCGCGGCGAAGGGCGAGCCGGCATACGGCATCAATACGGGTTTCGGCCGCCTGGCCAGCACGCACATCCCGCACGACCAGCTCGAGCTGCTGCAGAAGAACCTGGTGCTGTCGCATGCGGTCGGCGTGGGCGAGCCGATGGCGCGCTCGTCGGTGCGCCTCCTGATGGCACTGAAGCTGTCGAGCCTCGGCCGCGGCCACTCGGGCATCCGTCGCGAAGTGATGGACGCGCTGATCACGCTGTTCAACGCCGACGTGCTGCCGCTGATCCCGGTGAAGGGCTCGGTCGGCGCATCGGGCGACCTCGCGCCGCTCGCGCACATGTCGGCCGTGCTGCTGGGCGTCGGTGAAGTGTTCATCCGCGGCGAGCGCGCGAGCGCGCTCGACGGTCTGCGCGTCGCGGGCCTCGCGCCGCTGACGCTGCAGGCGAAGGAAGGCCTGGCGCTGCTGAACGGCACGCAGGCGTCGACCGCGCTGGCGCTCGACAACATGTTCGCGATCGAAGACCTGTACCGCACCGCGCTCGTCGCGGGCGCGCTGTCGGTCGACGCGGCGGCCGGCTCGGTGAAGCCGTTCGACGCCCGCATCCACGAACTGCGCGGCCATCAAGGCCAGATCGACGCAGCCGCGTCGTATCGCGACCTGCTCGAAGGCTCGCCGATCAACCAGTCGCACCGCGACTGCGACAAGGTGCAGGATCCGTACAGCCTGCGCTGCCAGCCGCAGGTGATGGGCGCGTGTCTGGACCAGATGCGCCATGCAGCCGCCGTGCTGCTGGTCGAAGCGAACGCCGTGTCGGACAACCCGCTGATCTTCCCGGATACCGGCGAAGTGCTGTCGGGCGGCAACTTCCACGCCGAACCCGTCGCATTCGCGGCCGACAACCTCGCGCTCGCCGCCGCGGAAATCGGCGCGCTGGCCGAGCGCCGCATCGCGCTGCTGATCGACGCGACGCTGTCGGGCCTGCCCCCGTTCCTCGTAAAGGACGGCGGCGTGAACTCGGGCTTCATGATCGCCCACGTGACGGCGGCCGCCCTGGCATCGGAAAACAAGACGCTCGCGCACCCGGCGTCGGTCGACTCGCTGCCGACCTCGGCGAACCAGGAAGACCACGTGTCGATGGCGACGTTCGCCGCACGCAAGCTCGCCGACATCGCGGACAACACGAAGCACATCCTTGCGATCGAACTGCTGGCCGCCGCCCAGGGCGTCGACCTGCGCGCGCCGTACCACACGAGCCCGAAGCTCGCGCCGGTGATGGAAACGATCCGCGGCAAGGTTGCGCACTACGAGCTCGACCACTACTTCGCACCGGACATCGCGGTGATCGCGAAGCTCGTCGGCGAGCGCGCGTTCGCGAAGGTCGCGCCGTTCTCGTTCGCATCGGAACAGTAAGCCCATGAGCGCGCCGGTCTACCAGGAGATCAAGGATTTCATCCTGGGCCGCATTCACGCCGGCGAGTGGGCGGAGGGCGACCAGGTGCCCTCCGAGAACGAACTGGCCCGCGAGTTCAAGGTCGCGCGCATGACCGTCAACCGCGCGCTGCGCGAGTTGACGGCCGAGCAGGTGCTGACGCGCATGAAGGGCGCCGGCACCTACGTCGCGCGGCCGAAGTACGAGTCGACGCTGGTGGCGATCCGCAGTATCTCGGAAGAGGTCGGCGCGCGCGGGCATGGGTACCACGCCAGCGTGCTCGGCCTCGAGACGATCCGCGCCGACGAGGCGCTCGCCGACGAGATGCAGATGGCCGTGCGCGCGAAGCTGTTTTATTCGCAGGTGTTGCACTTCGAGAATGACGAACCCGTCCAGCTCGAAGAACGGTGGGTGAATCCGGCGGTCGCGCCGGATTATGCCGAGCAGGATTTCACGAACACGACGCCGAACCTGTACCTGATGCGCGCGGCACCGCTGCAGCGCGTCGAGTATCGGATCGAAGCGGCGGCTCCGGCGCCCGAGCGGCGCGAGCAGTTGCGGATGGACGACGTCGAGCCGTGTCTGGTTTTACATCGGCGCACCTGGTCGCAGGGCGTCGTCGCCTCGGTGGCGAATCTGTGGCACCCCGGCAGCCGTTATCGCTTCACCGGGCATTTCTGATTCCTATTTGATATTCAATTTCCCTCGGGAGCAGTCGTCATGAACCATCCGAAACACATCGATCCCCGTCTCGATCCGACCCGCACGATCCGCGCGCCGCGCGGCAGCGAGAAGGTCTGCAAGACCTGGCTGGCCGAAGCGGCCTACCGGATGATCCAGAACAACCTGGATCCGGAAGTCGCCGAGCATCCGCACGCGCTCGTCGTGTACGGCGGCATCGGCCGCGCGGCGCGCAACTGGGAATGCTACGACCAGATCCTCGCGTCGCTGAAGGATCTCGAAGAGAACGAAACGCTGCTGATCCAGTCGGGCAAGCCGGTCGGTGTGTTCCGCACGCACAAGGATGCGCCGCGCGTGCTGCTCGCGAACTCGAACCTGGTGCCGCACTGGGCGACCTGGGATCACTTCCACGAACTCGACCGCAAGGGCCTGATGATGTACGGCCAGATGACGGCCGGCAGCTGGATCTACATCGGCAGCCAGGGCATCGTGCAGGGTACCTATGAGACCTTCTTCTCGGTCGCGAACCAGCACTTCAACGGCGATCCGTCGGGCCGCTGGATCCTGACGGGCGGCCTCGGCGGCATGGGTGGCGCGCAGCCGCTCGCCGCGACGATGGCCGGCTTCTCGATGATCGCGGTCGAATGCGACGAGACGCGCATCGACTTCCGCCTGAAGACGCGCTACGTCGACAAGAAGGCGACGACGCTCGACGAAGCGCTCGGCATGATCGACGAAGCGAAGCGCACGGGCAAGCCCGTGTCGATCGGCCTGCTCGGCAACGCGGCCGACGTGTTCCCGGAACTCGTCAAGCGCGGCATCACGCCGGACTGCGTGACCGACCAGACGAGCGCGCACGACCCGATCAACGGCTATCTGCCGCAAGGCTGGACCGTCGCGCAATGGCGCGAAGCGCAGAAGGTCGATCCGCAGAGCATCGTGAAGGTCGCGAAGCAGTCGATGGCCGTCCAGGTGCAGGCGATGCTGGATCTGCAGGAACGCGGCGCGGCGACGCTCGACTACGGCAACAACATCCGCCAGATGGCGCTGGAAATGGGCGTCGAGAACGCGTTCGACTTCCCGGGCTTCGTGCCGGCGTACATCCGCCCGCTGTTCTGCGAAGGCAAGGGCCCGTTCCGCTGGGTCGCGCTGTCGGGCGATCCGGAAGACATCTACAAGACCGACCAGAAGGTGAAGGAACTGATCCCCGACGATCCGCACCTGCACAACTGGCTCGACATGGCACGTGAGCGCATCGCGTTCCAGGGCCTGCCGGCACGGATCTGCTGGGTCGGCGTGAAGGATCGCTATCGCCTCGGCCAGGCGTTCAACGAGATGGTGAAGAACGGCGAGCTGAAGGCCCCGATCGTGATCGGCCGCGACCACCTCGACACGGGTTCGGTCGCGAGCCCGAACCGCGAGACGGAATCGATGAAGGACGGTTCGGACGCCGTGAGCGACTGGCCGCTGCTGAACGCACTGCTGAACACGGCAGGCGGCGCATCGTGGGTGTCGCTGCACCATGGCGGCGGTGTCGGCATGGGCTTCTCGCAGCACTCGGGCGTCGTGATCGTCGCAGACGGGACCGCCGAAGCGCACGAGCGTCTCGGCCGCGTGCTGCTGAACGATCCGGCGACGGGCGTGATGCGCCATGCGGATGCCGGCTACGAACTCGCGCAGCAGACGGCCCGCGAGGCCGGCCTGAAGCTGCCGATGCTCGGCCGCTGAGCATGACGGCGCTCGACCAGGCGCCGGTGAACGCGACGATGATCCGCGCGGCGGATCTCGTTGCGTCGCCGTGGAAGAACGGCGGCGGCGTGACGCGTGAGATCGGTGCGTTTCCTCCTGGCGCCGCGCTCGATGCGTTCGCATGGCGCGTGAGCGTCGCGGACGTCGGCGCGGCCGGCCCGTTCTCGCGTTTCGACGGGATCGATCGCACGCTCGTGCTGCTGTCCGGCGCGGGCATGACGCTCGCGGAAGAAGGGGGCGCGCGCCACGTGCTCGACGCGCCGCTCGCGCGTGCGGACTTCGCCGGCGAAACGGCGATCGACGCGACGCTGCACGACGGCGCGACGCGCGACTTCAACCTGATGACGCGCCGTTCGGCCGCGCGCGGGACGCTCGACGTGTGGCCCGAAGGCTCGCACCGCGTCGAGCGCGCCGATACCGTGCTGCTGTTCTGCGCGACGGGCGCCGTCGGTGTCGCCATCGACGGCACGCATTACGCACTGGAAGAAATGGACACGCTGCGGCTCGACGGGCCGCGGTGTGCGTTTGACGTCGTCGTGAGCGGAGGCGGCGCGCTGCTCGCCGTCTCGCTCGCCGTCGGCGAACGAGACTGAACGCATGAAACCGACTGTCTGGCATCACCTGAGGCTGTGTCCGCACGGCCATCCCGACGAAACGATCGACGACGCGGCGATCGCCGTCGATGAAACCGGCACGATCGTGTGGCTCGGCGCGTTGTCCGCGCTGCCGCACGGTTATGCGCACTGGCAGCGGGAAGACCTGCACGGCGCGTGGGTGACGCCGGGCCTCGTCGACTGCCATACGCACCTCGTGTACGGCGGCACGCGCGCCGACGAGTTCGCGCAGCGCCTCGCCGGCGTCAGCTACGAGGAGATCGCGCGGCAGGGCGGCGGGATCGTGTCGACGGTGCGCGCGACGCGCGCGGCCGACGAGACGACGCTGTTCGTGCAGGCCGCCGCGCGCCTGCAGCCGCTGCTCGCCGACGGCGTGACGGCGATCGAGATCAAGTCGGGCTACGGGCTCGACCTCGCGAGCGAGCGCAAGATGTTGCGCGTCGCGCGCCAGCTCGGCGAGCGCTTCCCGGTCACGGTCTACACCACGTTCCTCGGCGCGCACGCGCTGCCGCCGGAATATACGGGCCGTGCGGATGAATACATCGACGAAGTGTGCAACCGGATGCTGCCGGCGCTCGCCGACGAAGGCCTGGTCGACGCGGTCGACGTGTTCTGCGAGCGCATCGGCTTCTCGCTCGCGCAGACCGATCGCGTGTTCGAGGCCGCGACGCGGCGCGGGCTGCCGGTGAAGCTGCACGCGGAGCAGCTGTCGAACGCGGGCGGCACCGCGCTTGCCGCGCGTTATCGCGCGCTGTCGGCCGACCACCTCGAATTTCTCGACGAAGCCGGCATCGAGGCGATGAAGGCGGCCGGCACGGTCGCCGTGCTGTTGCCCGGCGCGTATTACTTCATTCGCGAAACGCAATTGCCGCCGATCGAGCTGCTGCGCAAGCATGGCGTGCCGATCGCGCTCGCGACCGATCACAACCCCGGCACCTCGCCGCTCGAATCGCTGCTGCTGACGCTGAACCTGGGCTGCACGCTGTTCCGCATGACGGTGCCCGAGGTGCTGCAGGGCGTGACGCGCCATGCGGCGGCGGCGCTCGGCCGCGCGGATCGTCACGGTGCGCTCGAGATCGGCCGCCAGGCCGATTTCGCGGTCTGGTCGGTCGGCTCGCTGTCGGAGCTCGCGTACTGGATCGGCCGGCCGCTGTGCGAGCAGGTCGTGCGCGGCGGCGCGACGGTGTTTCGCCGGATGAACGGCTAGTTTTAGTGGAGGGCCGGACGCGGCGCCGAAGCGTCGGTCCGGTCGATCGCCACGGGGCGGAAGCGGGCGCTGAAGCGCCGACTCCTGCCAACCGGGGCACGGGACCGGACCGACGCTTCAGCGCGCCGAATCCGGTCAACAAGGACTCACGATGACCGACTCTATGTTGTTCGCGGACCATGCCTGGCTGCCCGATGGCTGGCGCCGCAACGTGCTGCTGCGCTGGGACGCGGCCGGCACGCTGACCGACGTGACGCCCGACACCGATGCGCCGGCCGGCGTCGCGCGCGCGGCCGGGCCCGTGCTGCCCGGCATGCCGAACCTGCATTCGCACGCGTTCCAGCGCGCGATGGCGGGGCTCACCGAATACCGCGCGAATCCCGCCGACAGCTTCTGGAGCTGGCGCGACCTGATGTACCGCTTCGCGCTGAAGATCACGCCCGACGCGCTCGCGGCGATCGCGCGCTGGCTGTACGTCGAGATGCTGAAGTGCGGCTACACGTCGGTGTGCGAATTTCACTACGTGCATCACACGCAGGATGGCTCGCGCTATCCGCAGATCGCGGAACTCGGCACGCGCGTGGTCGATGCCGCGCGCTCGGCCGGCATCGGCATCACGATGCTGCCCGTGTCGTACCAGTTCGCCGGCTTCGGCAACAAGCCGCCGCGCGACGACCAGCGCCGCTTCATCAACACGCCGGACGGCCTGCTCGAACTGCTGGACGCGATGCGCCGCGTCGCACCCGAGCACGGCGGCCTGCGCTACGGCGTCGCCCCGCACTCGCTGCGCGCGGTGTCCGAGAGCGGCTTGCGCGTGCTGCTCGAAGGTCTGCCCGACGACGCGCCGGTGCATATCCATATCGCCGAACAGACGGCCGAAGTCGACGATTGCGTGCGCGCCTATGGCGCGCGTCCCGTGCAATGGCTGCTCGATCGTTTCGACGTCGATGCGCGCTGGTGCCTCGTGCACGCGACGCACGTCGATGCGGCCGAAACGGCCGCGCTCGCGAAGCGTCGCGCGGTGGCCGGCCTGTGCCTGACCACCGAGGCGAACCTCGGCGACGGCGTGTTCCCGGCGGTCGACTATCTCGCGCAGGGCGGCGTGATCGGCGTCGGCTCGGACAGTCATGCGTCGGTCGACTGGCGCTCGGAACTGCGCCTGCTCGAATACGGGCAGCGGCTTGTGCATCGCGCGCGCAACGTGCTCGCGAGCGACACGCAGGCGCATGTCGCCGACCGGCTGTTCGACGCGTCGCTCGCGGGCGGCGCGCAGGCGAGCGGACGGCGCATCGGCGCGCTGCGCGAAGGCTGCCGCGCCGACTGGCTCGTGCTCGATCCCGATCATCCGGCGATCGCCGAGCACGACAGCACGGCATGGTTGTCGGGCGCGGTGTTCGCCGAGCACGGCGACACGCCGGTGCTCGACGTCTATACCGGCGGCGAGCGCGTCGTGAGCGGCCGCCGCCATCGCGACGAAGCCGCAGCTTATGCCGACTACCGCGCCGCGCTGGCGCAACTGCTGCGCTGAATGCGCGGCACCCGGCGCACGCCGCGCGCGTGCGCCGGCCGACTTTTACGGTGATGCGACATGACTGAACAACCGGCTGTATTCACGCTGAAGCAGGGCACGCTGCCGCTGCTGATCTCGATTCCGCACGCAGGCACCCACATCCCCGACGACATCGCCGCGACGATGACGCCCGACGCGCGCTTCGTCGACGATTGCGACTGGCACCTCGAGCGGCTGTACGGGTTCGCGGCGACGCTCGGCGCGTCGATCCTCGTGCCGTCGCACGCGCGTTACGTCGTCGACCTGAACCGTCCGCCCGACAACGAGAACCTGTATCCGGGGCAGGACACGACCGGGCTCGTGCCGGTCGATACGTTCGACAAGGCACCGCTGTATCCGGCGGGCGCGCTGCCCGGCAACGACGAGATCATGCGCCGCCGCGACCGTTACTGGCGCCCGTATCACGACGCGCTGCAAGGCGAGATCGCGCGCCTGAAGCGCGAGCACGGCCGCGTGCTCGTGTGGGAAGCGCATTCGATCCGCTCGCACGTGCCGCGCTTCTTCGAGGGCCGCCTGCCGGACTTCAACTTCGGCACGTCGAGCGGCGCGAGCGCCGCACCGGGCCTTGCCGAGGCGCTGGCCGCATGCGTGAGCGCGCACGGCGGTTATACGGCCGTCGCGAACGGGCGTTTCAAGGGCGGCTACATCACGCGTCACTACGGCGTGCCCGCGACCGGCGTCGAAGCCCTGCAGCTGGAGCTGTCGCAGATCACCTACATGGAAGAGACGCGTCCGTATGCGTACGACGAAGCGCGCGCCGCGCGGATCGTGCCGCTGCTGCAGACGCTCGTCGAAACCGCGCTCGCGCATCGCTGATCCGTCGGCGCGCGCTGCGTGCGGCGGCGCGGTGCGATGTCGCGCCACGGCCTGCCGGCGGGCCATGAGCGCATTGATGCATCGCACAAAACGGCATCGACCCGAGCGGTCGATGCCGTTTTTTTTCGTCTGATCGATGTCGGGATCGGTACCTGAAAATTTGACGCAATTTTTAGGTGATATAAGCTGAATGTCAGGAAGTCGTCACGCGCGCACCGGCCGCGACGGCGTCGATCAGCGTCGCACCGCGCCGGAATCCGTTGCGAGACACCTTGCCGACGTGTCGTCGCGCGGCATTGCCGCCCCCGCTTCATCGCGACACGTGTCCTGCCTTCATCAGTCAGTCGAGTACGATCGTGAAAGCCGCCAGCCCTTCGATACGCCGGACCCGAAGTCCGTCGGCGGGCGCGCCGCCTCAGGCCGGGCCGATCCGGCATGCTGATCGCGGCACGCGCGCCGCCCCCATACGCGAGCCCCGCTTCTTCGCTGTGCCCCATTGCGGCCTGCGCCGCTTCAATGTCGTGACCGCGCACGTGTTCAGCGCGGTGCAGTGCGACGGCAGCGCTTCATTGTTGCCCTAGCGTCCTTTTCCGCTTTCGCATCGGATCGCACCGCCTGTTGCCGCAACGTCCGAGCGGCACGATCGCTCGTGGACGCGTGCAGCACCATCGCGGGCTGCCATCGTCCTGCGCATCCGCACGCATCGCGCATTTATCGCGGAGGCGATCATGCGACCGCGCCCGCTCGTAGCCGTCACCGCCGATCGCGTCATGCGCGGCGCCCATCCGAACCACACGGCCGGGGAGAAGTATCTCGTCGCGCTGGTCGACGGTGCCGGCGCGCTGGCGTTCGTGCTGCCCGCGCTGGGTGCGCGGCAGCCGGTCGACGCGATCGTCGCGGCGATCGACGGGCTGCTGCTGACCGGCAGCTATTCGAACGTCGAGCCGCATCACTACGGCGGCCCGGCGAGCGCGCCCGATACCCTGCACGATCCCGCGCGCGATGCGACCGCGCTGCCGCTGATCCGCGCGGCGATCGATGCGGGCGTGCCGGTGCTCGCGATCTGCCGCGGCATGCAGGAGCTGAACGTCGCGTATGGCGGCACGCTGCATCAGCGGTTGCATGCGAGCCCCGGCTTCCACGATCATCGCGAGCGTGACGGCGATCCGCTCGAGCGGCAGTACGGCCCCGCGCACCGCGTGCAGCTCGCGCCGGGCGGCCTGCTGCAACGGATCGCGCGCGGCGCGCACGACGCGCTGGTCAATTCGTTGCACGACCAGGGCATCGCGCGGCTCGGCGCGGGACTCGCGGTCGAGGCGAGCGCGCCCGACGGGCTGATCGAGGCCGTGAGCGTGCGCGGCGCGCGTGCGTTCGCGCTCGGCGTGCAGTGGCATCCCGAATGGCGCCACGCGGAGCAACCGCTGTCGCGCGACATCTTCGCGGCATTCGGCGCGGCGTGCCGCGCGCGCATGTCACACCGCATTCATGCGGCCGGCGGCACCATGCCGTCGCCGGCCGCATCCGACATCGACTGAACGAGGCCGATCATGCAACCCGAACTGAGCGAATTCCTGCGCCAGCACCGCATCACCGAAGTCGAGGCGATCATTCCCGACATGGCCGGCATCGCGCGCGGCAAGATCATTCCGCGCAACAAATTCGAGTCCGGCGAATCGATGCGCCTGCCGCAGGCCGTGATGGTGCAGACCGTCACCGGCGACTATCCGGAGGACGGCACGCTGACCGGCGTGACCGATCCCGACATGGTGTGCGTGCCCGATCCGTCGACGATCTGCCTGATTCCTTGGGCCGTCGATCCGACCGCGCAGGTGATCCACGATTGCGTGCATTTCGACGGCTCGCCGGTCGAGATCTCGCCGCGCTACGTGCTGCGCCGCGTGCTCGACCTGTACAAGGAAAAGGGCTGGAAGCCCGTGGTCGCGCCCGAGCTCGAGTTCTATCTGGTCGACATGAACGCCGACCCCGACCTGCCGTTGCGTCCGCCGGTCGGGCGCACGGGGCGTGCGGAAACCGGCCGTCAGTCGTATTCGATCGAGGCGGTCAACGAGTTCGATCCGCTGTTCGAGGACATCTACGAATACTGCGAGATGCAGGGCCTCGACATCGAGACGCTGATCCACGAGGTCGGCGCCGCGCAGATGGAGATCAACTTCGTGCACGGCGACGCGCTGTCGCTGGCCGACCAGGTGTTCCTGTTCAAGCGCACGGTGCGCGAGGCGGCGCTGCGCCACAACATGTATGCGACGTTCATGGCCAAGCCGATGGAAAACGAGCCGGGCTCCGCGATGCATATCCACCAGAGCCTCGCCGATGTGCACACCGGCCGCAACCTGTTCGCCGACGACGGCGGCGTCGTATCGCCGATGTTCCACAGCTATCTTGCGGGCCTGCAGAAATATACGCCCGCGCTGATGCCGATCTTCGCACCGTACATCAACTCGTATCGCCGCCTGTCGCGCTTCATGGCCGCGCCGATCAACGTGCAGTGGGGCTACGACAACCGCACGGTCGGCTTTCGCATCCCGCAGTCGACGCCGGTCGCGCGGCGCATCGAGAACCGCATTCCGGGCGTCGACTGCAACCCGTACCTCGCGTTCGCGGCGACGCTTGCCGCCGGCTATCTCGGTCTCACGCAGCAGCTCGCGCCGACCGAACCGATCGCGTCCGACGGCTACGACCTGCCGTACCAGCTGCCGCGCAACCTCGAGGAAGGCATCTCGCTGATGGCCGCGTGCACGCCGCTCGCCGGCATTCTCGGTGACAAGTTCGTGAAGGCGTACCTGGCGCTGAAGGAAACCGAATACGAGGCGTTCTTCCGCGTGATCAGTTCGTGGGAACGCCGTCATCTGCTGCTGCACGTGTGAGCGTGTGCACGACCGCATCAAGGAACGACGGAGGAAACATGACTTACCGCAACGAATCCGCGTGGATCCAGCCCGCCGCGCCGGCCGCCGCACCGCGCACGACGCAGGCACGCTCGACCGCCGAATACCGCGCGCTCGACGCCGCGCACCACATCCATCCGTTCTCGGACATGGGTGCGCTCAACCGCGCGGGCAGCCGCGTGATCGTGAAGGCCGACGGCGTCTACCTGTGGGACTCGGACGGCAACAAGGTCATCGACGGGATGGCCGGCCTCTGGTGCGTGAACGTCGGCTACGGCCGCAAGGAGCTCGCCGACGCCGCATATCGCCAGCTCCAGGAACTACCGTTCTACAACACGTTCTTCAAGACCACGCACCCGCCGGTGATCGAGCTTTCCGCGATGCTCGCCGAAGTCACGCCCGCCGGCTTCAACCACTTCTTCTATTGCAACAGCGGCTCGGAAGGCAACGACACCGTGCTGCGCCTCGTGCACCAGTACTGGCGCGTGCAGGGCAAGCCGCAGAAGAAGTTCGTGATCTCGCGCAGGAACGGCTATCACGGCTCGACGATCGCGGGCGGCACGCTCGGCGGGATGGGTTACATGCACGAGCAGATGCCGTCGAAGGTCGAGAACATCGTGCACATCGACCAGCCGTATTTCTTCGGCGAAGCGCAAGCCGGCGAAACGCCGGAAGCATTCGGCCTCGCACGCGCGCAGCAGCTCGAAGCGAAGATCCTCGAACTCGGCGCGGAGAACGTCGCCGCGTTCATCGGCGAGCCGTTCCAGGGCGCGGGCGGCGTGATCTTCCCGCCGTCGACGTACTGGCCGGAAATCCAGCGGATCTGCCGCAAGTACGACATCCTGCTCGTCGCCGACGAAGTGATCGGCGGCTTCGGCCGCACCGGCGAATGGTTCGCGCACCAGCACTTCGGCTTCGAGCCGGACCTGATCACGATGGCCAAGGGCCTGACCTCGGGTTACGTGCCGATGGGCGCGGTGGGCATCCACGAACGCATCGCGCGCCCGATCATCGACAACGGCGAATTCAATCACGGCCTCACGTACTCGGGGCACCCGGTCGCGGCGGCGGTGGCGGTCGCGAACCTGAAGCTGCTGCGCGACGAGGGGATCGTCGAGCGCGTGAAGCACGACATCGGGCCGTATTTCCAGCGCCGGCTGCGCGACGCGCTCGCGGATCATCCGATCGTCGGGGAGATTGCCGGGGCAGGGCTCGTCGCAGGCGTGCAGCTCGCGCGCGATCGCGCGCGGCGCGAGCGTTTCGACGCCAGCGTCGATATCGGCACGATCTGCCGCGACTTCTGCTTCAACGGCAATCTGATCATGCGCGCAACCGGCGACCGGATGCTGCTGTCGCCGCCGCTCGTGATCCGGGAGGCGGAGGTCGACGAGATCGTCGACAAGGCGAAGCGCGCGTTCGATGCGACGGCGGAACGGGTCGGGCGGGCAGGGTAGCGAGTCGTCGCGACGCTTCGATTGCATGTGGCCGATGCGTCGTTGCCCGTCGAACGCGTTCGCGCGCGCAAGGAAGCGGGCAGGGGAGGCGAGCCGCGGAAACGCGGCCGCAAAACGAAAAGGGCCTGCGTCGTGAGACGCAGGCCCTTGAATTCTTTGGTGGGCGGTACTGGGATCGAACCAGTGACCCCTGCCGTGTGAAGGCAGTGCTCTACCGCTGAGCTAACCGCCCAAAGAAGCTGAAATTATGTCAGAGCTTTTCGGGTTCGTAAAGCACTTTCTTCAAATATTTTTCAGGCCGGTGCAAAAGGTGCGTCAGCCGGCCGTCGACGGCTCGACGAGATCGAGAATCGAGCCGTCGCGCTTGAGCGTCGCGAGCACGATGCTCGAATTGATCGACATCACGCCCGTCGCGCGATGCAGCCGGTTGATCACGAAGTCCGAGTAGTGGTCGAGGTCGCGCGCCCGCACCGTCAGCACGTAGTTCGAGCCGCCCGTCACGATCTGCGCGGCGATGACTTCCGGCCACTGCTGGATCGCCTCCACGAAGCGGTCGTGCCATTCGGGCACGTCCGGCCGCATCGACACGTGCACGAGCGCCTCGAATGCGACGCCGACCTTCTTCGGCTCGATCGTGCAGCGGTAGCCGGAAATGGCGCCGCGTTCCTCGAGCAGCTTCACGCGCCGCAGGCACGCCGACGGCGACAGCGCGACCGCGTTCGCGAGGTCCTGATTGCTGATGCGTCCGTCCCGCTCGAGGTGCCGGAGGATCCGCATGTCGGTTCGATCCAGATTCATTTCGCAGAATCCCGTCATTTTTGAGATGGTAGGCGCAGACTCTACTGCAATCGGCGGGATTCGTCATCGAAAAGTGAAGCTCATTCTATTTCGTCCTCGATAACATGCGCCCCATGCCTCGACCGCACGGCCTGACGTGCTGTCACGCCGCCGGCCGTATCGCCGCCTTCAACCCCGACCGTCATTCCGCCATGTACGAACACATTCCCGCCTATCCGGGCGACCCGATCCTGTCGCTGTTCCAGGCGTTCCAGCAGGATGCCCATCCGCACAAGGTCAACCTCAGCATCGGCCTCTATTACGACGACGCGGGCCGGATCCCCGTGCTGGAGAGCACGCGCCTCGCGGCCGAGCGTCTGCGCGAAGCCGGCGCGCCGCATACGTATCTGCCGATGGAAGGGCTCGCTGCGTATCGGCAGGGCGTGCAGCGCCTCGTGTTCGGCGCCGAATGCGCGGCGCTCGCGCAAGGACGCATCGCGACGCTGCAGACGCTCGGCGGCTCGGGCGCGCTGCGGCTCGGCGCGGAATTCGTGAAGCGCTATTTCCCCGACAGCGCGATCTGGATCAGCGATCCGACGTGGGACAACCATCGCGTGATCTTCGCGGCGGCCGGCCTCGACGTGCACACGTATCCGTACTACGACGCCGCGCGCAACGACCTGCGCGTCGATGCGATGCTCGCGGCGCTCGACGCGCTGCCCGCGCGCAGCATCGTGCTGCTGCAGCCGTGCTGCCACAACCCGACGGGCCTCGACCTCGACCGCGACGCATGGCGCGCGGTGATCGACGTGCTCGCGCGCCGCGGGCTGATTCCGTTCCTCGACATGGCGTACCAGGGCTTCGGCGATGGTCTCGACGACGACGCATGGGCCGTGCGCGCGATCGTCGAAGCCGGGCTGCCGGCGATCGTCAGCAACTCGTTCTCGAAGAATTTCTCGTTGTATGGCGAGCGCGTCGGCGGCCTGTCGATCGTCTGCGCGAGTGCGGGCGAAGCGGCGACGGTGCTGAGCCAGTTGCAGGCCGGCGTGCGCCGCACCTACTCGAGCCCGCCGCTGTTCGGCGCGCAGCTCGTGTCGGCGGTGCTGAACGACGACGTCCTGCGTGCGTGCTGGGAAGACGAGGTGGCCCAGGTGCGCATGCGCATCAAGCGCATGCGCGGTGCGCTGAAGGCGCGGCTCGACGCGCGCTTGGCCGGGCCCGCGTTCGACGCGCTCGTCACGCAGCGCGGCATGTTCAGCTACACGGGCATCGCCGCGACCGACGTGGACCGGCTGCGCGCGTCGCACGGCGTCTACCTGCTGCGTTCGGGCCGCATGTGCATCGCGGGCCTGAACGACGCGAACGTCGACCACGTCGCCAACGCGATCGCCGACGTGCTCGGCGGCACGTCGCGCCAGGCTGCCTGAGCGGCCGATCCCGAACCGAAGGAGGATACGATGGCAGACACGATCCCGGTCGACTTGCCGCAACTCGCGCAGCCGTTCTCGTGGGCGACCCGCGCCGGTGGGCTGATGTTTACCGGCCACGGCCCGGTCGATGCGTCCGGCGCGATCGCAGGCGACACGATGACCGGACAGGCGCGCCTCACGCTCGGCAATCTCGCGAAGGCCGTCGTGGCGGCCGGCGCGACGATGGACGACGTCGCGCAGGTGCTCGTCTACCTGTCCGACGTGAAGGCGATGCCCGAATTCGATGCCGAATACCGGCGCCACTTCCGCGAACCGTACCCGAACCGCACGTGCGTGGGCGTGCAGGGCTTCGCGCATCCCGCCATGCGCGTCGAACTCGTCGCGTACGTCGCGTTGCCGGCGGCACGCGGCTAGCCGGCACGCGACTTCGCGAGGATTGCAGCACCCACGATTCCCGACAAGCACCAACACACCCCAGCAAACATCAACAATTCAGACAAGGATGGAGACGAAGATGAGGAGCATCAATCGATTCGCACTACCGACGATGGCGGGCCTGCTCGCCGCGAGCGGCGCGATGGCGCAGAGCAGCGTGACGCTGTACGGCATCGTCGACCAGAGCATTCGCTACACGACGCATGCGAACGCGTCGAACGACGCGAGCGTGCAGATGACCAACGGCGCGATCACCAACAGCCGCTGGGGCCTGAAGGGCAGCGAAGCGCTCGGCGGCGGGCTGAAGGCGATCTTCCGGCTCGAGAGCGGCTTCGAGCCGCAGAACGGGCAGCTCGACGGCGCGCTGTTCGGCCGCTACGCGTATGTCGGCCTGGCGAGCGACTGGGGCACCGTGAAGCTCGGCCGGCAGGCGACCGAGGCGTTCAACCTGTTCGGCGATCTCGATCCGCTGACGGTCGGCAACTACACGGCCAACATGTGGCCGTACTTCCTCACGCAGGGCCGCGCGAGCAACGTGGTCAGCTACGACGGCACGTTCGGCGGGCTGAACGTCGGCGCGAGCTACGGCTTCGGCGGCGTCGCGGGCAGCCTCGGCGCGAATGCGTACTGGGGCACGCGCGTGTCGTACACGCTCGGCGGGCTGATGGTCGGCGCGACCTACCAGCAGGTGCGCGACCTGACGAGCCGCGCGCAGCAGGCGTGGGGCGCGGGCGCACGCTATGCGTTCGGCGCGGCGACGCTGTACGCGGGCTATCTCGGCGGCATCGACCGCACCGGCATGCTCGACCGGCAACTGCTGAACGCACCGGGCCGCGACGTGACTTACGGTTCGTTCGCCGACAACCCGCGCCGCGACATGATCTTCTATACCGGCGCGAGCGTGCAGATCACGCCCGCGGTTTCGGTGACGGGCGTCGCGTACTACGACGACATCCGCAACATCAACGGCATCGCCGGTAACGGCGGAAAGCGCTACACGGGCGTGCTCGAGGCCGAGTACGCGCTGTCGAAGGCAACCCAGGTCTACGCGACGGTCGACTACAACCGGGTGACCGGCGGCGCGTTCACCGAAATGCCCGGACGCGGCAACCAGACGGGTATCGCGGCCGGCTTGCGCCACCTGTTCTGAGCATGCGGCGCGCGGTGGCCGGTGCGGTCCGGCACCGGTCCGTGCGCCGTCGACGTTTCGGCCGGACCCACGCTTTCGAACGAGGTCATTCGATGCAACCAGAAGGGCAATTCCAGCACATCGCGGCGCGCGAGCAGGGTCTGCGCCGTACACTTTCCGCACGGCAGATGGCGATGATCGCGATCGGCGGTGCGATCGGCACCGGTCTCTTTCTCGGCAGCGGGTTCGCGATCGGCTTCGCGGGCCCGAGCGTGCTCGTCAGCTACGCGATCGGCGCGTTCATCTCGCTGTTGCTGATGGGCTGTCTCGCGGAGATGACGGTCGCGCATCCGACCTCCGGGTCGTTCGGCGCATACGCCGAACATTACGTGAGCCCGTGGGCCGGGTTCCTCGTGCGCTATGCGTACTGGGCGTGCATCGTGCTCGCGGTCGGCACCGAAGTCACCGCGATCGCGCTGTACATGAAGTACTGGTTCCCGGGCGTGCCGGGCTGGCTGTGGATCGTCGGCTTCTCGGCGCTGCTCGTGTTCGTCAACGCACGCAGCGTCGACGTGTTCGGCGCGGTCGAATACGGCTTCTCGGTCGTGAAGATCGCGGCGATCGTCGGCTTCATCGTGCTCGGCGCGTACGTCGTGTTCGGCAATCCGGCGCTGGTCGGCGACGGTGCGGCCCGCGCGGGCTTCCACCATTACACCGCGCACGGCGGCTTCTTCCCGAAGGGCATGTGGGGGATGTGGGTCGCGGTGATCGTGTCGATCTTCAGCTACCTGAGCATCGAGATGATCGCGGTCGCGGCGGGCGAGGCGGAAGATCCCGAGCGCGCGGTGACGCGCGCGTTCCGCTCGACGATCGTGCGGCTCGTGCTGTTCTACCTGGTCACGCTCGCGCTGATGCTCGCGATCGTGCCGTGGACGGCGGCGGGGCGCGACGAGAGCCCGTTCGTGAAGGTGATGGAGGCGATCCACCTGCCGGGCGCGGCCGGGCTGATCAACTTCGTCGTGCTGATCGCCGCGCTGTCCGCGATGAACAGCCAGCTCTACATCACGACGCGGATGATGTTCAGCCTGTCGCGCGCGGGTTATGCGCCGAAGGCGCTCGGCGAGGTCGACGCGCGCGGCGTGCCGTTCGGCGCGCTGCTGCTGTCGACGCTCGGCATCGCGCTCGCGACGGTCCTGAGCGTGCTGTACCCGGACGCGTCGTTCACGATCATGATGGCGGTGTCGATGTTCGGCGCGCTGTTCACGTGGATGATGATCTTCGTCACGCATTACTGCTTCCGGCGGCGTCGCGCGGCGCTCGGCCTGCCGGCGTCCGCGTTCCGGATGCGCGGCTTTCCGCTGCTGACGCTGCTCGGCGCGGCGCTGATGCTCGCGGTGATGGTGACGACCTACTTCACGGCCGAATTCCACATGACGCTGATCTTCGGCATTCCGTTCCTGATCGCGCTGTCCGTCGTGTACGCGGTGTGGTACCGACGCGCGCAGCCGGTGCTGCAGCCGGAAGCGAAGTAACGGGGAAGTGCCGGCGCGAAATGCCGGCGCGAAATGCGGGCGCGCCGGCTCAGCCCGCGAGTGCGGGCAGCGCGTCGATCGATGCGCGCACGTAGTCGGCGAAGCGCAGCGCGACCGGTTCGGCGGTGCCGCTGCGCTTCAGTTCGAGCGTGCGCGATTCGAGTGACGCATCCTTCAGCGGCCGGAACGCGAGCCGGTCGCTCTTCACCTGCTGCAGCACGCGCGGCACCAGCGCGATGCCCATGCCGAACTCGATCATCGACAGGATCGTCTGCCACAGCCGCGCCTCGTGACGGATCAGCGGGCTGAATCCCGCGTTCACGCATTGCGCGATGATCAGGTCGTGATAGTGCGGCGCCGCGTCGCGCGGAAACAGGATGAACGGTTCCTCGGCCAGCGTGGCGAGCGCGACCTGACGGCGCCGCGCGAGCGGATGCGCGGCCGGCAGGCAGCAGACGAACGGTTCCGCGTAGACGGGCGCCGATTCGACCTCGGGCGGGCAGTGGCCCCAGTGCGCGTAGCCGAGATCGATCTGGCCGCGCTGGATCGCCTGCACCTGCGCCTGCGTGTTCATCTCGCTCAGCACGATCTCGACGCCCGGGTAATCGGCCTCGAAGCGCCGCACCGCATCGGGCAGCCCGCGATACAGCATCGAATGGACGAAGCCGATCCGCAGCCGGCCCGCGAGGCCGGACGCCGAGCGCACCGTGAGGCGCTCGGCCTCGGCCGCCTGCAGCAGCAGCCGGCGCGCTTCGCCGAGCAGCACTGCGCCTGCGTTGGTCAGCGCGACCGTCTTGTTGGTGCGCGAAAAGAGCTGCACGCCGAGCGCGTCCTCGAACTTGCGGATGTCGAAGCTCAACGCCGGCTGCGAGATGAACAGGCGCTTCGCCGCGCGCCCGAAATGCAGTTCCTCGGCGACCGCCACGAAGTAGCGCAACTGCCTCAGTTCCATGCTGTCTCCTTCCCGCATCGGCGTCGATAAGCGTTGTCTATCGTACCGGATAAATCCTGTATTGGACGCTTATCGATCGCGCGCCTACGCTCTGCTGAACGCCTGGCATCAGCCGGCCGCGCCGCCCGCCACGGCGCGGGCGCCGGCCGGCAGCCGGGCCACCCTGGAGACGCATGCATGAACGACACCACTCGCACGCCGGACACCGGCACGGCCAACAACATCCCCGATAGCCGAGGCATCAATTTCTTCACGGCCGATCCCGATCTCGGCGCGTTGCTGAAACTGCATCTGGGCGCAGCACGCTACGCGGAACTCGAACCGCAGCTGTTGACGCTCGGCGCGCGCGTGTCGGGCGAACTCGACGAATGGGCGTCGCGCGCGGACAAGCACCCGCCCGTGCTCGAGCACCGCAACCGGCGCGGCGAAGCCGTGCAGCGAATCGACAAGGACCCGGCATACATCGCGCTCGAACGCGTCGCGTATGCGGAACTCGGGCTTGCGTCGCTGAGCCACCAGCCCGAGGCGGTCGCGCCGCTCGTCAAGTACGCTTTGACGTTCCTGTTCGTGCAGGCCGAATTCGGGCTGTGCTGCCCGGTCAGCATGACCGATTCGCTGACGCGCACGCTGCGCCGCTTCGGCGACCCGGCACTCGTCGAGCGCTATCTGCCGATGCTCGCATCGCGCGATTTCGACACGCTGTTCCAGGGCGCGATGTTCATGACCGAACAGGCGGCCGGCTCCGACGTTGGCCGCATCGCGACGCGCGCGGTGCGCGAAGCCGACGCGCAGGGCGAGGCGGTGTGGCACCTGTACGGCGACAAGTGGTTTTGCTCGAACGCGGACGCCGATCTGGCGATGGTGCTCGCGCGGCCCGACGGCGCGCCGGACGGCATCAAGGGGCTCGCATTGTTCCTGCTGCCGAAGACGCTGCCGGACGGCACGCGCAACCGCTACCGGATCGTGCGGCTGAAAGACAAGCTCGGCAGCCGTTCGATGGCGAGCGGCGAGATCGCGCTCGAAGGCGCGCAGGCTTGGCTGATCGGCGAGATCGGCCGCGGCTTTCACCAGATGGCGGACATGATCAACATGTCGCGGCTGTCGAACGGCGTGCGCGCGGCGGGCCTGATGCGGCGCGCGCTGAACGAGTCGCTGCACGTGGCCGCCCACCGCGCCGCATTCGGCCGCAAGCTGATCGAGATGCCGCTGATGCAGCGCCAGCTGATGAAGATGCTGCTGCCCGCCGAGGCCGCACGCGCGATGTTCATGCAGATCGCGCTGCTGCTGCCGCAGGCCGATGCGGGCGACGAGCAGGCCGCGTGCTGCGTGCGCATCCTGACGCCGCTGATCAAGTTCCGCGCGTGCCGCGACGCACGCCGTGTGACGGGCGACGCGATGGAGGTGCGCGGCGGCACCGGCTACATCGAGGAATGGAGCGATGCGCGCCTCGTGCGCGATGCGCATCTCGGCTCGATCTGGGAGGGCACCAGCAACATCGTCGCGCTCGACGTCGCGCGCGCCGCGCAGCGCGAGCAGGCGCTCGATGCGCTGCGCACGTTCCTCGGCGACCGGCTCGGCGCGGCGCCGCTGCCCGACGCGAGCCGCGCGGCACTGCGGCGCATTCTCGCGCGCGCGTGCGATGCGCTCGACCGGGTCGCGGCGGAAGGCGACGACGCGCGCGTGCGGCAGGCCGCGTCGGCGCTGTACTACGCGAGCGCGGCCGTGCTGATGGCATGCGAGGGCGCGCAGCTCGCGCCCGATTACCGGCGCCTCGCGCTCGCGCACCTGATCGTGCGTCACAAGCTGTTGCCGGTCGATCCGCTCGCGCCGGCGTCGCGCGACGACGAGGCAGCGGCGTTCGATGCATTGCTGCGCGGCACGCCGGTACCGCTCGACATGGCGCTCGACCTGCTGCCGGAGGTCGAACGATGAGCACGACGGAAGCGATGAATGCGACCAACGCGACACGCGGCGCACTGGACGGCCTGAAGGTCGTCGACCTGAGCCGCGTGCTCGGCGGCCCGTACTGCACGCAGGCGCTCGCCGACCACGGCGCGACGGTGATCAAGATCGAGCCGCCCGACGGCGACGAGACGCGCGGCTGGGGGCCGCCGTTCCTCGGCGACACAGCGTGGTACTTCATGGGCGTGAACCGCAACAAGGAGGGCGTCGCGCTCGACCTGTCCCGCGACGAAGGGCGCGCGATCCTGTGGCGCCTGCTCGAGAGCGCCGACGTGCTCGTCGAGAACTTCAAGCCGGGCACGCTCGCGCGCTGGGGCATGGATTACGCGCGCGACCTGCAGCCGCGTTTCCCGCGCCTGATCCACTGCGCGGTGACGGGCTTCGGCGACGACGGCCCGCTCGGCGGGCTGCCCGGCTACGACGCGGTGATCCAGGCGATGGCCGGGTTGATGAGCGTGAACGGCGAGCGCGACGGCGACGCGACGCGCATCGGCCTGCCGATCGTCGACATGGTCACCGGGCTCAACGCGCTTGCCGGCATCCTGCTCGCGCTCGCGGAGCGCGAGCAGAGCGGGCAGGGCCAGTCGATCGACATCGCGCTGTACGACTGCGGCGTGTCGCTGCTGCATCCGCACCTGCCGAACTTCTTCGGCTCGGGGCGCGTGCCCGAGCGCAGCGGCAACGCGCATCCGAACATCGCGCCGTACGACAGCTATCGCACGGCCACCGTGCCGATCTTCCTCGCGGTCGGCAACGACCGGCAGTTCGCGCGGCTCGTCGCGCATCTCGGCGCGCCGGCGCTCGCCGGCGATCCGCGCTTCGTCGACAACCGCAGCCGCTGCGCGCACCGGCCCGAACTGAAGGCCGAACTCGAGGCTCGGCTCACCGCGCATCCGTGCGAGCCGCTGGCGCGCGACCTGATGGCGGCGGGCGTGCCGTGCGGGCCGGTGCGTACGGTCGCCGACGTCGCGCGTGACCCGCATGCGCTGCACCGCGAGTTGTTCGTCGAGATCGGCGCGTATCGCGGCACCGCATCGCCGGTGAAGCTGTCGCGCACGCCGGCGACCTATCGTTCGCCGCCGCCCGCGCTCGGCCGCGACACGCGCGCGGTGCTCGACCGCCTCGGCGTCGATCCCGCGCTCCAGCAGCAGCTGCTCGACGCGGGCGTGCTGAAGGTCGCGCCGGACCCGACGTGACCGGACGAGTGGCCCTGCAGGTGAGCGACCTGGACCGACAGATCGCGACGTAAAGCGACGTGGGGCAGCGTAAAGCAGCCCCGCGTCGAGCAATCGCTCGTAACGCAACCCCGCCAGCCGGCGGCGCAAGGCCGGCCATCCGGCAACGCGCGCGACAGTCGCACCGCCGATCACAAACATGGAGACATCGATGAGCCGTCCGCAATCCCCGTCCGCCGCGCAGCCGCGTCCGGGCCGTGCCGCCCTCGCGGCGTTCGTCGGCACCACGATCGAGTGGTACGACTTCTACATCTACGGCACCGCCGCCGCGCTCGTGTTCGGCAAGGTGTTCTTTTCGAGCACGATGGATCCCGGCGTCGCGACGCTGCTCGCGTTCGTCACGTTCTGGGCCGGCTTCGCCGCGCGGCCGCTCGGCGGCATCGTGTTCGGGCATCTCGGCGATCGCGTCGGCCGCAAGACCGCGCTCGTGATCACGCTGGTGATGATGGGGCTTGCCACGACCGGCATCGGCCTGTTGCCCGGCTATGCGTCGATCGGCGTGTGGGCGCCCGCGGGCCTCGTCGTGCTGCGCGTGCTGCAGGGCATCGCGGTCGGCGGCGAGTGGGGCGGCGCGGTGCTGATCGCGAGCGAGAACGCGCCGAAGCATCGCAGCATCCTGTATGCGGCGTTCGCGCAGCAGGGTTCGCCCACCGGCAACCTGCTCGCCACCGCCGCCTTCTTCGCGCTGAGCGCGCTGCCGACGCCGTCGTTCCTGATGTGGGGCTGGCGCATTCCGTTCCTGCTGTCGGCGGTGCTCGTGATCATCGGGATGGTGATCCGGCTGCGGCTCGAGGAATCGATCGACATGCAGCGCGTGCTCGCGCGCAAGCGCACGGTGAAGCTGCCGCTGCGCGACGTCGTGCGCGACCACTGGCCCGTCGTGCTGCTCGCGGCCGGCACGCTGCCGGTGATCAACGTCACGTATTTCCGCAGCACGTTCGCGCTGTCGTGGGCAACCAGGGAGCTCGGCTATGCGCAGGGCACGTTCCTCGGCATCCTGTCGATCTCGCTCGTCGTGCAGTTCCTGATGCAGCCGGTCGGCGCGTGGTTCGTGTCGAAAGTCGACATGCGGCGCGCGATGTGCTGGATCCTGATCCCGGAGATCGTGCTGATGCCGGTGATGTTCCATGCGCTCGCGACGCGTTCGTACTGGGTCGCCGTCGCGGGCATGTGCATCTCGACGATTCCGTCGGCGATGTTCTACGGTGCGGTCGGCGGCGTGCTCGCGCGCGTGTTTCCAGCCAACATCCGCTATACGGGCCTGTCGCTCGCGTACCAGCTGAGCGCGCTCGTCGTCGGCGGCGGCACGCCGGTGCTCGCGCAGGCGATCCTGAACGCGACCGGCAGCATCGTCGGCGTCGCAATCGCGTCGGGGTTGTACGCGCTCGTGTCGCTCGCGTGCATGCTCGCGCTGCTGAATCGCACCGGCTACCGCGCGGACGAGCTGTCGACGGCCGAGCGCAGCGATGCGGCCGAGTGGGGCACCGAAGGCGCGAGCGCTGAAAGTCCGGCCGGCGAGACCGCGCAGCCGGGCGACCGCGGTGCGTTGAAACCGGCGGGGTGAGCCGGGGAGGCCGGCGTGATTCGGCACGCTGGCGATTCGGTAATTCGGTAATTCGGTAATTCGGTAATTCGGTAATTCGGTAATTCGGTAATTCGGTAATTCGGTGAGGCGGTAATTCGGCGCTCCGGAGGCATCGCGCTCCGGAGGCATCGCGCGCCGGACGGATCGTGCGTCGCGTGGCCTTGACTCGCGCCAAATCACGCGTCCCAAAAGCAAACGGCACCGTGCGATACACGGTGCCGTTTGCTTTGCGTTGCTTCGCGCGAGGCCGGCGCGGCCGGCCTGGCCCGGACGATTCGCCGCGCGGCTTCAGCCTTCCGTCGGCGGCACGTAGCCGGACGCCTGGTCGGCGCCGTCGCCGAAGAAATACTTCTCGGTCTGCTTCATCAGGTACTGGCGCGCGCGCGGGTCGGCCATGTTCAGGCGGTTCTCGTTGATCAGCATCGTCTGCTGCTTGAGCCAGCCTTGCCACGCTTCCTTCGACACGCTTTCGTAGATGCGCTTGCCGAGTTCGCCCGGCAGCGGCGGGAAATCGAGACCCTCGGCTTCCTTGCCGAGCTTCGCGCATTGGATCATTCGAGCCATCGTGTACTTCTCCTGTAATCGGTCTGGGGGAGGGCAGTCGTGCCTGCGCTCAGAGCTGCTTCATCAGCACGAGCGACTTGCGCTGCCAGTTGTAGAGTTTGCGGCGGTCTTCCGGCAGGTCGTCGACGCTGACCTTGACGAAGCCGCGCTTGAGGAACCAGTGCTCGGTGCGCGTCGTGAGCACGAAGATGTGCGTGAGGCCGCGCGCCCGGGCGCGCTGCTCGATGCGCTTGAGCAGGCGTTCGCCGTCGCCCGAGCCCTGCGCTTCCGGCGCGACCGTCAGGCACGCCATCTCGCCGATCTTTTCCTGCTGGTACGGATACAGCGCCGCGCAGCCGAACAGCACGCCATCGTGCTCGATCACCGAGAAGTGGTCGATGTCGCGTTCGATCTGGTGGCGGCCGCGCCGCACCAGCGTGCCGTCCGACTCGAGCGGCTCGATCAGCGACAGGATGCCGCCGACGTCGTCCGGCGTCGCTTCGCGCAGGCTTTCGAGGTTCTCGTACGAGATCATCGTGCCGACGCCGTCGTGCAGGAACAGCTCGAGCAGCATGCTGCCGTCGAGCGACTGCGGAATCAGGTGGGCCCGGGTCACGCCGCCGCGACACGCGCGGATCGAGTGCTTCAGGAAGAACGCGTCGTCGCCCTGGACGTTGCCGGAATCGAGCAGCTCGGCGGCCGCGTCGAGCGACATTTCGCGGATCAGCCCGCCTTCGTCGTCGACGATGCCGGGCGCTTCGGTCAGGAAGATGATCTTGTCGGCGCGCAGCGCGATCGCGGCGGCCGATGCGACGTCTTCCATCGACAGGTTGAACGCCTCGCCGGTCGGCGAGAAGCCGAGCGGCGACAGCAGCACGAGCTTGCGGCTCGCGAGCGAATGACGGATCGATTCGGCGTCGATCTTGCGCACGATGCCCGTGTGCGCGAAATCGACCCCGTCGAGAATCCCCACCGGCCGCGCGGTCACGAAGTTGCCGGACACGACGCTGATGTGCGCGTGCGCCATCGGCGAGTTCGGCAGACCCTGGCTGATCGCGGCCTCGATGTCGAGACGCACTTCGCCGGCCGCTTCCTTCGCGGATTCGAGCGCGCGCGCATCGGTGATGCGCAGCCCGTGCGAAAACTCGGATTCGACACCATGCAGGCTCAGCTGCTCCTCGACCTGCGGCCGCGAGCCGTGCACCAGCACGATCTGGATGCCCATCGCCTGCAAGAGCGCGATGTCGGACACGAGCGCGTTCAGCAGCCCCTGCTGCACCACCTCGCCGCCGAACCCCACGACGAACGTGCTGTTGCGGAACTTGTGGATATAGGGCGCGACGGAACGCATCCAGTCGACGAACTGCGCGTGGCTGGCGGCCGAATCGTCGGCGGCCGGCGGCGTCGCGGCGCCGGTCTGGGCGGGAGGGAGGTCGGTTTGGGAATTCATGGGCGGGATTATAATGCGCCCCCATGTCGAATGTACCTAAAAGTCCCGCGCCGACGCGGGCCAAAGCGCCGTCGGCGAAGCACCCGGATGGTGCGGCCGATGCGCGTCAGCAGCAGGGCCAGCCGCCGCGCCAGCAGCAGGAAAAGCCGGCGGGCAAGCCGGCCCACGCGCCGCGCGGCGACGAACGGCGTGGCGATGCGCGCCAGCCGTCCGCGAAGGGCGCACCGCAGGCCACCGGCGAGCGCGCTCCGCGCCGCGAGCGTCCGCCGCGCGCCACCGTCCCGCCGAATCCCGTTCCGCCGATCACTTACCCCGAAAGCCTGCCCGTGTCGGGCAAGCGCGACGAAATCGCGCGCGCGATCGCCGGTCATCAGGTTGTCATCGTCTGCGGCGAGACGGGTTCGGGCAAGACCACGCAGTTGCCGAAGATCTGTCTCGATCTCGGCCGCGGCCTCGGCGCCGGCGGCACGGGCCTGATCGGCCATACGCAGCCGCGGCGCCTGGCCGCATCATCGACCGGCCGCCGGATCGCCGAGGAACTCGGCACGCCGTTCGGCGAGGTGGTCGGCTACAAGGTGCGCTTTACCGACAATCTCGCGCCGGGCGCATCCGTCAAGCTGATGACGGACGGCATCCTGCTCGCCGAGACGCAGACCGATCCGCTGCTGAAGGCGTACGACACGCTGATCATCGACGAGGCGCACGAGCGCAGCCTGAACATCGACTTCCTGCTCGGCTACCTGAAGGAGATCCTGCCGCGGCGGCCCGACCTGAAGCTGATCGTCACGTCCGCGACGATCGACGCCGACCGCTTCGCGCGCCATTTCGGCACCGACGAGCGCCCGGCACCCGTGATCGAGGTGAGCGGGCGGCTGTATCCGGTCGAGATGCGCTATCGGCCGGTAGCCGAAGATCGGCCGGCCGTGAAGAATGCGGAAGGTACGGGCGGCCGCGATCGCGTGAAGACCGCGCGCGAGGCCGAGCGCGACCTGATGGACGCGATCGTCGACGCGGTCGACGAACTGTGCCGCGAAGGCCCCGGCGACGTGCTGGTGTTCCTGCCCGGCGAGCGCGAGATCCGCGAGGCGGCCGAGGCGTTGCGCAAGCACCACCCGCCGCACACCGAGATCCTGCCGCTGTTCGCGCGGCTGTCGGCGGCCGACCAGGACAAGGTGTTCAAGGCGTCGAACGCGCGCCGCATCGTGCTCGCGACCAACGTGGCCGAAACCTCGCTGACGGTGCCGGGCATCCGCTACGTCGTCGACACCGGCCTCGCGCGCGTGAAGCGCTATTCGTACCGGAACAAGGTCGAGCAGCTGCAGGTCGAGTCGATCTCGCAGGCCGCCGCGAACCAGCGCGCGGGCCGCTGCGGCCGGGTGGCCGACGGCGTCTGCATCCGCTTGTACGAGGAAAGCGACTACCAGGCGCGCGCGCGCTTCACCGATCCCGAAATCCTGCGCTCGTCGCTCGCGTCGGTGATCCTGCGGATGAAATCGCTGCACCTGACGGCGATCGAATCGTTCCCGTTCCTCGAGCCGCCGCCCGGCCGCGCGATCGCGGACGGCTACCAGCTGCTCAACGAACTCGGCGCGGTCGACGACGACAACGCGCTGACGCCGCTCGGCCGCGAACTCGCGCGGCTGCCGCTCGACCCGCGCGTCGGCCGGATGATTCTCGCCGCGCGCGACCAGCAGTCGCTGCGCGAGGTGCTGATCATCGCGAGCGCGCTGTCCGTGCAGGACCCGCGCGACCGGCCGATCGAAGCGCAGGAGCAGGCCGACCAGGCGCACCGCCGGTTCGCCGACGAGCGCTCCGAATTCCTGCAGTGGCTGAAGATCTGGGCGTGGTTCGAAGAGGCCGTCGCGCACAAGAAGTCGAACCGCCAGCTGATCGACGCGTGCCGGCAGAACTTCCTGTCGCACCTGCGGCTGCGCGAATGGCGCGACGTCCATTCGCAGCTGCTGACGGTCGTGCGCGAGCACGGCTGGCGTCTGAACGAGGTCGAGGCGACCTACGAACAGGTGCATCTGGCCCTGTTGACGGGCCTGCTCGGCAACCTCGGGATGAAGGCCGACGACGATCCGCACTACCTCGGCGCGCGCGGCATCAAGTTCTACCTGTGGCCGGGCTCCGCGCTCGCGAAGAAGGCCGGCCGCTGGGTGATGGCGGCCGAACTCGTCGAGACGAGCCGGCTGTATGCGCGCTGCCTGGCGAAGATCGAGCCGGAGTGGGTCGAGAAGATCGGCGCCCACCTGCTGAAGAAATCGCTGTCGGAGCCGCATTGGGAAAAGCGTCCCGCGCAGGTCAGCGCGTTCGAGCGCGCGACGCTGTACGGGCTGCCGATCTACCACCGCCGGCGCGTCGCGTTCGGCCAGCAGGATCCGGCGCGGGCGCGCGAGCTGTTCATCCGCGGCGCGCTGGTCGAAGGCGAATTCGACACGAAGCTGCCGTTCTTCGCGCACAACCGCAAGCTGCTCGCCGACATCGAGCAGCTCGAGCACAAGTCGCGCCGGCAGGACGTGCTGGTCGACGACGAGCTGATCTACGCGTACTACGACCAGGCGATCCCGGAAGGAATTCACACGGGCGTCGCGTTCGAGCGCTGGTATCGGGACGAAGTGAAGCAGGGCGGCCAGGCGGAAGACAAGCAGCGCCTGCTGTACCTGTCGCGCGACGACCTGATGCGCCACGAGGCGGCTGGCGTGACGACCGAGCTGTTTCCGAAGCGCGCGACGATGGCCGGCGTCGAGATGGCGCTGACCTACCATTTCGAACCCGGCACGCCGCGCGACGGCGTGACGCTCGCGGTGCCGCTCTATGCGCTGAACCAGGTCGACGCGCGCCGCTGCGAATGGCTCGTGCCGGGGATGCTGAAGGAAAAGGTGCAGCTGCTGCTGAAGTCGCTGCCGCAGAAGCTGCGCCGGCATTGCGTGCCGCTGCCCGAGTACGCGGCCGGCTTCGTCGAGCGCACGGGCCGCGAGCGCTTCGGCGCGGGCGGCCTCGTCGAGGCGCTGATTGCCGACGTGCGCGGCGAGACGCAGGTCGCGATGAAGACGGCCGACTTCAAGCTCGAGACGCTGCCCGCGCACCTGTTCATGAACTTCAAGGTGATCGACGAGCACGGCCGCCAGCTCGCGATGGGGCGCAATCTCGCGCAACTGCGCCAGGAACTCGGCGCGCAGGCGCAGCAACAGTTCCAGAAGATCGCGGCGGCGTCGACGATCGCGCCCGGCGGCGGCGAAGCCGGCGCGGACGACGCAGGCACCACGCCGGCGCC
Organism: Burkholderia sp. BCC1993; assembly: GCF_905339865.1. Lineage (NCBI taxonomy): Bacteria > Pseudomonadati > Pseudomonadota > Betaproteobacteria > Burkholderiales > Burkholderiaceae > Burkholderia > Burkholderia sp. BCC1993. The sequence goes on along the minus strand of NZ_CAJPGZ010000026.1, from coordinate 15,816 downwards.
GGCCGCCACAGCGGGTTCCGCGGCTTCGGCGGCGAAGGGCGGCAAGCCGGGCAAGGGCGTCGCACCGCACACGGCCGCCCCGGCGGAAGCCGGCGCGACCGCGCTGTACGAGAACCTGACGACGTGGAACTTCGGCAAGCTCCCCGAGCTGCTGGAGATCCGCCGCCGCGGCCAGACGCTGTACGGCTATCCGGCGCTCGTCGATCGCGGCACGCATTGCGACGTCGAGGTGTTCGACTCGCCGGAGGAGGCCGCGCGGATCCACCGGGCCGGCTTGCGGCGGCTGTTCGCGCTGCAGTTGAAGGAGCCGATCAAGTTCCTCGAGAAGAACCTGCCGGGGCTGCGCGAGATGGCGATGCAGTACATGTCGCTCGGCACGCAGGACGAGCTGCGCGACCAGCTGATCGACACGGCGCTCGACCGCGCGTGCCTGCAGGATCCGCTGCCCGACGACGACGCGAGCTTCCACGCGCGCCGCGACGAAGGCCGCAGCCGCCTGAACCTGCTCGCGCAGGAGATCGCGCGGCTCGTCGGGCAGATCCTCGCCGAGTACGCGGGGCTCGCGAAGAAGCTCGCGCAGGCGAAGCCGTTCGCGCAGGCCCACGCGGATCTGCAGCAGCAGCTCGCCGCGCTGGTCGGCAAGCGCTTCGTGATCGACACGCCTTACGTGCAGCTTGCACACTTCCCGCGCTACCTGAAGGGCATCGCGCTGCGGATCGACAAGCTGAAGGCCGACCCGGCGCGCGACGCGAAGCAGTCCGGCGAGCTGCTGCCGCTCGTTCAGCAGTACCAGCGCGCGGTGTCGCAGCGCGGCGGCGTCGCCGACCCGCGGCTCGCGGAATTCCGCTGGCTGCTGGAGGAACTGCGAATTTCGCTGTTCGCGCAGGAACTGCGCACGCCGATGCCTGTCTCTGTCAAGCGTCTGCACAAGGTCTGGGAGTCGATGCAGCGCTAGCGCAACGGCGGTTGTCCGGGCCCGCACCGGCTGCCGGCCCGGCCGGGCGCGCGGCGCCTGCCGCGGCGGGCCGCATGGCGGCCGCGGCGTGCGTCGAAGTGGCGCAAGGCCGACTCTCGTCAACCGGCAGGGCCGGTCGAGCGTTTTACAATGACTGCTGTTCCACGACGTGAGTCTTCATGCGCACTTTCCTTTCCTTCGGCCGCACGCTTGCGCTGGCCGCCGCCGTGCTGGCGCCCGCCGCGCACGCGAATAACGTGATCATCCTCAATTCGGCCGAAGCGACGCTTTCCCTGATCGACCAGCAGACCCGCCAGGTCGTCGGCACGATGCCGACCGGCAAGGAGCCGCACCACCTGATGGCGACGCCGGACAATTCGTCGCTGATCGTCGCGAATTCGGTCTCGAACAGCCTGATGTTCGTCGATCCGAAGACGGGCAAGCTGCAGCGCACCGTCGAAGGCATCGAGGATCCGTACCAGCTCGGCTTCTCGCCCGACAACAAGTGGTTCGTGTCGACCGGGCTGCGCCTCGACCGGCTCGACATCTACAGCTACGACGGCCGCGACCTGCATCTCGTGAAGCGCTTGCCGCTCGCGGTGATGCCGAGCCACATCGCGTTCACGAAAGACAGCAAGACCGTGCTCGTGTCGCTGCAGGTGTCCGGCGAGATCGCGGCGGTCGACCTCGCGACGCAGACGGTCAAGTGGAAGATGCCGGTCGGCAACGTGCCGGCGGGCCTGTGGATGACGCCGGACGACAAATACCTGCTGGTCGGCATGACGGGCGCCGATTACGTCGCGGTCGTCGACTGGCGCAATCAGAAGGTCGTGAAGACCATCCAGACCGGCAAGGGCGCGCACAACTTCCGCTCGCTCGCCGACGGCACGCACGTCGCGATCACGAACCGGGTCGCGAACACGATCAGCATCATCGACGAGATCTCGCTCACCAAAGTCGGCGACATCACCGGCCTGTTGCCGGGCCCGGACGACATGGAGCTGTCCGCCGACAAGAAGACGCTGTGGGTGACGTTCCGCTTCGCGAAGAAGGTCGGGATCATCGATCTGGCGTCGCGCAAGCTGGTGCAGACGATCTCCGTCGGCCGTTCGCCGCACGGCATCTACTTCTACGACCGCGCGCCGTGGAAGGCTGCGAACGGCGCGTGACGGGCGGAGGCGGACGATGCTGCACCTGATCGATGCGTTCGTGTCGGACATCCAGACCTGGCTGTACGTCGACGTCGTGCAGCCGCTCCTCTTCAAGTTCAACCTGATGGACTATGACGAGGACACCTACGACGCGCTGTACTGGGTGATCATCGGCGCGCTCCAGATGGTGCTGATGTTCGCGCTGCTGCGCCCGCTCGAGGCGCTCGCGCCCGTCGAGCGCTGGAAGAACCGCCGCGCGGTGCGGGTCGACGTGATCTATACCGCGATCTCGAAGCTCGGCATCTACACGCTGTTCTTCTTCTTCGCGCTGCAGCCGGTGTTCGACAACTTCCAGGCGTGGCTGCGAATGCACGGCGTTGCGAACGTCAATCTCGACTATCTGTGGCCGGGCGTGACCTCGCAGCCGATCGTCGCGTTCGCGATCTACCTTGTCGTACTCGACTTCGCCGGCTACTGGTATCACCGCTGGCAGCACAAGTTCGGCATCTGGTGGGAGCTGCACGCGGTGCATCACAGCCAGCGGCAGATGTCGTTGTGGTGCGACGACCGCAACCACCTGCTCGACGACGTGCTGCAATCGTGCTTCTTTGCGGCGATCGCACTCGTGATCGGCGTGACGCCGTCGCAGTTCGTCGTGCTGACCGCGGTCACGAACTTCATGCAGAGCATCCAGCATACGAATGCGCGGCTGTCGTTCGGCTGGCTCGGCGAGCGCCTGCTCGTGAGCCCGACCTTCCACCGGCGCCACCACGCGGTCGGCTACGGCCACGAAGGCACCAAGTACGGCTGCAACTTCGGCGTGCTGTTCCCGTGGTGGGACATGATGTTCGGCACCGCGTCGTGGAACCGCACGGTCGAGCCGACCGGCATCCGCGAGCAGGTCGAAGGCGTGTCCTACGGCGAAGGCTTCTGGGCGCAGCACGGCCTCGCGTTCGTGCGGATCTTCCGGCGCCTCGTTCCCGCGAAGCGCGGCGCGGCGTCCGCCTGAGCGCGTCACTTTCCCGTTGAACGGCTTTCCCGCACGGCCCGCATGCGCTTTGGCGCATGCGGGCCGTGTGGTTTATCCTTTTCCCGTTTTTCATCGTCGATACAGGTTCGCATGAACGACTTGCTGCGCTCCTTCGTCCGGGCGTTCGCCAGCGCGCTGCACCCGCGCATGCTGTGGCTCACCCTGATGCCGTTCGTCGTCTCCGCGCTGCTGTGGGGCGTCGTGCTGTGGTTCTCGTGGCAGACGCTGATCGACGCCGCGCGCGGCGCGCTCGACGGCTTCGTGCTGACCGCCGCGCTGTACCGCGCGTTCGACGCGCTCGGGATGTCGCAGCTGCATGCGGTCGTCGCGCCGTTCGTCGTCGTGTCGCTCGCGATTCCGCTGATCGTGCTGACCGTGCTGCTGCTGATCGCGACGATCTCGATGCCGGTCGTGATCAGGCACCTGTCGAACCGGCAGTTCGCCGCGCTGGAGGCGAAGCGGGGCGGCACGTTCTTCGGCAGCGTGTTCAATTCGCTCGGCGCCGCGATCGTGGGCGTCGTGCTGCTCGTCGTCACGATTCCGCTGTGGCTGATCCCGCCGTTCTTCGCGCTGTTGCCGCCGGTGATCTGGGGCTGGCTCACGTACCGCGTGATGACCTACGACGCGCTCGCGCAGCACGCGAGCCGTGACGAACGCCGCGCGCTCGTGCGCCAGCATCGCTGGCCGCTGATCGGCATCGGCGTCGCGACCGGGCTGCTCGGCACCGTGCCGACCTTCGTGTGGGTGTCGTCGGTCTGGATGATGGTGCTGTTTCCGTTCGTGGCGGCGGCCATGATCTGGGTTTACGCTTTCATCCTCGTCTTCTCGGCGCTGTGGTTCGGGCACTATTGCCTGCGCGCGCTGGACGACCTGCGCGCGAAGTCGCGCGCCACCGCAATCGACATGGGGCAGGCATGAGCATCGGCATCATCATCATCGGCGACGAAATCCTTTCGGGCCGCCGGCAGGACAAGCACCTGGCGAAGGTCATCGAACTGCTCGGCGCGCGCGGCCTCGCGCTCGACTGGGCCGAATACGTCGGCGACGATCCGGCGCGGATCACTGCGACGCTCGCGCGCGCGATCGCGTCGGGCGACATCGTGTTCTCCACGGGCGGGATCGGCGCGACACCGGACGACCACACGCGCCAGTGCGCGGCCGCCGCGCTCGGCGTGCCGCTCGCGCTGCATCCGGAAGCGAAGGCGCTGATCTCGGAGCGCATTCGTGAGACGCACACCGATGCGGCCACGCCGGTCGACTTCGAATCGCCGGAAAACCAGCACCGCTTCAACATGGGCGTGTTTCCGGCGGGCGCGACGATCATCCCGAACGGCTATAACCGGATTCCCGGTTTCTCGGTCGGCGATCTCCATTTCGTGCCGGGCTTCCCGGTGATGGCGTGGCCGATGATCGAATGGGTGCTCGACACGAAATACGAGCATCTGCATCACGCGACGCCGCACGCGGAGCGCTCGCTGTACGTGTTCGAACTGCCGGAGTCGACGCTCACGCCGCTGATGGAGAAGATCGAGCGCGATTTCCCGAGTGTGCGCGTGTTCAGCCTGCCGAGCGTCGGCGATGCCGAGCGCGGCGGGATCTATGCGCGCCGGCATATCGACCTCGGCGTGAAGGGCGAGCCGGAGGCGGTCGCGGCCGCATTCGTGAAGCTGCGCGAAGGCGTGCACCTGCTCGGCGGCGACGTGGTCGAACCGGAGGCGCCGCGCGCCTGAAGGCCTGAAGGCCGCGCGCATCGATCGCGCATGCGGGCCGTGGAACGGCCGCACAAAAACCACGGGCCGCGCAACGCGGCCCGTCATCGGGATGTCATCGCCCGGCTCGACGATGTGGCAGTCGGGCGTGCCTGGGCGGATGCGCCGTCAGGCGCCGATCCACGGCAGTTTTCGGAAGCACCAGCCGTCGACCGTCTTGCGATGGCCTTCGGCATCCTTGCCGCCCTCGAAGCCTTCGAGCAGGTCGAAGGCCTTCGTGAAGCCGGCCTGCGTCGACGCGACCGCGGCGAGCTTCGAGCGCGCGGCGCTGCGGCACAGGAACAGGATGGGTGTGTCGGCCGGGAGGGCCGCTTTCAGTTGATCGACGAATTCGGCGTTCGGCACGCCGCCCGGATAGCGCGTCCATTCGAGGTGCAGGTACTGGCCGTCGCCGACGAGCGGGCGGCCGATCCAGTCGAGCTCGGCGCGGGTGCGCACGTCGACGAGGCGCGCCGACGGGTCGAGCTGCAGCAGTTCGAACGCCTCGACCGGCAGCAGGGCGCCGGCATAGTTGAGCGCGCCTTGGGCGCGGCGTTCTTCGGCCTTCGCGTAAAGCTGGTCGAGCGTACTCATGGCAGGAGGTCTCCGTATCGGTCAAACGAACATTCTAGCGCGGCGGCGCCGCGCGGATGTCCGCGTGCCCGGTGGCGCATGCACCGCCCACGCGCTCACCAAAAGAGTGCAGAATGGCACGAATGCACCAGAATGATTCGGTGTCGCCGTCGCTTCCTCGAGATTGCACCGCTGCGGTGCGAGTGTGCCGCCGTCGGTGCGGTGCCCGGCCCCGGAATCGCGCAGCCAGGCCCCGCTACGGCGCGGGTCGGCGTGATTCGCGTCGGTTTTGCGATGGTTGGCACGGAAGCTGCTATATAGAATTCGGTCGACCCGGGGCACGCTGCGCCAAAGCCAGACTCCGGGCAGCTCGATAAACGAGGCGGTTCCCAGTCCGCCGGAATTGTTCAATCAGGAGAAGAGGTTATGAGTAAAACCGTCGCCGACGTCATGCAGCTCGTGAAGGACGAGGACGTCAAGTTTGTCGATTTCCGCTTCACGGATACGCGCGGCAAGGAACAGCACGTGTCGGTGCCGGTTTCGGCGTTTGACGAAGACAAGTTCGAAAGCGGCCATGCATTCGACGGCTCGTCGATCGCCGGCTGGAAGGGCATCGAGGCGTCGGACATGCTGCTCATGCCGGACCCGAGCGCCGCATTCGTCGACCCGTTCTATGAAGAGTCGACCCTCGTGCTGACCTGCGACGTGGTCGAGCCGGCCGACGGCAAGGGCTACGAGCGCGACCCGCGTTCGCTCGCGAAGCGCGGCGAAGCGTACCTGAAGAGCACGGGCATCGGCGATACCGCGTACTTCGGTCCGGAACCGGAATTCTTCATTTTCGACTCGGTCCAGTGGAACACGGACATGTCGGGCTGCTTCGTGAAGATCAACTCGGAAGAAGCACCGTGGTCGGCTGGCAAGGAGTTCGAAGGCGGCAACACGGGCCACCGTCCGGGCACGAAGGGCGGCTACTTCCCGGTCGCGCCGGTCGACACGTTCCAGGACATCCGTTCGGAAATGTGCCTGCTGCTCGAACAGCTCGGCATCCCGGTCGAAGTGCACCACCACGAAGTGGCTGGCCAGGGCCAGAACGAAATCGGCACGAAGTTCTCGACGCTGGTGCAGCGCGCCGACTGGACGCAATGGTCGAAGTACATCATCCACAACGTCGCGCACTCGTACGGCAAGACGGCGACGTTCATGCCGAAGCCGGTCGTCGGCGACAACGGTTCGGGCATGCACGTTCACCAGTCGATCTGGAAGGACGGCCAGAACCTGTTCGCGGGCAACGGCTACGCGGGCCTGTCGGAACTGGCGCTGTTCTACATCGGCGGCATCATCAAGCACGCCCGTGCGCTGAACGCGATCACGAACCCGACGACGAACTCGTACAAGCGTCTGGTCCCGCACTTCGAAGCACCGGTCAAGCTCGCGTACTCGGCACGCAACCGTTCGGCATCGATCCGCATTCCGCACGTGTCGAACCCGAAGGGTCGCCGTATCGAAACGCGCTTCCCGGATCCGATGGCGAACCCGTACCTGTGCTTCACGGCGCTGATGATGGCCGGCCTCGACGGGATCCAGAACAAGATCCATCCGGGCGAAGCGGCGGACAAGAACCTGTACGACCTGCCGCCGGAAGAGGATGCAAAGATCCCGACCGTCTGCGCAGGCCTCGACCAGGCACTGGAAGCGCTCGACAAGGATCGCGAGTTCCTGACGCGCGGTGGCGTGTTCACCGACGGCATGATCGACGCGTACCTCGCGCTGAAGGAGCAGGAGCTGGCGAAGTTCCGCATGACGACGCATCCGATCGAGTTCGAGATGTACTACTCGCTGTAATCGGCGATGGCGCTTCGATTCAGCGCCGTCATGCCGGTTCGTTCCCGTCGCGCGGCCTGCGGCGGGAACCGCGGAGTCTGAAGGGGGACGGCGTCCAGCCGTCCCTTTTTTGTTCCGAAAATTTCCAATTTCCGACCCGGTAACGCGCGACGACACGCACGATGGCTCTGAAGAATCTCATCAAGGCGAAGACGGGGCAGCCCGAGCGACTGACGGAAGACGAGCGGCTCGCGCGCTCGGGCCTGCTTGCGGGGCTGGAAGCGCTGCCGACGGTCGTGATCGTGCTCGACCGCAAGACGCTGCGGGTCGCGTTCGCGAACCCGTCCGCGGAGGCGATGCTCGACATCTCGCGCCGGCAGCTCGCGCAGCGTCCGTGGGGCGAGATTTTCCCGAATGCGAACGAACTCGCGTCGACGATCACCGCGATCGGCGAGGAGCGCTTTCACGCGACGCATCTCGATACCGTGCTCGACCGGCCCGGCCGCGAGCCGCTGCACGTGCATGCGATCGTCGGCTTCCTCGAGACCGCGCCCGATTTCGTGCTCGTCGAGCTGTTCGAGAACGAACGGCAGTCGCGCACCGATCGCGAGGAGCGCATTCACGACCTGACCGCGGTCAACAAGCAACTGATCCGCAACCTCGCGCACGAGATCAAGAACCCGCTCGGCGGCATTCGCGGCGCAGCCCAGCTGCTCGAATTCGAACTGAGCGAGCGCGAGCGCGGCGAGTTGCGCGAATACACGCAGGTGATCATCAAGGAGTCCGACCGCCTGCAGACGCTCGTCGACCGATTGCTGGAGCCGCACCGGCATCCGCACATCGTCGGCGACGTGAACATTCATGAAGTGTGCGAACGCGTGCGCGCGGTGATGCTCGCGGAATTTCCGCGCGGGCTCACCATCGAGCGCGACTACGACGTGAGCGTGCCGGACCTGCGCGGCGACAAGGAGCAACTGATCCAGGCGCTGCTGAACATCGTGCGCAACGCGGCGCAGGCGCTGCGCGAGCGGATCGCGCAGGGCGATGCGAAGATCGAGCTGCGCACGCGCATCGCGCGCAAGGTGACGATCGCGAAGCGCCTGTACAAGCTGGCACTGGACTTGCACGTGGTCGACAACGGGCCCGGCATTCCGGAGGAGATCCGCGACCGGATCTTCTACCCGCTCGTGTCCGGGCGCGACGACGGCAGCGGCCTCGGCCTCACGCTCGCGCAGACGTTCGTGCAGCAGCACGACGGGATGATCGAGGTCGAGAGCCGGCCCGGTCGTACCGAATTTCAGATCCTGCTGCCGCTCGATCATTGAGCGGCGGCATGGCGATTCACCGGATTCACCCATACCTGACCGACCTATGAAGCCGATCTGGATAGTAGACGACGATCAATCGATCCGCTGGGTGCTCGAAAAGGCACTCGCCCGGGACAGCTTCGCGACGAAGAGCTTCGCGAACGTGCGCGACGCGCTGGCCGCGCTCGACCACGAGACGCCGCAGGTGCTCGTGTCCGACATCCGGATGCCGGGCGGCTCCGGCCTCGAGCTATTGCAGGCGATGCACGAGCGCCTGCCGGGCCTGCCCGTCATCATCATGACGGCGTTCTCCGATCTCGACAGCGCCGTCGCGGCGTTTCAGGGCGGCGCGTTCGAATATCTCGCGAAGCCGTTCGACGTCGACAAGGCGGTCGAGCTGATCCGCCGCGCGGTCGAGGAGAGCCTGCGCGGCGGCGCGCCGCAGGACGAGCGTGTGGCCGAAGCGCCCGAGATGCTCGGCCAGGCGCCCGCGATGCAGGACATGTTCCGCGCGATCGGCCGCCTGTCGCACTCGGCCGCGACCGTGCTGATCACCGGCGAGTCGGGCACCGGCAAGGAGCTCGTCGCGCGGGCGCTGCACCGTCACAGCCCGCGCGCGAACGGGCCGTTCATCGCGCTGAACACCGCGGCGATTCCGAAGGACCTGCTCGAATCCGAGCTGTTCGGCCATGAGCGCGGCGCGTTCACCGGCGCGCAGACGACGCGCCAGGGCCGCTTCGAGCAGGCCGAGAACGGCACGCTGTTCCTCGACGAAATCGGCGACATGCCGTTCGACCTGCAGACGCGCCTGCTGCGCGTGCTGTCGGACGGCCAGTTCTATCGGGTCGGCGGCCACAACCCGCTGCGTGCGAACGTGCGCGTGATCGCCGCGACGCACCAGAATCTCGAGTCGCGCGTGCGGCAGGGGCTGTTCCGCGAGGACCTTTACCACCGGCTCAACGTGATCCGGCTGCGGCTGCCGCCGCTGCGTGAACGCAGCGAGGACATCGCGCTGCTCACGCGCCACTTCCTGCAGAAGAGCGCGCGCGATCTCGGCGTCGAGCCGAAGCGCGTGTCCGACGAAGCGCTCGCGTATCTGACGTCGCTCACGTTTCCCGGCAACGTGCGCCAGCTCGAGAACCTCGCGAACTGGCTGACCGTGATGGCGCCCGCGCAGACGGTCGAGATCAAGGACCTGCCGCCCGACCTCGTGCCGGCAGGCGCGCCGGTGACGGCGACGGCCGACGGCGTGGATGCGCACGCCGGCACCGGCGTGGGCGGTGGCGACATCGCACGCGTGCAGCCGGCGGCGGGTGCGCCGTTGACGGCTGCGCCCGTCGCGGCCGCGCCGAACGGCGCGCCGGCCGGCTATCCGATGTGGGAAAGCGGGCTGCGCACGGAAGTCGCGCGGCTGTTGCGCGAGAATTCGGCCGACGTGATGGACGAGCTCGCGCGCCGCTTCGAGGCGGCCGTGATCCGCGAGGCGCTCGATTTCACGCGCGGCCGCAAGGTCGAGGCGGCGGAACGGCTCGGCATCGGCCGCAACACGATCACGCGCAAGATCCAGGAACTGCATCTGGAGCCGTAAGCCTCTGTCGCGGCATGCGCGTGCGTCGCGCATGCCGCGATCGGACATAATCGCGGTTTGCCGTCACGTGCGCTCCCGTCATGTCCGATTCCTTCCGCTGGCCCGCCGGGGCCGATCCCTTCCGTTTTCTCGAAGCGCTCGACAGCAAGCGTGCCCGTGCGTGGGTCGACGAGCAGAACGCGCGCACGCGGGTCGCGCTGCGCGACGACGATGCGTATCGCGCGTTGACCGCGCGGCTCGCGCAGGCGTATCTGCCGCGCGAACGCCCGGTGATTCCGACCCGCTGGCGCGACTGGGCGTACGACCTGTGGCAGGACGATCTCCATCCGAAGGGACTGTGGCGCCGCGCGCGCTGGGACGACTGGCGCGCGGGCCGGCCCGAGTGGGAAACGCTGCTCGACGTCGACGCGCTCGGCGCGCAAGAGGGCGAGTCGTGGGTGTTCGAGCAGGACGCGATCCTGTACCCGGACGGCGACCGCGCGCTGCTGTCGTTGTCGCCGGGCGGCGCCGACGCGGTCGTCGTGCGCGAATTCGACCTCGTGCAGCGCCGTTTCGTCGACGGCGGCTTCACGATCGACGTGCCCGGGAATCACACGGTCGGCTGGATCGACCGCGATACCGTCTACGTGAGCTGGGATCGCGGCGAGGCTTATACGACCGCCGCCGGCTATCCGTACGATGCGCGCCGCTGGGTACGCGGCACGCCGCTCGCCGATGCGCCGGTGGTGTTCCGCGGCGAACCCGACGACATCAGCGCGGGCGCGGGGTTCGATCCGATCGACGGCCGCCACGTCGCGTGGCGCAGTGTCGATTTCTTCGACGCGCATGCATACCGGCTGACCGACGCGGGCGAGTGGGCGCGCTACGACGTGCCGACGCATGTCGACGTCGGTTTCTGGGAAGGCTGGCTGATGCTGGAGCCGCGGCTCGACTGGGACTGCGGCGGCGTGCGTCACGCGGGCGGCTCGCTGCTCGCGATCCGCGAGCAGGCGTTCCTCGCCGGGGCGCGCGAGCTCACGACGCTGTTCGAGCCGCGACCGACGACGTCCGCTTGCACGTGGACGCACACGCGCACGCTGCTGATCGCGAGCTGGCTCGACGACGTGCACAACCGCACGATGCTGTGGCAGCCGCGCCAGGGTGAGGACGGCGCATGGACGTGGGACGCGCGGCCGTTCGAATGGCCGGGCGACGCGCAGATCGACGTCGAGCCGGTCGAGTCGACGCTGAACGACGACGTGTACGTGGACGTCGATACCTATCTCGATCCGCCCGAATGCTGGCTCGCCGATCTGGCCGATCGCGCGGCCGATGCGCCGTCGCGCCGCGTGCTGCTCGACCGGCCGCCGGTGCGGTTCGATGCGGCCGGGCTCGTCGTGCGTCGCGCGAATGCCCGCTCGCGCGACGGCACGGTCGTGCCGTACACGCTGATCGGGCCGCGTGACGCGCTCGATGGCCTGGCGCATCCCGACGGCAGCGCCCGCGTCGCGCGGCCGTGCCTGCTGTCAGGCTATGGCGGCTTCGCGATTCCGAACCTGCCGGGCTACAGCGATGCACTCGGCATCGCATGGCTCGAACGCGGCGGCGTCGCGGCGTTCGCGCACATCCGCGGCGGCGGCGAATTCGGACCGGGCTGGCACGTCGACGCGCAACGCGAGCATCGGCAGCGCTCGTTCGACGACTTCATCGCGGTGGCCGAGGACCTGATCCGCACCGGCGTGACGACGGCCGCGCAACTCGGCATCGAGGGCGGCAGCAACGGCGGACTGCTGGTCGGCGCATGCATGGTGCAGCGTCCGGAACTGTTCGGCGCGGTGCTGTGCCGCGTACCGTTGCTCGACATGCGGCGCTATCCGAAGCTGCACGCGGGCGCCGCGTGGCTCGACGAGTACGGCGATCCGGACGATGCGCGCGAGGGCGCGGCGCTCGCCGCCTACTCGCCGTATCACCGCGTGCGAGAAGGCGTTGCGTATCCGCCGCTGCTGCTGACGACGTCGACGCGCGACGACCGCGTGCATCCCGCGCATGCGCGCAAGATGGCCGCGCGCATGCATGCGCTCGGACACGAACGGGTGTGGTACTGGGAGAACACCGACGGCGGCCACGGCAGCGCCGACGATCTGGAGCGTGCCGAATCCGATGCGGCGGAATTCGGCTTCCTGTGGGCGCATCTCGGGCCCGCGCCGGCGCGCGGTTGAGCGCAGGCGCGAGCGGGCAGGGCGTTCAGCTGACGACCGCGATGACGGGCGTGTGGTCGGACGGCTGTTCCCACGTGCGCGGCACGCGATCGACCTCGCACGACGTGCAGGTTTCGGCGAGCGCCGGCGACAGCAGGATGTGGTCGATGCGCAGCCCCGCGTTGCGGCGGAACGCGAACATCCGGTAGTCCCACCACGTGAAGGTCTTCTCGGGCTGCTCGAAGCGGCGGAACGCATCGACGAAGCCGAGTTCGATCAGCTTCGCGAAGTGCGCGCGCTCCTGCGGCGACACGAGGTTCTGGCCTTCCCATTTCGCCGGGTCGTGCACGTCGCGGTCTTCCGGCGCGATGTTGTAGTCGCCGAGCAGCGCGAGCTTCGGGTAGCGCTGCATCTCGGTGCCCAGCCACGCCTGCAGTGCGTCGAGCCACTGCATCTTGTAGACGAACTTGTCGGAGTCGGGTGCCTGGCCGTTCGGGAAATACGCGGACACGATGCGCACGCCTTCGACCGTTACGGCGACCACGCGTTGCTGTGCGTCGTCGAAGCCGGGGATGTTGCGCACGACGTCCGATTCGTCGACGGCGAGCGTGTCGCGCGCGAGGATCGCGACGCCGTTGTAGGTCTTCTGGCCCGCGAACCAGCTGCGGTAGCCGATCGCTTCGAGATCGGCGCGCGGATATTTCTCGTCCGGCAGCTTCAGTTCCTGCAGGCACAGCACGTCGGTTCCGCTTTGCGCGAGCCAGTCGAGCACGTGCTGCTTGCGGACGTTGAGCGAGTTGACGTTCCAGGTGGCGATTTTCATGAACGGGAATGCGTGCGGGGTGAATGCGAAGGCCGCCATCTTACCGCGAGCACGGGGCGCGAACGCGCGCGACACACGATGCGAAGCCGGTGCCGTGCGTCGCGATATCTGCGGCCTGAGAAGAATTTGTGACAAAAGTGTTGACGTGAGTGCTTCATCACCCTATAATTTATTTCTCTGACGCGGGGTGGAGCAGTCTGGCAGCTCGTCGGGCTCATAACCCGAAGGTCGTAGGTTCAAATCCTACCCCCGCAACCAAGCACACCAGACGATGTGCAGCGCAAGTGACCGATGCGCGCTTCGTCGACAGGAACCCGGCCCCGTGCCGGGTTTTTTGTTTTCAGCCCGCCGCCCACTCGACCGCCGCCTTCGCATGCAGCGCGGTCGTATCGAACACCGGCAGCGGCACATCGTCCGCGCCGATCAGCAGCGTGATTTCCGTACAGCCGAGTATCACCGCCTGCGCGCCGCGTTTCGCCAGTTCCTCGATGATCGACACGTAGGTCGCGCGCGACCCGGCATCGATCACGCCATGACACAGCTCGTCGTAGATGATCCGGTGCACGTCGTTGCGCGCGGATTCGTCCGGCACCAGCACGTCGAGGCCGAACTTGTCGCGCAGGCGCTCCGCATAGAACGGCAGCTCCATCGTGTAGCGCGTGCCGAGCAGCGCCACGCGCTCGACGCCCGCGGCGCGCAGCGCGGCGCCGGTCGGATCGGCGATGTGCAGGAACGGCAGCGATACGGCAGCCTCGATCGCGCCGTGCACGCGGTGCATCGTGTTGGTCGTCAGCACGACGAGATCGGCGCCGGCCGCTTCGAGCCGACGCGCGGCATCGGCCATCCGTTCGCCGAGCGCGGCCCAGTCCTGCGCGCGCTGCAGCGCTTCGATCTCCGCGAAATCCACCGTGACCAGCACGCTCTTCGCGTTGTGATGACCGCCGTGCAGCGCCTTCGAATGGCGATTGATCATCCGGTAGTACTCGGCCGACGATTCCCAGCTCATCCCGCCGATGAGTCCGATCGTTTTCATCCGTCACCTGTGCGTTTCATATGTCGTGGCAGACGAGTATAGGGGCCGGCCCGGGCGCGCGGCGGTACGATCCGCGCGAAGCGGACCGGTACGGCATTGCCGGTCGGAGGTGGCCGGCGAGCGGCGGGGCGATCCGAGGCGTTCCGGCTGCGCCGGGCGTCGGCCGAACGCGGCAGCACGCGACAGTTGAAACGGGCACTGTGTTTTTGTACAGTATCGGCACCGTGAATCCGACCATCATCCCGCCTGCCGATCCGCGCGGGTCGCCGCCCGGCGACGCGCCGTCGCGCGTGCGCAAGATCATCCACTGCGACTGCGACTGCTTTTACGCGTCGGTCGAGATGCGCGACGACCCGTCGCTGCGCAACCGGCCGCTCGCCGTCGGCGGCCGGCCCGACCAGCGCGGCGTGATCGCGACCTGCAACTACGAGGCGCGGCGCTACGGCGTGCATTCCGCGATGTCGTCGGCGCTCGCGATGCGCAAGTGTCCGGACCTGCTGATCCTGCCGTCCGCGATGGACAAGTACCGCGCGGCGTCGCGGCAGATCATGGCGATCTATCGCGACTACACGCACGACGTCGAGCCGCTGTCGCTCGACGAGGCGTACCTCGACGTCAGCGGTTCGCAGCTGTGCCAGGGCAGCGCCACGCTGATTGCGCGGGAGATTCGCCAGCGCGTGTACGACACGGTCGGCGTGACGGTGTCGGCGGGTGTCGCACCGAACAAGTTCATCGCGAAGATCGCGTCCGACTGGAACAAGCCCGACGGCCTGTTCGTCGTGCGCCCGCATGAAGTCGATGCGTTCGTCGCGGCGCTGCCGGTGCGCAAGCTGCACGGCGTCGGCCAGGTGACGGCCGCGCGGCTCGACCGGCTCGGCATCCAGACCTGCGCGCAGTTGCGCGGCTGGTCGCTGATCGACCTGCATCGCGAGTTCGGCGCGTTCGGCCGGCGGCTGTACCAGCTCGCGCGCGGAATCGACGAGCGGCCGGTGCGGGCCGACCAGGAGCGCAAGTCGGTCAGCGTCGAGACGACCTACGTGACCGACCTGACGACGCTCGAGCAATGCGCGGACGAGATCCGCCGCCTCGTCGTGCAGCTCGACGCGCGGATCGCGCGCGCGGGCGCGGCCCGCACGATCCGCAAGCTCTACGTGAAGATCCGCTTCGCCGATTTTCAGCGTACGACGGTCGAGTGCGTGGCCGACGCGACGAATGCGCAGACGGCCGTCACGCTGCTCGCGAAGGGGCTGCAACGGCGCGCGCAGGCCGTGCGGCTGCTCGGCGTCGGCGTGCGCATCGACGAGGACACGGCCGAGCGTCACGGGCAATTCTCGCTGTTCGATGACGAAGCTGACGATGCGGACGAGGGGGCTGATCCTGACGCCGCTGCCGCTGCCGCTGCCGCTGCCGCTGCCGCTGCCAACGCCAACGCCAACGCCAACGCCAACGCCAACGCCAACGCCAACGCCAACGCCAACGCGGCAACCGACGCGAACGACGCGAACCACGCGAACCACGCGAACCACGCGAACCACGCGAACGGGGCAACCGACGCAACCGACGCCAACACCGACTCCCCCGCGCCATGAAAAAAGGCACCGCCGCAGCGA
>NZ_CAJPGZ010000025.1:0-114459 GCF_905339865.1 Burkholderia sp. BCC1993 | reverse complement strand
TGCCGGGGTTTTTCGTTTCAGGCGGACGACGCTTATGCGACGCGTGCCGTCGGCTCCACGCCAGCCGCTTCGGCCAGCGTGAGTGCCTTGTCGGTTGCTTCCCACGAGAATTCCGGCTCCTCGCGGCCGAAGTGGCCGTAAGCGGCCGTCTTCTCGTAGATCGGGCGCAGCAGGTCGAGCATCTTGATGATGCCCTTCGGACGCAGGTCGAAATGCTCGCGCACGAGCTTCGTGATCACCGCATCCGACACGCGGCCCGTGCCGAACGTGTTGACCATCACCGAGGTCGGCTCGGCAACGCCGATCGCGTACGACACCTGGATCAGCGCGCGCGATGCGAGGCCTGCCGCGACGATGTTCTTCGCGACGTAACGGCCGGCATACGCTGCCGAACGGTCGACCTTCGACGGATCCTTGCCCGAGAACGCGCCGCCGCCGTGCGGTGCGGCACCGCCGTAGGTATCGACGATGATCTTGCGACCCGTCAGGCCGCAGTCGCCCTGCGGGCCACCGATCACGAACCGGCCGGTCGGGTTCACCAGGAACTTGATGTCGCCCTTGATCAGGTCGGCCGGCAGCGTCGGCTTGATGATTTCCTCGATCACGGCTTCGCGCAGCGCCGGCAGCTCGATGTCCGGTGCGTGCTGCGTCGACAGCACGACGGTGTCGATCGAATCGGGCTTGCCGTCGACGTAGCGGACCGTGACCTGCGACTTCGCGTCCGGGCGCAGCCACTGCAGGCGGCCGTCGCGGCGCAGGCTGGCCTGGCGCTCGACGAGACGGTGCGACAGGTAGATCGGCAGCGGCATCAGTTCCGGCGTTTCGTCACATGCGTAACCGAACATCAGGCCCTGGTCGCCCGCGCCTTGATCAAGGTTGTCGTCATGCGCGCGGTCGACGCCTTGCGCGATGTCCGGCGACTGCTTGTCGTACGCGACGAGCACCGCGCAACCCTTGTAGTCGATGCCGTATTCGGTGTTGTCGTAACCGATGCGCTTGATGGTGTCGCGCGCGATCTGGATGTAATCGATGTTGGCCGTCGTGGTGATTTCACCGGCCAGCACGACGAGACCCGTGTTGCACAGCGTTTCGGCCGCAACGCGGGAGTATTTGTCCTGCTCGAGGATGGCGTCGAGAATCGCGTCAGAGATTTGGTCCGCGACCTTGTCCGGATGGCCTTCGGAGACGGATTCGGACGTGAAGAGATAATCGTTTGCCACTTTTTCAGGCTCCTGTGTGGTTACGGTGGGTTTCACGTAGCCAGCTTCGTTGGGCCTGAAGCGGCGACGCTTTAGCGGATTACCAGGACCGGGCAGCGCGCTTCGCGCCAGCCGGCTTCGCCCCGCAAGTTGTCAGTTAACTCGGCGAAGCCCGTATTATAGCGGCTTTCGTGAATTGTCACAGAGCGCCACACGTGCTGCATCGTCCGCTGTCCTACCCCCCTGTTCGCAACGCGCCGGCCAGCCGGCCCCACGGAGATTCCGCATGCTAGGCCGCCTCGGCACGCACCTCGCCATCGGCTTGCTGAAGCTGCTCGCCCTGCTGCCGTACGGTCTGACCGCACGGTTCGGCGACGGCCTCGGCTGGCTGCTGTACCAGATTCCCAGCCGGCGAAAGCGCATCGTACATACCAATCTGAAACTCTGCTTCCCCGACTGGAGCGACGAACGGCGCGAGGAAGTGGCGGGCCGGCATTTCCGCCACGCGATCCGCAGCTACGTCGAGCGCAGCGTCCAGTGGTTCGGCTCCGAGCGCAAGCTCGCGAAACTGATCCAGGTCGACAGCGCGGTCGATCTCACCGATCCGGACCTGCCCCCGACGCTGTTCCTGGGCATGCATTTCGTCGGCATCGAAGCCGGCTCGATCTGGCTGAACCGTTCGCTGCAGCGCCGTTGCGGATCGCTGTACCAGCCGTTCTCGAACGCCATACTCGAGGAAGAAGCGAAGAAGGCGCGCGGGCGTTTCGACGCCGAGATGGTCGGCCGCGCGGACAGCGCGCGCGTCGTGCTGCGCTGGCTGCGCGACCGCAAGCCGGTGATGCTCGGCGCCGACATGGACTACGGGCTGCGCAATTCGACGTTCGTACCCTTCTTCGGCGTGCCCGCGTGCACGCTGACGGCCGTCGGCCGGCTCGCGAAGACGGGCCGTGCGCAGGTCGTGCCGTTCATCGGCGAAGTGCTGCCGAACTACCAGGGTTACCGGCTGAAGGTGTTCAAGCCGTGGGATCACTACCCGACCGGCGACGACGATCTCGACGCGCGGCGGATGAACGCATTCCTCGAAGAGCAGATTCCGCTGATGCCCGAGCAATATTACTGGGTGCACAAGCGCTTCAAGACGCGCCCGCCCGGCGAGCCGAGCCTCTACTGAGTCGAACCCGCGGGCGCGTCGTCAGATACGCGCCTGCACCCTCGCCACCTTCGGCGCGCCTTTCGCGCGCGCCTGCCAGAGATCGTAGGCCGACTGCTGCGCCAGCCACAGATCCGCCTTCCCGCCGTTTTCCTCGCCCAGCCACGCTTCGAGACGCAGCGCCATTTCAGGCGAGATGCCGGCATGGCCGTGCAGGATGCGCGACAGCGCCGCGCGCGTGACGCCGAGCTGTGTGGCGGCTTCGGTGACGGTCAGGCCGAGCGCCGGCAAGACGTCGTCGCGCAGCGCCTCGCCCGGATGGGGCGGATTGAAGATGCGAGTCATGGCGTTGAATGACCTCAGTGATAGTCTTGATAGTTGACCAGAACGACATCCGGGCCCTCGAACCTGAACGTCAGGCGCCAGTTGACGCTCACGCTCACCGAGCAGTAACCCTCCAGCCCGCCGGCGAGGCCATGCAGGCGCCAGCCGGGTACGTTCATGTCGAACGGCTGGCTCGCCATGTCGAGACGGGCAAGCTGGCGCCGCAATCTCGGGGCATGATCCGGCCGGATCCCAGCCTTGCTCCCGTTCGTGAAAAACGCTTCCAGCCCCTTGTGCTGCCATGACTTGATCATGGGCCTCCCACACTCGAGTGCGATTCGATGGCATGGCCCACATGGCGTATAGCCGGACTATACGAATCGCCTGATTGATTTGTCAATTTGACCGGTACGAAAACACGCACGCGGCGAAATCCCGTGCACTGGCAACGGCGGGAAGCGTGCCGCCGGATTCACCTGTCCCGACAACGCTCGCCACATCGCACCACCTCAATCTGCCGACTCATTGCCCACGCGACCAGTCAGCCGATCGGCCGGCATCGCCGCGCTCCGCCCCCCGAACGACGCCCGGCGCCCCGCCCGCGCAGGACGCCCCTGTCGGCTGCATGTATCATTTGCGGTTGAGATCAGCACGACGAACGACGCCGCCCGGCATGACGGCACGCCGCGTCCGTCGTGCCGGCCGCCCTGTTCGCCATGGAATTCCGGACCCAGTGAAACTCTCGTTCACCAAGATGCACGGCGCGGGCAACGACTTCGTCGTGCTCGACAGCTATTCGCGCGCGTTGCCGCCGCTCACCGAGGCGCAGGTGCGCGCGCTCGCCAACCGACACTTCGGCATCGGCGCCGACCAGTTGCTGCTCGTCGAGAAACCGACCGTCGACGGCGCGGATTTCAAGTACCGGATCTTCAATTGCGACGGCGGCGAAGTCGAACACTGCGGCAACGGCGCGCGCTGCTTCGTGAAGTTCGTCAGCGACCGCGGCCTGACCGACAAGCGCAGCGTGCGCGTGCAGGTGATGAAGGGCCTGATCACACTGACGATGCAGGACAACGGTGAAGTCGTCGTCGACATGGGCGCGCCCGTGTTTGTGCCGGCGGAGGTGCCGTTCGACGCCGCGGGGCTCGACGGCCGGACGGAAGGCAACGACACGCTGTGGCCGCTCGACGTCGGTGGCCACACGCGCTGGATCTCGACGGTGTCGATGGGCAACCCGCACGCGGTGCAGGTCGTCGACGACGTCGAAGCGTATCCGGTGCTCGACGAAGGCCCGCTGATCGAGCGCCACGCCCGCTTCCCGCAGCGCGTGAACGCCGGCTTCATGCAGATCGTGTCGCGCAGCGAGGTGAAGCTGCGCGTGTACGAACGCGGCGCGGGCGAGACGCTCGCGTGCGGCACCGGCGCGTGCGCGGCGGTGGCGGCCGGCATTCGGCGCGGCCTGCTCGATTCGCCGGTGACCGTGCACACGCATGGCGGCACGCTGACGATCGGCTGGGGTGGCGCGCGCGACGAAGCTGCCGCGCTGATGATGTCCGGGCCCGCCACGACCGTGTTCGAAGGCGAGATCGACCTGAACGTCTGACCCTTCAACGTCCCGATAACCGAAGAACGCTCCAGCCACATGAACGATCGCGAAGTCGCCGACTACCTGCTCGCCAATCCCGAATTCTTCGCGCAACACGCGGAACTGCTCGCGACGATCCGTCTCGCGAACCCGCACGGCAAGGCCGCGATCTCGCTGCAGGAGCGGCAGATGGAGATGCTGCGCGACAAGAACAAGCATCTCGAGCGCCGGCTCGCCGAGCTCGTGCGCTACGGCCACGAGAACGACAGCCTGTCCGCGAAGTTCAGCCGCTGGACCGCGCGCGTGATCGCGGAACGCGACCCGTACGCGCTGCCGCGCACGATCGCCGAAGGCATCGCCGACGTGTTCGACGTACCGCAAACCGCGCTGCGCGTGTGGGACATCGCCGACACCTACGCGCAGGCCGATTTCGCGCGCCAGGTCGGAGAGGAAGTGCGCCTCTTCACGAACGGGCTGTCGACGCCGTACTGCGGCGCGAACACCGGATTCGAAGCGGCCCAGTGGCTCGCGCCCGCGCTCGCGGCGCCGGCCGCGAATGCGGCGGAAGGCGCCGAAGCCGCGCCGGCCGGCGACGGCGCGGCCACGTCGGTCGCGCTGCTCGCGCTGCGCGCGCCGCTCGGCGGCACCGACGCGCCCGCGTTCGGCCTGCTCGTGCTCGGCTCGCCCGATCCGCGCCGCTTCCACGACGGGATGGCGACCGACTTCCTCGCGCAGATCGCGACGCTCGCGAGCGCCGCGCTCACGCGCCTGCTGCCGCATTGAGATCGCTCCCGCGATGACCGACGATCCGATCGCCGCCTACCTGTCGAACCTGAAACACGTCAGGCAGCTGTCGGAACACACGCTGCGTGCGTACACGCACGAACTCGACGAACTGAAAAAACTCGCCGCCGGCCGCCCGCTCGACGCGCTGACGGCCGCCGACATGCGCGGCGCGGTCGTGCGCGCGCACGCGGGCGGCTTGTCCGCTCGCTCGATCTCGCACCGGCTTTCCGCATGGCGTGCGTTCTATCGCTGGCTCGCGCAGCGCATCGAGATGCCCGCAAATCCCGTTGCCGGGGTGCGCGCGCCCAAACGCGAGAAATCGCTGCCCAAAGCGCTGTCGGTCGACGATGCGGTCGCACTCATGGACACGCCGCTCGCCGGCACGACCGAAGGCATCCGCGATCACGCGATCCTCGAGCTGTTCTATTCGTCCGGGCTGCGCCTCGCCGAACTGGTCGGGCTCGACGTCATGTACACGCAGGCCGACGGCTACCGCTCGGCCGGCTGGCTCGATCTCGCCGAAGCCGAAGTCACCGTGCGCGGCAAGGGCAACAAGGAGCGCAAGGTGCCGGTCGGCCGCAAGGCGATCGACGCGCTGAACGCGTGGCTCGCGGTGCGCGGCGAATTCGTGAAGCACGATCCGCATCCGCTGTTCGTGTCCGTGCGCGGCAACCGGATGGCGCCGGGCGTCGTGCGCGACCGCGTGAAGCGCGCGGCGCTGGCCGCGGGCATCCCCGCCAACGTCCACCCGCACGTGCTGCGCCATTCGTTCGCGACGCACGTGCTGCAGTCGAGCGGCGACCTGCGCGCGGTGCAGGAGCTGCTGGGCCACGCGAGCGTCGCCGCGACGCAGGTCTACACGTCGCTCGACTTCCAGCATCTCGCGAAAATTTACGACAGCGCGCATCCGCGCGCGAAGAAGCGCGACTGACGCGCGTCCCGCCCTACCCGCCGCGCGCGGCGGCCGGCAACGGCCGGCGCCGTCCGCGGCCCCAATCGATCCGATCATGCAAACCGTCACACTCAGACCGTCCAAGGAAAAATCGCTGCTGCGCCGGCATCCGTGGATCTATGCCAATGCGATCGACCGCGTCGACGGCACGCCCGCACCCGGCGCGACCGTGGTCGTGCGCGCGCACGACGGCCGCTTCCTCGCGCGCGGCGCGTACAGCCCGCAGTCGCAGATCCGCGTGCGCGTGTGGAGCTTCGACGAGAACGAGCCGATCGATCACGCGTTCTTCAAGCGCCGCGTGCAGCGCGCGGTCGCGCACCGCACGACGATGGTGTCGGGCACGGGCGCGATGCGGCTCGTGTTCGGCGAAGCCGACGGGCTGCCGGGGCTGATCGTCGACTACTACATCGCGGACACGGCCGAAGCGGGCGCCGCGCCGCGCGGCCAGCTCGTGTGCCAGTTCATGGCTGCGGGCGTCGAGGCGTGGAAGGATGCGATCGTCGCGGCGCTCAGCGGCGCGACCGGCTGCCCGAACGTGTACGAACGCTCGGACGTGTCGATCCGCGACAAGGAAGGGCTCGCGCGAACCACCGGCGTGCTCGCCGGCGACGCGCCGCCCGCGACGCTGATCGCGAACGAAAACGGCGTGCGTTATCACGTCGACGTGCCGAACGGCCACAAGACCGGCTTCTACGTCGACCAGCGCGATAACCGCGCGCTCGTCGCGCAATACGCGGACGGCCGCGACGTACTGAACTGCTTCTGCTACACGGGCGGCTTCTCGCTCGCGGCGCTCAAGGGCGGCGCGAAACGCGTCGTGTCGATCGACTCGTCGGGCGACGCGCTCGCGCTCGCGCAGCAGAACGTCGTCGCGAACGGCTTCGATCCCGACCGCGCGACCTGGCTCGACGCGGACGCGTTCAAGACGCTGCGCCGCCTCGTCGACGAAGGCGAGCGCTTCGACCTGATCGTGCTCGATCCGCCGAAGTTCGCGCCGACCCGCGACAGCGTCGATCGCGCGTCGCGCGCCTACAAGGACATAAACCTGAGCGGCTTCAGGCTGCTGCGTCCGGGCGGCCTGCTGTTCACGTACTCGTGCTCGGGCGCGATCGACATGGACCTGTTCCAGAAGATCGTCGCGGGCGCGGCCGCCGACGCGAAGGTCGACGCGCGGATCCTGAAGCGGCTCGGCGCGGGCGTCGATCACCCGCTGCTCGCCGCATTCCCGGAAGGCGAATATCTGAAGGGCCTGCTGTTGCAAATCGTCTGATCGCCCCGATCTAGACGCACACCCGTCCGCCGGCCGTTCGTGCGCTGGCGGAACCGCGCTCTCGCCTGTCGTCCGGACGACGGGCGAGGGCTTGACAGGTATGTTTCAATGGATGGTTGTGCGCCCCGGCTCGCGAGTCGACGGCGCGACGCACACATCCTGGTTTTGACCCCGATTCACGAACCACAGGCGACCGACATGGCCACTCCCGTCACCATCCTCACCGGCTTCCTCGGCAGCGGCAAGACGACGCTGCTCAAGCGCATCCTGAACGAACAGCACGGCATGAAGATCGCCGTGATCGAGAACGAGTTCGGCGAAGAGAACATCGACAACGAGATCCTCGTGCAGGATTCGAACGAGCAGATCATCCAGATGAGCAACGGCTGCATCTGCTGCACGATCCGCGGCGACCTCGCCCGCGCGCTCGGCGATCTGGCCGCGAAGAAGCGCGAAGGCAAGCTCGACTTCGACCGCATCGTGATCGAGACGACCGGTCTCGCGAACCCGGGCCCCGTCGCGCAGACCTTCTTCATCGACAGCGAGATCGCCGACGATTTCCTGCTCGACGCCGTCATCACGCTGGTCGACGCGAAGCATGCGAACGCGCAGCTCGACGAACACGAAGTGGTGCAGCGCCAGGTCGGCTTCGCCGATCGCCTGTTCATCACGAAGTCGGACCTCGTCGACGACCAGGCCGTCGCGGCGCTCAAGCACCGCCTGATGCACATGAACCCGAAGGCGACGATCAAGGTCGTGAATTTCGGCGAAGCCGACATCAAGGAGATCTTCGACCTGCGCGGCTTCAACCTGAACGCGAAGCTCGAGATCGACCCGGACTTCCTCGCCGAGGACGACCACGCGCACCATCACCACGATCACGACCATGATCACGATCATGCGGATTGCGACCACGATCACGGTCAATGCGCGCACGATCACGACCACGGCCATCACCATCACGCGCACCACGACGACAAGATCAAGTCGTTCGTGTACCGCAACGACCGCCCGTTCGACCCGAACAAGCTGGAGGACTTCCTCGGCGGCATCCTGCAGATCTACGGGGAACGGATGTTGCGCTACAAGGGCGTGCTGTACATGAAGGGCGTCGACCGCAAGGTCGTATTCCAGGGCGTGCACCAGATGATGGGCAGCGACCTCGCCGCGAAGTGGCTGCCGGTCGAGAAGAAGACCAACAAGATGGTGTTCATCGGCGTCGACCTGCCGCAGGACCTGATCACCGACGGCCTCGACGCCTGCCTCGCCTGAGCGGTCAGGCCGGCGTCGCGCGCCTTCCGTGCGGCCGCCTTCGCGGGCGGCCGCGGCGCTTGCACGGTGCCTTTTCCGGGCAGGGTTTCGCCGTCATCGCTTTTTCGCGATTTGCGCGTTATATTTTCTAGATATTGGCGCAGCCGACGGGGATCGACCCGATACGGCGCCCGCTTGCGATTCAGTTACAATACGTGCCCGCTGGAGTACGGCAATAACAGGCCCGGTTCTTGCAGAACCATTACCCGGGCATCGCAACCGCGCCGGATCGCCCATCCGCCACCCGGCCGCGGCCGATGCGATCTGCCGCGCAGCACCGGTTCGCCGCGCGCGCAAATCCGCGCCAGGCCTATCCTGGTATTTGAGAACCGGTTTTCCAGAGGCTTTCGGCCCCGCGGCGGCAAATCGCAAATGATTGCAAGCGGCAGTTGCGGGTAATCCCAAAGTGCAGGCACTATCTCTTGATTTGCCGCACATTGAAGAAGCAAGCAGATGACGAAGAAACTCTTGACCGAAGCCGAAATCCTGAAGATGAGCGACAAGGATTACATGAATGAGGATCAGCTCGCCTTCTTCAAAAATCGGCTCGAACAGTTGCAGGCGGACATCCTCAAGAACGCAGGCCAGACGACCGAGAACCTGCGCGAGACGGTGATCGTCCCCGATCCCGCCGATCGCGCGACGATCGAGGAAGAGCACGCGCTCGAGCTGCGCACGCGCGATCGCGAACGCAAGCTCCTCAAGAAGGTTCAGCAGTCGCTCGCCCGCATCGATTCCGGCGACTACGGCTGGTGCGAGGAAACCGGCGAACCGATCGGCATCCCGCGCCTGCTCGCGCGCCCGACGGCCACGCTGTCGCTCGAGGCGCAAGAGCGCCGCGAGCTGCGCCAGAAGCTGTTCGGCGACTGATCGAGCGGCGTTCCGCTCCGACACGCTGCTTCCCGAAAGCGCGCGGCCTGCCGCGCGCTTTTTGTTTTTCCGGCACCGGTTCCCGGCCCGCCGGCCGATTTGCGTCCCCCTCTTGATATCCCGGCGCCCGCCCTAAAATGAAACGGACGCGCGCCGGGCCGCTCCCCGGCGCACTGCGATTCATGCGGCGGCGCCCCGCGCCGCCCGACTCTTCCCCGTTTTTCTCAAGGAACGCAGATGGAGCAATTTCACGGCACGACCATCGTTTCGGTCCGGCGCGGCGACAAGGTCGCACTCGGCGGCGACGGCCAGGTAACCCTCGGCAACATCGTCATGAAGGGTGGCGCGCGGAAAGTGCGGCGGATCTACAACAACCAGGTACTGGTCGGATTCGCGGGCGGCACCGCCGATGCGTTCTCGCTGCTCGATCGCTTCGAGGCGAAGCTCGAGAAGCACCAGGGCAACCTGACCCGCGCGGCCGTCGAGCTCGCGAAGGACTGGCGCACCGACCGGATGCTGCGCCGCCTCGAGGCGATGCTGATCACGGCCGATGCGACCACCACGCTCGTGATCACCGGCAACGGCGACGTGCTCGACCCGGAAGGCGGCATCTGTGCGATCGGTTCGGGCGGCGCCTATGCGCAGGCCGCGGCCCGCGCGCTCGCGGAGAACACCGAGCTGTCACCGCGCGAGATCGTCGAGAAGTCGCTCGAGATCGCCGGCGACATGTGCATCTACACGAACCACAACCGCATCATCGAAACGATCGAGTAAGGACCGCCCCATGAGCACCATGACCCCTGCCGAGATCGTCTCGGAACTCGACAAGCACATCATCGGCCAGGCGAAGGCGAAGAAGGCCGTCGCGGTCGCGCTGCGCAACCGCTGGCGCCGCCAGCAGGTCGCCGACCCGCTACGCCAGGAAATCACGCCGAAGAACATCCTGATGATCGGGCCGACGGGCGTCGGCAAGACCGAAATCGCACGACGCCTCGCGAAGCTCGCCGACGCGCCGTTCATCAAGATCGAAGCGACCAAGTTCACCGAAGTCGGCTACGTCGGCCGCGACGTCGACAGCATCGTGCGCGACCTGATCGAGATCTCGGTCAAGCAGACGCGCGAAACCGAGATGCGCAAGGTGCGCAGCAAGGCCACCGACCAGGCGGAAGACCGCATCCTCGACATCCTGCTGCCGCAGCCGCGCGCGGTGGGCTTCGGCGGCAACGCCGACCACGCGAACGACGACAACAACGCGACGCGCCAGACCTTCCGCAAGCGCCTGCGCGAAGGCCAGCTCGACGATAAGGAAGTCGAGCTCGACATCGAGCAGCCGTCGGCCGGCATGGACATCATGGCGCCGCCGGGGATGGAAGAGATGACCGAGCAGATCCGCTCGATGTTCTCGAACCTCGGCAGCGGCAAGAAGCAGCGCCGCAAGGTGAAGATCAAGGAAGCGCTGAAGCTGCTGACCGACGAGGAAGCGGCCAAGATGCTCAACGACGAGGAAGTGAAGACGAAGGCCGTGCAGAACGTCGAGCAGAACGGCATCGTGTTCCTCGACGAGATCGACAAGATCACGTCGCGCAACAACGAAGGCAGCGGCGGCGAAGTGTCGCGCCAGGGCGTGCAGCGCGACCTGCTGCCGCTCGTCGAGGGCACGACGGTCAACACGAAGTACGGGATGGTGAAGACCGATCACATCCTGTTCATCGCGAGCGGCGCATTCCACCTCGCGAAGCCGAGCGACCTGATTCCCGAACTGCAGGGCCGCTTCCCGATCCGCGTCGAGCTCGACTCGCTGTCGGTGAACGACTTCGAGGCGATCCTCGTCGCGACCGATGCGAGCCTCGTCAAACAGTACCAGGCGCTGCTCGCCACCGAAGACGTGCAGCTCGAGTTCGCCGAAGACGGCATCCGCCGCCTCGCCGAGATCGCGTATGCGGTCAACGAGAAGACCGAAAACATCGGTGCGCGCCGGCTGTACACGGTGATCGAGAAGCTGCTCGAGGAAGTGTCGTTCTCGGCCGGCAACCACGCCGGCGAGCGCGTGACGATCGACGCGAAGTATGTCGACCGTGCGCTCGGCGAAGTGTCGCAGGACGAAGACCTGTCGCGCTACGTGCTGTAACGCACGCGGCGCCGGATGCGAAACGGGCGGCCCGCCGGGCCGCCCGTTTTCGCTGGTGCGGCCGGCCGCTGCCGCCGCGCCGCTTACTGGCGCACCGGCTTCTTCGCGAGCTTGCGCTGCAGCGTGCGGCGATGCATGTTCAGCGCGCGCGCGGTTGCCGAAATGTTGTTGTTGTTCTCCGCGAGCACGCGCTGGATGTGCTCCCATTCGAGCCGGTCGACCGACAGCACGACCGGATTCTCGAGCGCCTCGTCGGCCTGCACTTCGCTGGCGTTGGTCTGCAGCGCGGCCAGGATCGACTCGATGTTCGCCGGCTTCGCGAGATAGTTGTCGGCGCCTTCCTTCACGGCCTGCACGGCGGTCGCGATGCTCGCGTAGCCGGTCAGCACGAGAATCCGCGCGTCGGGCTGCAGGTCGCACAGCGGCGCGATCAGGCTCAGCCCCGAATCGTCGCCGAGATGCAGGTCGACGGTGATGAACTGGAACTTGCCGCCGGCCGCGAGCCGCAGCGCCGCCTCCTTGTCGTGCGCCTGCTGGACCGCGTAGCCGCGGCGCTCGAGGCCGCGCGCGAGCGTGCCCGCGAACACCTCGTTGTCGTCGATCACCAGGAAATTGTTCTCGCTCATGTGGTTTCTCCGTCTACGTGTTGGTTGAGGCGGCCGGCGCCGTGACGCGCGCCACCGGCAGGCGCAGCACCGCGCGGGTACCGCGGCCGGGAACGCCAGCCGGGCGGCTGTCCGGCGCGGCTGCCGCTCGTTCGCCCGCGCGCTGGCCCGACGCAGCGGCGGCGTGACCGTTCGCGCCGCCACCCGCGCGCCCGTTGCCGCCCGCCGCGCGCGGCGTGACATCGGACAGCGCGACCTCGCCGCCGAGGCGCGCGGCCGCGCTGAACGCAAGATACAGGCCGACCCCGTGTCCGCCCTGCGTGCTGTCGACCGGCATCGCGCCGAGCGATTCGCGCAATGCGGCCGGAATGCCGGGGCCGTCGTCGCATACTTCGAATTCGATCTGGTCGCCCGCCCGGTCGTTGTGCGCGAGCTTCGCGGCCAGCGTGACGCGGTGCGGGCTCGCCCGCGCAGCATTGTCGAGCAGGATCGTCAGGATCTGGCCGGCCGCGACCGTGTCGTCGAGCGCGACGCCTGACGGGCGCGCTCCCAGCAGTTCGAACTGCACGTGCGGATGCCGCAGGCGCCAGTGCTCGACGAACGTGTCGAGCCAGTCATCCACCGGCTGGCGGCTCGCCGGCGCGCTCGCGCGGCTGCGCAAGCGCGCGAGCGCCGACGTGCAGAGCGTCATCTGTTCTTCCAGCACCTTCAGGTCGCCCTCGTAGCGCGCGAGCCCCGGATCGGCGCGGGCCGCGTCGCGCAGTTCCTCCGCGAGCATCGCGATCGTCGACAGCGGCGTGCCCATCTCGTGCGCGACGGTGGCCGCCTGCACGCCGAGCGCGACCGCCCGCTCGTCGCGCAGCAGGTGCGCCTGCGCTTCGCCGAGCGCCGCATCGCGCTGGCGCAGCGCGTTCGACATGCGCGCGACGAACCATGCGATCAGCCCGACGCTGACCATGAAGTTCGCCCACATCCCGGTGCGGTAGTAGTCGAACAGGTTCGCCGGGTTATCCATGTTGAGCGGCACCGAATCGAAGCCGAGCGCCGCATAGCACGCGACCGCGAACGCCGCGAGCCAGATCATCAGGTGCCACGGCAGCACGGCCGCCGCGATCGCGAGCGACGGCAAGTACAGCGACACGAACGGGTTGGTCGTGCCGCCCGACAGGAACAGCAGCGCCGACAATGCGCCGAGGTCGACCCACAGCTGGCCGAGCAGCTCGAAATTGGTCTCGGGCCGCGCGCGCAGCACGCGCACCCAGGTCAGCGCGTTGAAAACGATTTCGAGCGCGATGACCATCAGCATCGCCGGCAGCGGCAGATGCACGCCGAAATAGGTCTGCACGACGCCGATCGTCACGAGCTGGCCGATGATCGCGAGATTGCGCAGCCAGAACAGGTGACTGAGGTTGACGCGCCCGGTGGTGGTGATTCGTTGCATCCGAGCAGTTTACCCGTTTAGCGCCCGGCGCCTCTACCGGGGGCCGGATCGCTGGGGACGAAC
This sequence comes from Burkholderia sp. BCC1993, assembly GCF_905339865.1. Classification (NCBI taxonomy): domain Bacteria; kingdom Pseudomonadati; phylum Pseudomonadota; class Betaproteobacteria; order Burkholderiales; family Burkholderiaceae; genus Burkholderia; species Burkholderia sp. BCC1993. Next base: position 100,775 of record NZ_CAJPGZ010000025.1, on the reverse strand, counting down.
GGCGCACCGGGCGAGCCGGCGTCGCATCGGGTTGCACGGGCCGGCAGCCGTCAGCCGGCCGCACCGGCCATGCGTTGGGCGATCTCGTCGGCGAGGCACTCCGGACAGCGGCAACGCGTACCGGCTGCCGGCGGCACGCCACCGGGCACGGCCGGCATCGACGCACACCAGCACTCGAACGGCTGCGTGCCGGCGCCGCAGTCGAAGCCGCGCCCGCAGTGCGGGCAACGCGCGCGGCGCGGGGTCGAACGGGCGTCGGCGGCGGAATCGGTCATGGCTCAAGCGTGAAAGCGGGCATGCACGTCGCCCTACGCGACAAGCATAGCGCGGTGGACGGATTTTGCACGTCTGCCGTCTGGCCGATGCGTGCCGCCGACACCGCCGCACGCGCCGGGCGTCGCCCCGCTCGCGCCGCCGGCGCGGGGGCGCCGGCGCGGGGGCCGGCGTGGAGCCCGGCGTGGAGCCCGGCGTGGAGCCCGGCGCAGGGTTCGGCGCAGGGTTCGGCGCAGGGTTCGGCGCAGGGTTCGGCGCAGGGTTCGGCGCAGGGTTCGACGTGGGGTCCGGCGCCATGGCCGGCGGGCCGCCGCGCGTGGCGCCGGGCCCGCGCGATCCGCCGTCCGGCCAGCCCAAAAACCCGATGCTGCGCTGCGCCACTCCTGTACAATTCGCCCTGTTTCAACCGTTCCCAGCCAGAGCCGCCGCCATGTCCGAGCCCATCGACCTCTCGCAGATCGCCCCCACGCTGAAAGCAGAAATCCTCGCCGAAGCGCTGCCGTACATCCGCCGCTACCACGGCAAGACCGTGGTGATCAAATACGGCGGCAACGCGATGACGGAAGAGCGGCTCAAGCAGGGCTTCGCGCGCGACGTGATCCTGCTGAAACTGGTCGGCATCAATCCGGTGATCGTCCACGGCGGCGGTCCGCAGATCGATCATGCGCTGAAGAAGATCGGCAAGGCCGGCACCTTCATCCAGGGCATGCGCGTCACCGACGAAGAAACGATGGAAGTCGTCGAATGGGTGCTGGGCGGCGAAGTCCAGCAGGACATCGTGATGCTGATCAACCACTTCGGCGGCCATGCAGTGGGCCTGACGGGCAAGGACGGCGGCCTGATCCATGCTCGCAAGCTGCTGATGCCGGACCGCGACAATCCGGGCCAGTACATCGACATCGGCCAGGTCGGCGAAGTCGAGGCGATCAACCCGGCGGTCGTGAAAGCGCTGCAGGACGACGCGTTCATCCCGGTGATCTCGCCGATCGGCTTCGGCGAGGACGGCCTCTCGTACAACATCAACGCCGATCTGGTCGCGGGCAAGCTCGCCACGGTGCTGAACGCCGAGAAGCTGCTGATGATGACCAACATCCCCGGCGTGATGGACAAGGACGGCAACCTGCTGACCGACCTGTCGGCGCGCGAGATCGACGCGCTGTTCGAGGACGGCACGATCTCGGGCGGCATGCTGCCGAAGATCTCGTCGGCGCTCGACGCGGCGAAGAGCGGCGTGAAGTCGGTGCACATCGTCGACGGCCGCATCGAGCACTCGGTGCTGCTGGAAATCCTGACCGAGCAGCCGTTCGGCACGATGATCCGCTCGCATTGAGCGCGCGCCGCAAGACCACCCGCCCCGACCTGCCGGCGTCGCTGCGACGCCGGCGCATCTCCCGCAGCCGGCCGCGCGCCGGCGCGCCCGTCTGGCTGTTCGATCTCGACAACACGCTTCATCACGCATCGCACGCGATCTTCCCGGAGATCAACCGCGCGATGACGCAATACATCATCGACACGCTCCACGTCGGGCGCGTCGAAGCCGATCGCCTGCGCACCGGCTACACGCAGCGCTACGGCGCGGCGCTCCTCGGCCTCACGCGCCATCATCCGATCGATCCGAACGACTTCCTGCGGGTCGTGCACACGTTTTCCGACCTGCCCGCGATGCTGCGCGCCGAGCGTGGCCTCGCGCGCATCATCGCCGCGCTGCCGGGCCGCAAGTTCGTGCTGACCAACGCGCCCGAGAACTACGCGCGCGCGGTGCTGCGCGAGTTGCGCATCGAACGGCTGTTCGAGCGCGTGATCGCGATCGAGCACATGCGAGACCGGCGCGCGTGGCGCGCCAAGCCCGATCACACGATGCTGCGCCGCACGCTGCGCGCCGCGCACGCGCGGCTCGCCGACGCGATCCTCGTCGAAGATACCCGCAGCCACCTGAAGCGCTACAAGCGCCTCGGCATCGGCACCGTATGGATCACAGGGCACCTGCCGGGTCATCTGCCGAACATCGGCCGGCCGCATTATGTCGACCAGCGTATTCGTTCGTTAAAATCGCTGCGACTGGGCACACGATCGGGGCGACAAAAATGCAGCCGACTTACCCGCAGGACCAAGCCGTAACGGAAGACCAGGCCACACCGTCCCGCCCGCGCCCGAAGCCGGGCGAGCGGCGCGTGATGATCCTGCAGACGCTCGCCGCGATGCTGGAGGCGCCGAAGCCCGAAAAAATCACGACGGCCGCGCTCGCGGCCCGGCTCGACGTGTCGGAAGCCGCGCTGTACCGGCACTTCGCGAGCAAGGCGAAGATGTACGAAGGGCTGATCGAGTTCATCGAGCAGGCGCTGTTCGGCCTCGTCAACCAGATCGTCGCGAAGGAGCCGAACGGCGTGCTGCAGGCACGCACGATCGCGCTGACGATGCTCAATTTCGCCGCGAAGAACCCCGGCATGACGCGCGTGCTGACCGGCGAGGCGCTGGTCGGCGAGGACGAGCGCCTCACCGAGCGCGTGAACCAGCTCGTCGACCGGATCGAGGCGACCGTCAAGCAGTGCCTGCGGGTCGCGCGGACGGAGGCGCAGGCGCCCGATGGCGCGGCGTCATTTGCGCTGCCGGCCGATTACGATCCCGCCGCGCGTGCGAGCCTGCTCGTCAGCTACGTGATCGGCAGGTGGCATCGGTTCGCGAAAGGCGGGTTCCAGAAGCCGCCCGGGGAACAGGCCGATGCGCATTTGCGGCTGATCCTGCAGTGATGCGCGGCGCGCACACGCAAATCGACGCACGATCCGGCACATCCGCGTAACGGCCGCCCACTACCGGATCGAGCGACATTTCCGACGTGAGTGGCCCGATACCGGCGGCGCCGGCTCAAGCGCGCTTCGCCTGGGTGTCGTCCACCTTTGTGACGATCGGCACGGGGCGGCGAACGATGCCGATACAGTAAAACATTCGATCCGTCGCCCATCATAATCAGGATTCCTCTGAATTGATGTGCGTCGGCGGCTCACGATCGATGTCACATTCCTCCAGCAGCCTTCGCCCCTCGCGCGGGCATTCGCAACGCCCGCCTCAACTTCGCTGAATGGCCTCCCGCCCCGCTCCGACAGTATCCGCATCCAGCGGCGATGTCTGCCGAGCCCGTATGTCTGACGATTTTTAAAAGAATTTAGTACTCGACCTAATAAATCCCAGGGCGGATTAGTAATCGTCCAATTCTTTCAACTCCCTTAAAAATCAACAATGTCCGCTGTTTCCTGTCGCCCGTTTCCGTTCCGTTTCAACGACATCGACAGACAGCGTTCAGGAAACGTCGGCGCGTCGCCCCTCGACGCAGGACTCCTTACTAATAGGTACTTTCATGTCCAAAAAAGCACTTTCCATTCTGATGGCTACAGCGGGCCTCCTGGCTGTTGCTTCGTCGGCCCAGGCAGCCGACGGCACGATCACGATCACCGGCGAGATCACCCCTCAGACCTGCAACATCTCCGGCGACGGCGGCGGCAAGGACTTCACGGTCACGCTGCCCAACGTGTCGACGTCGGCGCTGTCCGTGGCGGGCTCGACGGCCGGCCGCAAGCCGTTCCGCATCAACCTGTCGAACTGCTCGCCGAACTCGGGCAACGCATCGGTGTACTTCGAGCCGGGCACGACGGTCAACGCGCAGACGGGCCAGCTGTTCAACGCGACGGGTGACGCGAAGAATGTCGAAGTCGGCCTGCTGAACAAGGACGGCTCGAACATCAAGCTCGGTGCAGCGCAAGCACAGCAGAACTCGCAGAAGGTCGCAATCACGGGCGGCTCTGCGGAACTCAACTACTACGCGCAATACGTCGCAACCGGCGGTGCCGCCGGCTCCGGCAAGGTCGGCACGTCGGTCATGTACTCGGTCTCGTACGACTAATTCGGTCTCCCGACCGGCGGCCCGGGCATCGCGAAGCCACAGCGGTGTGCGGGCCGCCGCCCCCGACCAACAGTGAGTCTGATCATCTACAAGGAGAAATCGGCGATGGGGATGCCAATGAACTGGCGTTCGAGCGTGGGTGCCGCAGCGCTGGTCGCGTCGCTGTATGGCATGAGCACGGCGGACGCAAGCGTCGTGATCGGTGGAACGCGCGTGGTGTATCCGGAAAAGGAACGCGAGGTCACGGTCAAGCTGACCAACGAGGGCGACCGCCCGTCGCTGGTGCAGGCGTGGATCGACGACGGCCGGGCCAATGCACTGCCCGACGATTCGAAGGTGCCGTTCACGCTGACGCCGCCGCTGTTCCGCCTCGACCCGAAGAAGGGCCAGAGCCTGCGTCTGATCTACACGCAGGAGCCGCTCGCACAGGACAAGGAAACGCTGTACTGGCTCAACGTGCTCGACGTCCCGCCTCAAGCGACCGACGATCCGAACGCACCGAACCTGCTGCAGCTCGCGTTCCGCTCGCGCATCAAGCTGTTCTTCCGCCCGGCCGCGCTGCAAGGCGTCGCGGACGAGTCAGCGGAACAGGTCACCTGGAACTTCGCGCCGAAGGCCGGTGGCGGTTATGCGCTGCAAGCAAAGAACCCGACGCCCTACCACGTGACGTTCACCAAGCTGACCGTCAAGTCCGGCGGCTCCACATGGACCAACGACACGGGCGGCATGCTCAAGCCGGGCGCCACGGAACAGTTCGACGTCGGCAACGTGCAGTCGGTGCCCAGCGCGCCGATCGAGGTCGATTACACGTTCCTCAACGACTACGGCGCGGGCGTCGAAGGCAGTTATACCCCCAAGAAAACGCACTGACGCTACCCGACCGTTCTCGACTCAACCGTCGCTGATCGCCGGTGCAGCCATCGCACCGGCGCAGGCAGACCGTCGCTCGAACTATGACGATGCGGCATCAACACATTGAATTCATGCGAGCGAATCATCACATTCAATCACTGGAGGCCCCGGCGCATTTCGCGCTGAAGCCGGGCTATCTGCTCGTCATGGCGACGCTCGGCGGATGGGCAGCCGGCGCGTGCGCCGTGGAAGCGTCGACCGCATCGGCGGACAGCGTCCAGGTCGCGCAGGTCCAGTTCAACGATACGTTGATGATGAAGCCGCGCGGCCAGCAGCTCGACCTCGAGCGCTTCGCGAAAGGCAACCCGGTTCCGGCCGGCGAGTATCTGGTCGACCTCTACGTCAACCAGACGTGGACCGGCCGCTCGACGGTGCGCTTCGACGCAGCGGCAGGCGCGGTCAGCGCGACGCCGTGCTTCGATCGCACGCTCGTGAGCCGCCTCGGTCTCGACGATCAGACACTGACCGATGCAGCGCGCGCCGAGCTGTTGCGCGTGCAGTCCGGTGAGTGCACGGACATCGAAAAGCTGGTAGCCGGCGCAACGGTCGAATTCGACATGTCGGAACTGCGCCTGAACGTGAGCGTTCCGCAGGCGTCGCTGCTGCGCAATCCGCGCGGTTATGTCAGCCCCGAACTGTGGGACGGCGGCGTGCCGAGCGCGACGCTCAAGTACAACGCGAACGTATTCCGCAACACCTCGTCCGGCTACGAAAGCACGCAGGGTTACCTCGGACTGAATGCCGGCGCCAACATCGGGAACTGGCATTTCCGGCACAACGGCACCTACAGCGCGCAAACGCAGGGCGACAACCGTTACCAAAGCCTCAACACGTACGTTCAGCGCGACCTGCCGGCATGGCGTAGCCAGTTGAAGATCGGCGAGACCTATACCGACGGCACGCTGTTCGACAGCGTGGGCATGCGCGGCGTCACGCTCGAGACGGACGACCGGATGCTGCCCGATTCGATGCGCGGCTATGCACCCGTGGTCCGCGGTGTTGCAACGAGCAACGCACACGTTGCGGTGTCGCAGAACGGTGCGGTGCTGTACGAAACCAACGTCGCGCCCGGCCCGTTCGAGATCAGCGACCTGTACGCGACCGGCTACGGCGGCAACCTGCTCGTCACGGTCACCGAGGCGGACGGCAGGAAACACAGCTTCACGGTGCCGTATGCGGCAGTCGTGCAGTCGCTGCGCCCGGGTATCTCCCGGTTCGGCGTCGCGCTCGGGCAGTTGCGCGAGTCGCAGCTCGAACGTCATCCGAATTTCGCGCAGGCCACGTATCAGCGCGGCATCAGCAACCTGATGACGGGTTACGTCGGCGCGATCGTCGCCGAGAATTACCTGGCCGGCCTGGTCGGGGCTGCGTTCAACACGCCGCTCGGCGCGCTCGCGGTCGACGTCACGCACGCCAGCGCCCGCATCCCGGGCGTATCGGCGACGAGCGGGCAGAGTGTGCGCGTGAGCTACAGCAAGTCCGTCGACGCGACCGGCACGAACATCGCGATAGCCGCGTATCGCTACTCGTCGCGCGGTTACTGGAGCATGCGCGACGCGATGGTTGCGCGCGAGCTGTCGGCAGGCCGAAGCGATCCGAACAGCATCTACCGGCAACGCAACCAGGTGCAGCTGACGCTGAACCAGTCGCTCGGTGAAAAGCGCGGCAGCCTGTTCGCGGTGGGCTCGACGGTCAACTACTGGAACCGCCAGGGCACGACGACGCAGTTCCAGGTCGGCTACAACAACAGCCTGCGGCTCCTCGGCGTCAATCTGAGCTACAACCTGTCGGTGTCGCGGCAGCGAGACGGCTACTCGGGCCGCCTGAACAACCAGGTGTACGCAAACCTGACGGTCCCGCTCGGCCGGCGCTCGCACGCGCCGACGCTGAGCACGGGTATCGCGCACGACAACCAGGGCGGCACGACCGGACAGATGTCGTTGACCGGCACCACTGGAAAGTCCAACCAGTTCTCGTACGGCGTGAACGTCAATACCGGCGATCAGACAACCGGCGGCGGCAACGCGCAATACCGCAGTCCGTTCGCGACGTTCTCCGGCAGCGCGAGCGGCGGCAGCGGCTTCTCGAGCGTGTCCGCCGGCGTGACCGGTGCACTCGTCGGCCATGCGGGCGGCGTCACGCTTGCCAACGATCTCGGCGAAACGGTCGCGATCGTCGAAGCAAAGGACGCCGTCGGCGCTTCCATCACGAACGGCACGGACGTGCGGATCGACGGACGCGGCTATGCGGTGCTGCCGTACCTGACGCCGTACAAGATGAACACCATCGAGCTCGACCCGAAGGGCATTCCGATCGACGTCGAAATGCTGACGACGAGCCAGCAGGTCGCGCCGCGCGCGAATTCGGTCGTGAAGGTCAAGTTCGACACGGTCACCGGCCGCGCGGTGCTGATGACGATCCGTCAGCCCGACGGTACGCCGATCCCGTTCGGCAGCAACGTCGTCGACGCCGATGGCAAGACCCTCGGGCTGGCCGGACAGGGCGGCAAGCTGTTCGTCCGCGGCTTGAGCGATACCGGCACGCTGAAGGCGAAATGGGGCAATCGCAAGACCGAATTCTGTTCGTTCAGTTACCAGTTGCCGGTCAAACAGAACAAGAGCGAAGCGTATACGCACGTCGAATCGATATGCGCCGGTGCGGCGCCTCACGCCGACGATGATTCGCATTAAAGATGCGGCCTCCCATAGACCGAAATTCAAGCGGAATCCTACGAGATGCGAAATGAAAGAACGATGGCCAAGTATCTGCTGCTTGCCGCACTTTGCTTGACCAGTTCACTGTATTCGATCGCGGGTCATGCGCAGACCCCGACTTGCTACAACGATGAAAGCTCGGATTATCAACGCAGGTTCGGCTTCGGGAATGTCCTTGTTCCGCACAATGCCCCGAATGGTGCGGTTTTGGCTACTACGGTGCTGACGATGCCGTATCGATGCGATGCCAACCCCTATCCTCCCGGTGGATATTCATTTTATTTCCACGATGCCCAGCGCCCCAGCAATATTCCCGGCGTGACGTACCTACTCTCGTGGCCGTCCATGGGGTTGCGCTTCACCAACATGGAAACCGGGCAAGTCATGCACAGCAGCCTCAGTTCGAAGGCGGAATGGGCGCCACCCAATACGTCGACACGGCCGATCAGCGGCTTCTATCGAATCAAGGTCGAACTGATCAAGCTCAGCGATCTCATCTACAACGGCGTGACGCTCCCGCAGTCATCCGTTGGCCAATGGAACATCGGCGCCGAGAATCGGGCTTATCCGACCGCTGGCGGCTATCGATATCAGTTTTATTGGAACAACCGCGGCGGAAGTCTGACCATCATGCCGACTACCTGCACGGTCACCACGCCGAATATCCCCGTGCCCTTGCAACCCATTGCGGCAAGCAAACTCAATGCCGTCGGCATGACCGCCGGAGACAAGGGGTTCAACATCGGATTGAGCTGCAAATCGGGATCCAATGTTTACGTCACGCTGACCGACTTGACCGATCCGGGCAATACCGGAGATCAACTGACGCTCACGCCTGACTCGACGGCGAAAGGCGTCAAGCTGCGCATCCTGAGAAACGGGCAACCCGTCGGTTACGGCCCGGATTCGGCTGCGGTCGGCAACACCAATCAATGGTATGTCGGCCCGTCGGCGACGACGACGAGCATTCCGTTGTCCGCTCAATACATCTCGACCGGCCAGGTTTCCGCCGGGACGGTCAAGGGGGTCGCGACGTTCACGATGAGCTATCAGTGAGCCCATCGCTTGACGCATAGCAGAGCAATTCGGTAGCGCATCGGCCGCCCGACACCACGAGGGGCCGACGCCTACCCACGACCATCGGTGCATCGATGGCCGGAACGGCCTTCCGTTTCGTAGTCCTTCATGACTGCCTCGGTGGGTCTTTTTGGACGAAGTCAGATGTCGCTCGTACGACCGGTAACGGCAGTCGGGCGGTGTGCCGACCGAGTCCTTTTTCCAACTAGTACTAGAGGAATCGATATGAAGTTCGCATACACCAGCATCGCAGCACTCGCCGTCGCCGCAGCGGCAACTCTGCCGGCCGTCTCGCACGCAGCCGACGGAACGATTACCATCAACGGCAACATCGGTACGCAAACCTGCACGATCGACGGCAACGGCACCGGCGGCAAGAACTTCACCGTGGCACTGCCGAAGGTATCGACGTCGGCGCTCGTCAACGGCGGTTCGACGGCCGGCCGCACGCCATTCAAGATCAGTCTGAAGAACTGCTCGCCGGCAAGCGGGAACGTCTACACGCACTTCGAGGCGGGCACCACGGTCAACTCGACGACGGGTCAGCTGTTCAACGCAACGGGTACCGCGAAAAACGTCGAAGTCGGCCTGCTCAACGGCGATTCGTCCAACATCGCCCTGGGCAAGGCCGATGAAAACTCGAAGGCGGTCGCGCTGGTGGGCGGCTCCGCGGACCTGCCGTACTACGCGCAATACGTCGCAACGGGTGGCGCTGCAGGCCAGGGTACGGTGAATACGTCGGTGATGTACTCGATCATGTATCAGTAACACATCGCGAACCGGGGCGCGTGCTGCGCGCGCCGCCGGTTCATTGCCGGGGCGCACGGCAGGATGGGTGCCCCGGCTTTCGCGATAGCTGCCGTACGCGCACAGTCGCACGCAGACCGTCCATTCGTGTGCGGACAAACCCGGCGATCGGGCAGTCAGCACGGCACGCCATTCGTTTTGCCGCTCCCCCTCCAATTGGCTTGAAACATGCCCGCTCGATCGCGCGCCTCTGTCCATTACGCCATCCGCTCTCGTCGAACACCCCGCAGGCAATCCCGATCGATCGAAAAACGAGCGCCCAATATCTCCGCGTTTCGCGCGTGCGCCGTGCCGGCCGCCAAGCACCGCAAAAAATTCGAACTCGTCCAATTTCAAAATAACCCGCAAAAGTTCATCTTCGCTCACTCGAGATAAATCAAGGTGATCAGGTGAACCGCAGTTACTTCCCTTTTTCTCACGCGCGCATCGGCCGGCGTGTCTTGCATTCTGCGCTGCTCGCCGGCGCGGCAATGCCCTGGGCGTCGACGGCACAAGTCGTCGGAGGCGGCCCGCAACTCGCGGACGGCATCGCGCTCGAAGTCGCACCGGGCGACTATTCGACGACCGCATCCGCCAAGGCCGTGCTTTCCGCCGTCAACGGCGGGGTGCTGACGACCCTCGGCAAGACCCGCGTGTTCACGACCGGCTACGTCTCGGCCGGCGCTGCCGCAGAGGGCACCGGGTCGCGCGTCGTGCTGCGCGATACGGAAATCCGTACGCGCGGCGGGTCGAGCTCAGGCATCGAACTTCGTTATGGCGGCAGCGCATCCGCCGAGCGCGTCTCCATCGATACCGACGGCGACTACGCGCACGGCACATTCATCGACGGCACCAACGGCCGGCTGTCGCTCTCCGACAGCGTGATCGTGACACGCGGCAAGGAGGCGTCGGGCATCGCAACGATCCTCGTTCCGGGCGGCACTATCGACGTCGCCGACACGCTGATCAGGACCAGCGGCCTGTTCGGGACCGGCCTGTCCCTCAGCTACGGCGGCGTCCGGGCCACGCTGAAGCGCACCGATATCCGCACCGATGGCGACTATGCGTCGGTGCTGTACATGCCGGGCGCATCCACCGTCACCTTCAGCGACTCGCATCTCGAAACGAGCGGATACGCGGCGCTCGGCGTGGATACCCGCGAGGGTAGCGTCGAGCTCGAACGCACGGGCGTCGTCACGCACGGCATCAGTTCGCACGGCCTTTACGCGTCGAAGGAGTACACCGACACGCCCGTCATCGACGCAACCGATACGGATGTGACGACCACCGGCAAAGGCGCCATCGGCGTGGTCGCCCGGCTCGGCGGCAAGGTCGCGATCACGCGCGGCGGCATCGTGACGAGCGGCCAACGGGCGCGCGGCGTGCTGTCGGCCGGCGCGAACTCCGTCGCCGCGCTCACCGATACGAGCGTCGAAACGAATGGCACCGAAGCCACCGGGCTATACGCAAGCACCGACGGCACGATCGACCTGCTGCGCAGCGACGTGCGCACGACCGGCGCCGGCGCCTATGCCGCTGCCGTCTATGGCGGCACGCTGACGATCGACGACGGCACGCTCGTCAGCGAGCGCCATGGTGCAATCGACGCATCCAATGCGACGATCACGCTGCAAAACGGCACGCGCGCGATCGGCGGCAACGGCACGCTGCTGTCCGTCCATGCCGAGTCGGGTGCACCCGTGCGCCTGACGCTCGACACGAACGCCGTCGCGGACGGCGACATCGTCAACCATCCGGCCGACGACGGCAGCCCGACGCCCGCCGTGACTGACGTCGCGCTGTCGAACGCGTCCGCATGGACCGGCGCGACAGACGCCGTCCGCACACTGGCGCTCGACGCGGACAGCCTCTGGACCATCACCGGCGACTCGTCGGTCGGCACCGTCGCGCTGAACGATTCGACGATCGCATTCGACGCGCCGGCGGCCGGTGTGCCGCCCACACCGCGCACGCTCGTGGTGACGGGCGACTATGCGGCGCGCAACGGCAAGCTGGTGCTCCATACGACGCTGCAGGACGATGCGTCGCCCACCGACCGCCTCGTGATCGACGGCGGCCACGCATCGGGCGACACCGGCATCGTCGTGAAGCACGCGGGCGGGGACGGCGCGGCGACGACCATCGGCATCCCGCTCGTCGAAACCCGTAACGGCGGCACGACCGACGCGTCGGCATTCACGCTCGATGCGGCATCGGACGGCTACCGGAGCGGCTTCGGCACGTTGTCGGCAGGCGGCTACGATTACATGCTCAAACGTGGCGGCGATGGCGGACAGGCGGAAAACTGGTATCTCGTCTCCGCGGCAAAGCCACAGCCGCCGGAACCGCCCGATCCGCCGCTCCCGCCCGATCCACCGATCGAGCCGGAAGTCATCCCCCCTCCGCCGCGCGCCGCCGCACCGGAACCCGACGCGTATCTGGCAAACGCGGATGCCGCAGCGACGATGGCGATTCATTCGCTGCATCAGCGCAACGATCGCTCGCTACGCACCGAAGCCACCGGCCCGCTCGACGGCGCCGTCTGGCTGCGCGCCGAAGGCCAGACGACCTCGATGTCCGGCGGCAACCGCAGCGTGTCGGGCAACGGTCGCCTGATCCACGCGGGAGCCGACCTGCTCCGCTTCGACGACGGTCGCGGGGGCAGTGTGCGCATCGGCGCGATGGGCATGTACGGCAGCCAGACCAACTGGTCGACACGCCCGCTGTGGAACGCGATCGAGGGGCGTGTCACGAACGCCACCGCGCGCGGCAGCGTGGCCGGCTACAACGTCGGTGTGTACGGCACGTGGTACGGCAGCCGCGACATCCTGACCGGCCCTTACGTCGATGCGTGGTTCATGTACGGCGCCTACGCGAACAGCGTCGGCGGCAGCCTCGCGGCCGACTCGTACCGGTCGCGCACCGTGACCGGCTCGATCGAGACCGGCTATTCACTCGGGTTCTACGAGCGGGGCGACACGCGGTTCTTCGTCGAGCCCGAAGCGCAGCTCGTCGTGTCCGACTATCGCGCGGACGCGCACGGCACCGCCGGCGGCCGCCTCGACGGCCAGGGCGCCACCGACGTGCTCACCCGGCTCGGCGTGCGCGTGCACGGTGTCACTGCGATGTCGAACGGACGCGAACTTCGGCCGTTCATCGAAGCGAACTGGTGGCACGGCCCCGGCTCGCGCACGCTGACGCTCGACCGCAATGCTTTCTCGTTCAGTGTTCCGCGCGATCGCGCGGCGTTCCGGGTCGGCGCGACGGGCCAGGTGTCGAAGCGCTTCGCGATATCGGCGAGCCTCGGCGTGGAGGCAAACCTGTCCGACTATGCTGTGGTCAAGGGCGAGCTGGCCGCGAAGTACCGCTGGTGACGGGGCGCGCCCGGCGCCGCCTGTTCCCCACGCAGGCGGTTCCGGGCGGCCCGGCGGGTCCGCAGGGCCGGGCCGCCGGCCGCCCAGCACACCTCCCGAATCCGCGCCCTGCAATTTCCGCTATACTTTGCCGACTTGCCGCCTCCTTGGCGGCAGGCCGGAAGCGCGCCGATTTGCTGACTCGATTGCGGGCGCGCGAACCGGCCGGGGCCCTGACGCGTCGATGCGTCGTTCCCCGGCGGTTCACTACAAATGCGGCTAAAGAGGTCGTCAGCCGCGCACCTTCGACTCCGCGCCTCGCCGACACCATTTAGCCGCCCAGTCATATGGCATAAGGCGGAACGAATGGAATCGATCGGCATCGTCGCTCCACAGACCATGCACTTCGCCGAACCGCTGCGCTTGCAAAGCGGCAGCGTGATCGGCAACTATCAGCTCGTCGTCGAGACGTACGGCGAGCTCAACGCCGCGCGCTCGAACGCGGTGCTCGTCTGCCACGCGCTCAACGCGTCGCACCACGTCGCCGGCGTCTACGCGGACGATCCGCGCAGCACCGGCTGGTGGGACAACATGGTCGGCCCCGGCAAGCCGCTCGACACCAACCGCTTCTTCGTGATCGGCGTGAACAACCTCGGATCGTGTTTCGGCTCGACCGGCCCGATGAGCATCGATCCGTCGACCGGCACGCCGTACGGCGCACGCTTCCCGGTCGTCACCGTCGAAGACTGGGTGCACGCACAGGCGCGCGTCGCCGACGCATTCGGCATCGAGCGCTTCGCCGCCGTGATGGGCGGCAGCCTCGGCGGGATGCAGGCGCTCGCGTGGAGCCTGATGTATCCGGAGCGCGTCGCGCACTGCATCGACATCGCGTCGACGCCGAAGCTGTCCGCGCAGAACATCGCGTTCAACGAGGTCGCGCGCTCGGCGATCCTGTCCGATCCCGACTTCCACGGCGGCGACTATTACGCGCACGGTGTGAAGCCGAAGCGCGGCCTGCGCGTCGCGCGGATGATCGGCCACATCACGTACCTGTCCGACGACGACATGGCCGAGAAATTCGGCCGTGCGCTGCGCCGCGCGGACGGCGCGCTCGACGCGTACAACTTCAGCTTCGACGTCGAGTTCGAGGTCGAGTCGTACCTGCGCTACCAAGGCGACAAGTTCGCCGACTACTTCGACGCGAACACCTACCTGCTGATCACGCGCGCGCTCGACTACTTCGATCCGGCCAAGGCGTTCGACGGCAACCTGACGGCCGCGCTCGCGCACACGCAGGCGAAATACCTGATCGCGAGCTTCTCGACCGACTGGCGCTTCGCGCCGGCGCGTTCGCGCGAGATCGTGAAGGCGCTGCTCGACAACAAGCGCACGGTCAGCTACGCGGAAATCGACGCGCCGCACGGCCACGACGCGTTCCTGCTCGACGACGCGCGCTATCACAACCTGCTCCGCGCGTATTACGAACGAATCGCCATCGAGGTAGGGGCATGAACCAGCAAGCACTGAATTCCCTGTCCGCCCGCGCGGACTTCCGCGCGATCGCCCGCTGGGTCGAACCGCGCGCGAGCGTGCTCGACCTCGGCTGCGGCGACGGCTCGCTGCTGTCGCTGCTGTCGGAAGAACTCGACGTGTCCGGCTACGGGATCGAGCTGAACGACGCAGGCGTGCTCGCCAGCGCGAAGAACGGGATCAACGTGATCCAGCAGAACCTCGAGGACGGCCTGCGCCTGTTCGAGGATCACAGCTTCGATTTCGCGATCCTGTCGCAAACACTTCAGACGATCCACCAGACGGCCGCGATCCTGCGCGAAACCGCGCGCGTCGGGCGCGAATGCATCGTGTCGTTCCCGAACTTCGGCTACTGGGCGCACCGGTTGTCGGTGCTGCGCGGCCGGATGCCGGTGTCGAAGTCGCTGCCTTACCAGTGGCACAACACGCCGAACGTCCGGGTGCTGACGATCAAGGATTTCGAGGCGCTCGCACCGGAAGTCGGCGTCACGATCCTCGATCGCATCGTGCTGCACGAAGGCCAGCCGATTCGATGGGGAGCGAACTGGCGTGGTAGTCTTGCTGTCTACCGCGTCAAGCGCAGCTGAGCCGGGGCCGTTGACGGATGATCCGGCCCGCACCCGCGTGCGGCCGCCCCTCCAGTGCCGCCCGCGCCGCCTGCGCTGCCGCCGCCATCAGTCAACGCTACCCAGTTTCCGTCCATGTCCAAAACGCCACACGAGGCGCCCGCACTCACCGCTCACGAGGATCACCCCGGCTGGCGCGCCTATCTGAACACGCACATGCTGATCTGCGTGTTCCTGGGCTTCACGTCGGGGCTGCCCCTGTTCACGCTCGTCTACCTCGTGCAGGCATGGCTGCGCTCCGAGGGCGTGAACCTGAAGGAAATCGGTCTGTTCGCGCTGATCCAGTTCCCGTATACGTGGAAGTTCCTGTGGGCGCCGCTGATGGACCGCTACATCCCGCGCCTGCCCGGCTGGCGGCCGGGCCGCCGGCGCGGCTGGATGCTGCTCACGCAGGTGCTGGTCGCCGGCGCGATCGCCGCGCTCGGCTTCGTGTCGCCGCGCGACTCGATCTGGACGGTCGCCGCGCTCACGACGCTCGTCGCGTTCTTCGGCGCAAGCTCCGACATCGTGATCGACGCCTATCGCCGCGAACTGCTGCGCGACACCGAGCAAGGCCTCGGCAACGCGGTGCACGTGAACGCATACAAGCTCGCCGCGCTGATCCCCGGCTCGCTGGCGCTGATCCTGTCCGACCACATGCCGTGGGACGCCGTGTTCGCGCTCACCGGCGCGTTCATGCTGCCGGGCATCCTGATGACGCTGCTCGTGCGTGAACCGGAAGTCGTCGGCACGCCGCCGCGCAACCTGCGCGACGCGATCGTGCTGCCGTTCCGCGAATTCATCCAGCGCGACGGCTGGAGCGGCGCGCTGCTCGTCATCGCGTTCATCTTCCTGTTCAAGATCGGCGACACGATGGCCACCACGCTGTCGACGTCGTTCTTCCTCGACATCGGCTTCACGCGCACCGAGATCGGCATCGTCGCGAAGACCACCGCGCTCGTCGCGAGCGTCGCCGGCGGCATCATCGGCGGCGTCTGGCTCGTGAAGATCGGGATCGGCCGCGGGCTGTGGATCTTCGGCGCGCTGCAGATGGTGTCGACGCTCGGCTTCGCGTGGCTCGCGCAACTCGGCCCCGGCTCGCCGGTGCTCGCCATGCTGTACGACTTCACGGTATCGACGAGCCACGCGCTCGCGGCGGCGCTGTCCGTGTTCGGCGTCGCGGTCACGCCGCAATTCAGCCCGATGACGGTCGCGCTCGCGATCGTCTACGGCGTCGAAACCTTCACGACCGGCCTGACGATGGCCGCGTTCGTCGCGTATATCGCGAGCACGACCGATCCGCGCTACACGGCCACGCAGTTCGCGCTGTTCACGAGCCTCGCGTCCGTGCCGCGCACCCTCGCATCGGCCGCGAGCGGCTTCATCGTCGCGAAGATCGGCTGGTTCGACTACTTCATCGTGTGCACCGCGCTCGCGATCCCCGGCATGCTGCTGCTGTTCAAGATCGCGCCGTGGAACGGCACCGCGCGCAACGGCGAGGCCAGCCGTGCGCAATGATCGACTGCATCGCGTGGCGCGCGTCGCCGCCGCGCTGGGCGTCGGCTTCGCGACGCTCG
Source organism: Burkholderia sp. BCC1993 (assembly GCF_905339865.1). Lineage (NCBI taxonomy): Bacteria > Pseudomonadati > Pseudomonadota > Betaproteobacteria > Burkholderiales > Burkholderiaceae > Burkholderia > Burkholderia sp. BCC1993. The sequence continues at coordinate 84,053 of NZ_CAJPGZ010000025.1, read as the reverse complement.
GCGCGGCGGGAAGCGCTCATGCGTCCGACACCGTTGCGGCCGTGGCCGGCTCCGCGCCCGCTGCCCCGGCATCGCCGTCCACGCCGGCGGCATCCGCTCCACCGCCTGCAGCCGAAGCCGCGCAGCCGACCGGCGCCGCCGTGCCCGCGAAAGCCTATACGCCGACGCCGCAGCAGGTTCGCTACGGCAACGCGATCGCGTTCCGCACGCTGATCCCGTCGCCGCTGCTCGAACAACTCACCGCGAACGAATACGCGCAGATCGTCCAGACCGCCGCCGACAGCGACCGCCTGCTGCCCGCGAACCAGCCGCGCGTGAAGCGGCTGCGCGCGATCGTCATGAAGCTCGCGCCGTATTCGGTGAAGTGGAACGATCGTGTGAAGAGCTGGGCGTGGGACGTCAACGTGATCCGTTCGCGCGACATCCGCATCACCTGCCTGCCGGGCGGCAAGGTGCTCGTGTACGGCGGGCTGCTCGATCGCGTCCGCCTGAACGACGACGAGTTCGGCGTGCTGATCGCACACGGCATCGCGCATGCGCTGCGCGAACACGCGCGCAGCAATTTCAGCGCGACGTCGCAAACGTCGCTGCGCGCGGCCACGCTGCCGCCGCTGTTCGGCGTCGGCGATCCGCTGCCGCAGGCGCTGAACCTCGGCGAACGCCTGCAGACGCTCCGCTACGACCCGACCGACGAAACCGAAGCCGACGTGATCGGCGGCGACATCGCCGCCCGCGCGGGCTTCGATCCGCGCGCGGCGATCACGCTGTGGGACAAGCTCGCGGCGGCGACGCGCACGAACAAGACGTCGGGCTTCATCTACATGCATCCGTACAGCGCCGCGCGGCGGCAGGATCTGCTGAACCGCCTGCCGGACCTGATGCCGCTGTATGCGAAGGCGACGGCCAAACGCGTCGACACGCTGCCCGACTACGCGGGCATCAGCGCGCAGCGGCGCAAGGTCGTGCGGCGCTGAGCGCCGCACCCGGCGGCCTCCCGTCGGGAATCGCCGGCACGCATCACCGGCGCACGAGGCCAGGCGCTACGCGCCGACTTGCGACTCGACCGGCCGGCTGCCGCTTTCTCGCATCCAGCGGACTTCGTCTCCCGGGCTGCGGCCGAACAGCCGCTTGAACTCGCGGCTGAACTGCGACGCGCTCGCATAGCCGACCCGTGCCGACGCCGCACCCGCACCGACACCGTCCTGCACCATCATCAACCGCGCCTGGTGCAGGCGAGCGGCCTTCACATACTGCATCGGCGACGTCGCCGTCACGTGCTTGAACTGCGCGTGGAACACCGCAACGCTCATCCCGGCCTCGCGCGCGAGCGTCTCGACGTCGAGATCGGCCTTCAGGTCCGCATGGATGCGCCGCAGCGCCTTCGCGATGCGGCCGAAATGATGCTGCTGGACGAGCGCCGCCCGAATCGCATCGCCCTGCGCCCCCGTCAGCACGCGGTATGCGATCTCGCGCATGATCGCCGGCCCGAGCACGCACGTGTCGTGCGGCGACGCGAGCGCTTCGAGCAGCCGCACCACCGCGTCGGCGAGCGGCGCATCGAGCGGCGTCGAATAGACGCCGTGCGGCTCGCTGACCGCAGCACCCAGCGTCTCGTCGAGCAGGATCGCGAGCTCGGCGATCACCGCGAGATCGACGCGGATCGAGATCGCGAGAAACGGCTCGTCCATGCTCGCGAAGGTCTCGCATTCGAACGGCAGCGGCACCGACAGCACGAGATACTGCTGCGCGTCGTAGACGAACGAGCGATCGCCGAGATAGCCGAGCTTGCGGCCCTGGCACACGACGATGATGCTCGGTTCGTACAGCACCGGCATACGCGGCACCGGGCGGCTCACGCGGAAGAAGCGCACGCCGTCGAGCGCCGCCAGCGTATCGCCCTCGTTCGGCGCGAGGCGCGCGTGCAGCTCGATCATGCGGCGCCGCACACGCTCGCCCGTGTCGTCGAAAAGGGGTTGGAAGCTCACGGGCGTCGTCCTGTCCGGCAAGAGAATCAGGCTCGCAATGTAGCACCTTGAAAGCGTTTTGACGGCCGTTCGCGTGCAATTCGAGAGGAATAGGCAAATCTTCGAGACCTTCGTGTATTTCGCCGAAGCGGCCCGCTCCTTACGATGGGCACCTGTCTCGCCGCGTCGCCACATGATGCGGCGGCAGTCTGATTCGCCGGACGTTTTCCCGGACAAGGAGCCCCCTGCATGAGCACAACTTACGCTTACGCGGCGACCGACGCGCGCTCGCCGCTCGCCCCGTTCGAATTCCAGCGCCGCGCGCTGCGCGACCTCGACGTCCAGATCGAGGTGCTCTACTGCGGCGTCTGCCACTCGGACCTGCACCAGGCCCGCAACGAATGGCGCAACACGATCTACCCGGTCGTGCCGGGCCATGAAATCGTCGGCCGCGTGACCGCGACCGGCCCGCAAGTGTCGCGCTTCAAGGTCGGCGAGCTGGTCGGCGTGGGCTGTCTCGTCGATTCGTGCCGCACCTGCCCGAGCTGCGCAGAAGGCCTCGAGCAGTATTGCGAGAACGGCTTCGTCGGCACCTACAACGGCCAGGATCGCGTGACCGGCGACGTCACGTACGGCGGCTATTCGACGCAGCTCGTCGTCGACGAGGCGTTCGTGCTGCGCGTGCCCGAGACGCTCGACCCGGCCGGTGCCGCGCCGCTCCTGTGCGCGGGGATCACGACCTATTCGCCGCTGCGCCAGTGGAACGTCGGCCCCGGCAAGAAGGTCGGCATCGTCGGCCTCGGCGGGCTCGGCCACATGGGCGTGAAGCTCGCGCGCGCGATGGGCGCGCACGTCGTGCTGTTCACGACGTCGCCGTCGAAGATCGAGGACGGCAAGCGTCTCGGCGCGCATGACGTGGTGATCTCGAAGGACGAAGCGCAGATGAACGCGCACCTGAACAGCTTCGACTTCATCCTGAACACGGTCGCCGCGCAGCACGACCTGAACCCGTTCCTGCACCTGCTGAAGCGCGACGGCACGATGACGCTCGTCGGCGCGCCGGAGCACGACCATCCGTCGCCGCAGGTGTTCAACCTGATCTTCAAGCGCCGCCGCCTCGCGGGCTCGCTGATCGGCGGGATCGCGGAAACGCAGGAAATGCTCGACTTCTGCGCGGAGCACGGCATTACGTCGGATATCGAAACGATTCCGATGCAGCAGATCAATGCCGCTTACGAGCGGATGCTGAAGAGCGACGTGAAGTACCGGTTCGTGATCGACATGGCATCGATCAAGCAGTAAGCGACGCACCAAACGAAACGGGGCCGCATGTTCGACATGCGGCCCCGTTTTGCGTCCGGCGACCGGACGACTCGGCAGCGACGCGCATCGCGTCGCGCCGACGCTCACTTCTTGTAGTCGTAATCCACCGTCAGCGGCGCGTGATCGCTGAACTTGATGTCCTTGAAGATCGACGTGCGCTTCGCGGTGCCGGCCACGCCCGGCGTCGCGATCTGGTAATCGATCCGCCACCCGACGTTCTTCGCGTACGCCTGGCCGCGGTTGCTCCACCACGTGTACTGCTCGGGGCGCGGATCGAGCGTGCGGAACACGTCGACGTAGCCGACATCGTCGAACAGCTGCGTGAGCCACGCGCGCTCTTCCGGCAGGCAGCCCGAATTCTTCTGGTTGCTCTTCCAGTTCTTGATGTCGATTTCCTTGTGCACGATGTTCACGTCGCCGCACAGGATCACCTCGCGCTTCTTCTTCAACTCGGCGAGGTGCGGCATGAACTCGTCCATGAAACGGTACTTCGCCTGCTGGCGCTCTTCGCCGCTCGAGCCGGACGGCACGTACACCGACACGACCGACAGCTTGCCGTAGCGCGCCTCGACGTAGCGCCCCTCGGAATCGAATTCGCTGCTGCCGAAGCCGATGATCACGTCATCGGGCTCGTGGCGGCTGTACACGCCCGCGCCGCTGTAGCCCTTCTTCTCGGCGTGGTGGAAGTAGCTCCTGAAGCCGTGCGGCTCGACGAATTCGGTCGGCAGGTCGTCGGCCGATACCTTGATTTCCTGCACGCACACACAGTCGGCCTTCTGTTCGCCGAGCCATTCGAAGAAGCCCTTCTTCGCGGCGGAGCGGATGCCGTTCAGGTTGGCGGTAATCACTCGCATCATGTCGGGTTCCGTTGTTCAGTTCAGTTCGATTGGTTACAGGATCGCAGCCTAGCGGATCTTCACGCCTTCGAGTTCCGGCTTCGGCGGCGGGAATTCGAGCTTCATGTCGGTCATCGTGCGCAGCAGCAGCTCGGCGATCATCACGTTGCGGTGCGTCTTCGAATCCGCCGGGATCACGTACCACGGCGCATGCTCGGCCGACGTCGCGGCGAGCGCATCGCGGTACGCCGACTGGTATGCCTCCCAGTGCTTGCGCGCGTCGAGATCGGATATGTCGAACTTCCAGTGCTTGGTCGGATCGTCGATGCGCGCCTGCAGCCGCTCGCGCTGCTCGTCCTTCGAGATGTGCAGGAAGCACTTGACGATCGTCGTGCCGTTCTCGAACAGCATCGTCTCGAAATCGCGGATCTGCCGGTAGCGGCGCTCGCATTCCTTGCCGTCGATCGCGCCGATCACGCGCGGCACGAGCACGTCTTCGTAGTGGCTGCGGTTGAAGATCGCGAGCTCGCCTGCGGCCGGCACCTGCGCATGCACGCGCCACAGGAAATCGTGCGCGGCCTCGATCGGCGTCGGCGCCTTGAACGACACGACGCGCAGGCCGAGCGGATCGACCTCGCGGAACACGGCGCGCACGGTGCCGTCCTTGCCGCTGGTATCCATCCCCTGCAGCACGAGCAGCACGCGCTTCTGCTGCTGCGTGTGCAGGCGCTCCTGCTGGACGTCGAGCTCGGTCGACACGGCGGACAGCCGTTCGCGGTCGGCGTCCTTCGACCCCGACGAAAACGGCTTCGCGGCCGGATCGAACGCATCGAGCTTGAATGCGGCAGCTTCCTTCTCGCGCGTGCTGTACGGCACGCGGAAATCGTCGAGCGACGGTTGTTTCGCCATTCGTTCCTCCGTTGGACGGTGCGATGCACACGCGCACACGATAACGCATGCACCAAAGCGACGGGCCGCCCCGAACAGGTTCGGCGGCGGCCCGTCGTCAGGCGCGGTTCAGGCGCGCGGCCATGTTCAGCCGAGTTTCTTCTTCAGCAGCTCGTTGACCTGCTGCGGGTTGGCCTTGCCCTTGGTCGCCTTCATCGCCTGGCCGATCAGCGCGTTGAACGCCTTTTCCTTGCCCGCGCGGAATTCCTCGACCGACTTCGCGTTCGCGGCGAGCACCTCGTCGATGATCGCTTCCAGCGCGCCGGTGTCGGAAATCTGCTTCAGGCCCTTCGCGTCGATGATGCGGTCGGCCGCGGCTTCGTCGGTCGCCTTCTCGTCCCAGATCGTCGCGAAGATTTCCTTCGCGATCTTGTTCGAGATCGTGCCGTCGGCGATGCGCTGCAGCACCAGCGCAAGCTGCGCGGCCGAAACCGGAATCGCGTCGATGTCGATGCCGTCGCGGTTCAGCTGCGACGACACGTCGCCCATCAGCCAGTTCGCGGCGATCTTCGCGTTCGCGGCGCCGGCCTTCGCGACGACGGCCTCGAAGTACGCGGCCATCGCCTTGCTCGACGTCAGCACGCCCGCGTCGTACGCGGACACGCCGTACTGCTCGACGAAGCGCTGCTGCATCGCGGCCGGCAGTTCGGGCATGCCGGCCTGCACGCGCTCGACCCAGTCCCGGCCGATCACGAGCGGCATCAGGTCGGGGTCGGGGAAGTAGCGGTAATCGTGCGCGTCTTCCTTGCTGCGCATCGAGCGCGTCTCGCGCTTGTCCGGATCGTAGAGGCGTGTTTCCTGCACGACTTCGCCGCCGTCCTCGATCAGCTCGATCTGGCGACGGACTTCGTAGTTGATCGCTTCCTCGAGGAACCGGAACGAGTTCAGGTTCTTGATCTCGGCGCGCGTGCCGAACTTTTCCTGGCCGACCGGACGCACCGACACGTTCGCGTCGCAGCGGAACGAGCCTTCCTGCATGTTGCCATCACAGATGCCGAGCCACACGACGAGCGCGTGCAGCGACTTCGCATACGCGACGGCCTCGGCCGCACTGCGCATTTCCGGCTCGGTGACGATCTCGAGCAGCGGCGTGCCCGCACGGTTCAGGTCGATCCCCGTCATCCCGGCAAAGTCTTCATGCAACGACTTGCCCGCATCTTCCTCGAGGTGCGCGCGGGTCAGGTTGACGGTCTTTTCGTACGCTTCCTTGCCGGCCTTTTCGTTGGCGGGCACCTGGATCGTGATCTGGCCGCCCTGCACGACCGGAATCTCGTACTGGCTGATCTGATAGCCCTTCGGCAGATCGGGGTAGAAGTAATTCTTGCGCGCGAAGATGCTGCGCGGCGCGATGGTCGAGCCGATCGCGAGGCCGAAGCGGATCGCCCGCTCGACCGCGCCGCGGTTCAGCACCGGCAGCACGCCCGGCAGCGCCAGGTCGACCGGGCAAGCCTGCGTGTTCGGCTCGGCGCCGAACTGCGTCGACGCGCCCGAGAAAATCTTCGAGACGGTCGACAGTTGCGCGTGCGTCTCGAGACCGATGACGACTTCCCATTGAGTAGCCATATGCTTACACCCCTGCCGGAACTTGCTTGTGCCAGTCGGTCGCGCGCTGGAACGCGTCGGCGACCTGCAGCATCCGGGCTTCGTTGAAATAGTTGCCGATGATCTGCAGACCGACCGGGCGCTTCGCGTTCGCGCCGGCGCCGAAGCCGCACGGCACGCTCATGCCGGGAAGACCGGCGAGGCTCACCGACAGCGTGTAGATATCCGCGAGATACATCTGCACCGGATCGTCGCCCTTCGCGCCGAGATCCCATGCGACCGTCGGCGACGCCGGGCCCATGATCACGTCGCAGGACTTGAACGCTTCCTGGAAATCGTTCGCGATGATGCGGCGGATCTTCTGCGCCTGCAGGTAGTACGCGTCGTAGTAGCCGTGCGACAGCACGTAGGTGCCGACCAGGATCCGGCGCTTCACCTCGGGGCCGAAGCCTTCGGCGCGCGACTTCTTGTACATGTCGAGCAGGTCGCCGTACTGCGCGGCGCGGTGGCCGAAGCGCACGCCGTCGAAACGCGACAGGTTCGACGACGCCTCGGCCGGCGCGATCACGTAGTACACGGGGATCGACAGTTCCGTCTTCGGCAGCGACACCGGCACGAGCGTCGCGCCGAGCGCTTCATATTGCTTGAGCGCCGCGTCGATCGACGCGCGCACGTCGTCGGCCAGGCCATCGCCGAAATACTCGTTCGGCAGGCCGATACGCAGCCCCGCGAGCGGCTTGCCCGCATCGTTGCCGGCCGCCCACGGCTGGCCGAGGTGGCGCGTGAAATCCTCGTCGTCGCGCTCGAGGCTCGTCGAGTCGCGCTCGTCGAAGCCGGCCATCGCGTTCAGCAGCAGCGCGCAGTCGGACGCGCTCTGCGCCATCGGGCCGCCCTGGTCGAGCGACGACGCGAACGCGATCATCCCGTAGCGCGACACGCGGCCATAGGTCGGCTTGATGCCCGTCACGCCCGCGAACGACGCGGGCTGGCGGATCGAGCCGCCGGTGTCGGTGCCGGTCGCGGCCGGCGCGAGGCGCGCGGCGACGGCGGCCGAGCTGCCGCCCGAGCTGCCGCCCGGCACCGCGTTGGTATCCCACGGGTTCTTCACCGCGCCGAACGCGGAATTCTCGTTCGACGAGCCCATCGCGAACTCGTCCATGTTGGTCTTGCCGAGCGTGACCATGCCGGCCGCCTGCAGGCGGGCGACGACGGTCGCGTCGAACGGGCTCTCGTAGTTCGCGAGCATCTTCGAGCCGGCGGTCGAGCGCCAGCCGCGCGTGACGAACACGTCCTTGTGCGCGATCGGCAGGCCGGTCAGCGCGCCGCCCGCGCCGCGCGCGAGCTCGGCGTCGGCGGCCTTCGCCTGCGCAAGGGTGAGGTCGGCATCGACATGGACGAACGCGTTCAGGTCGCGTGCCGCGTCGATCCGTTTCAGGTAGAGCTGCGCGAGCTCGACGGCCGAGCATTCCTTGGCGGCGAGCGCGGCGCGCAGTTCGGTCAGGCTTTTTGCGTGCATTGAGTGGTTTTCCTGGGAATTCTGGGTGGCGCGCGGCGCAAGCCGGCCGGCGCGCTTCTCATCGAATGCTTACTCGATCACCTTCGGCACGAGATAGAGGCCGTCCTGGACGGCCGGCGCCGGACGCTGGTTGTCGTCGCGATTGACGACTTCCGTCACGGCGTCGTCGCGCAGGCGCTGCGCGACTTCCTGGATCTGTTCGATCGGGTGGGCGAGCGGCGCGATGCCGGCGGTATCGACCGCCTGCATCTGCTCGACGAGGCCGAAGAATTCATTGAGCTGGCCGAGCGTATGCTCGGCGTCGGCGTCGGCCATTTCGAGTCGCGCCAGGTGCGCGATGCGTTTCACATCGGTCAGGGTCAGGGCCATGCGATCACCGGAAAAACAAGGCTGCGCAGCACATCGAAAACCGCGCTGCGGCGGGGGGTTGGAGGGTACGATCCCACCCTCAAAAATCGGGGCCGAAGCGGCAAAAATACCGTCCGTTTCGATTCAAATACCGCGAAATTATAAGGTATCATTACGCGTTCGACCCAAACCCGGCAGCCTTTTCCCGCACCGTTTCGCCCCGCTTCGGCAAGCCGTGCGTGCTTCGTGCGATTCCCGGTAGACATCACTCGCAGCTTCGTGCGCCGCGGCGGCCGCTTCCGCCACGCTTCCCGAGGCTGTTATTTTTTCCGCTGCCCGCCCTCAGCGTTCGCTATGCAGGGCCGGCCCAGAGCGAAACAGGATTCTGAATGTTCGGTTTTTTGCGCAGCTACTTCTCCAACGATCTGGCGATCGACCTCGGCACCGCAAACACCCTGATCTACATGCGCGGCAAGGGCATCGTGCTCGATGAGCCGTCGGTCGTGTCGATCCGCCAGGAAGGCGGCCCCAACGGCAAGAAGACGATCCAGGCAGTCGGCAAGGAAGCCAAGCAGATGCTCGGCAAGGTGCCGGGCAACATCGAGGCGATCCGCCCGATGAAGGACGGCGTGATCGCCGACTTCACCGTCACCGAGCAGATGATCAAGCAGTTCATCAAGACGGCGCACGAGTCGCGCATGTTCTCGCCGTCGCCGCGCATCATCATCTGCGTGCCGTGCGGCTCGACCCAGGTCGAGCGCCGCGCGATCAAGGAAGCCGCGCACGGCGCCGGCGCATCGCAGGTCTACCTGATCGAGGAGCCGATGGCGGCCGCGATCGGCGCGGGCCTGCCAGTGTCGGAAGCCACCGGCTCGATGGTCGTCGACATCGGCGGCGGCACCACGGAAGTCGGCGTGATCTCGCTCGGCGGCATCGTCTACAAAGGCTCGGTGCGCGTCGGCGGCGACAAGTTCGACGAGGCGATCGTCAACTACATCCGCCGCAACTACGGGATGCTGATCGGCGAGCAAACGGCCGAAGCGATCAAGAAGGAAATCGGCTCCGCGTTCCCGGGCTCCGAAGTCAAGGAAATGGAAGTGAAGGGCCGCAACCTGTCGGAAGGCATTCCGCGCAGCTTCACGATCTCCAGCAACGAAATCCTCGAAGCACTGACCGATCCGCTGAACCAGATCGTGTCGTCGGTGAAGATCGCCCTCGAGCAGACGCCGCCGGAACTCGGCGCCGACATCGCCGAGCGCGGGATGATGCTGACGGGCGGCGGTGCACTGCTGCGCGACCTCGACCGCCTGCTCGCGGAAGAAACCGGCCTGCCGGTGCTCGTCGCCGAAGATCCGCTCACCTGCGTCGTACGCGGTTCGGGCATGGCGCTCGAACGCATGGACAAGCTGGGCAGCATCTTCTCGTACGAGTGATCGACGAGTGGTCGCCTAAGCAGTCCCGTTTGATATGACGCACCCGCGGCGTGGCCGGATCGCTCGTTCAGAACGAACCGCCACGCCGTTCGCGCGTCTGAGCATTATTTAACCGATCGCCACGCGCCCGGCGCCGACCATGGAATACAGTCCGCCGCCCCTCTTCAAGCAAGGTCCGCCCGCGCTCGCGCGGCTCATCTTCTTCGTCGCCCTCGCCATCGCGCTCCTCGTATCGGACGCGCGCTTCAGCACGCTCGAAATCGTCCGCGGCGTGCTCGGCACCGTGCTGTACCCGCTGCAGCGCGCGGCGCTCGTGCCGCGCGACCTGTTCATGGGCGCGGCCGACATCGCCGTCACCGGCGCATCGCTGCGCCACGAGAACGACGCGCTGCGCAAGCGCAACCTGCAGCTGTCCACGCAGGCCAACCAGGCCGCGGTGCTCGCGCAGGAGAACACGCATCTGCGCGCGGTGCTCGAACTGCGCCAGCACATCGCGACGCATTCGACGCCGGTCGAGATCCAGTACGACACCAGCGACCCGTTCACGCAGAAAATCGTGATCGGGCAGGGTTCGCAGCAGGGCATCCAGAACGGCGCGCCGGTCGTCAGCGAGGACGGCGTGATCGGCCAGGTCACGCGCGTGTTCCCGCTGCAGGCCGAAGTCACGCTGATCACCGACCGCGATCTCGCGATTCCCGTGCAGGTGCTGCGCACCGGCCTGCGCAGCGTGATCTACGGCACGCCGAAGGGCGATTCGCTCGACCTGCGCTTCGTGCCGACGAGCTCGGACCTCGTCGCGGGCGACGAACTCGTCACGAGCGGCCTCGATGGCGTCTATCCGCCGGGCCTGCCGGTCGCGAAGGTCGCGAAGGTCGACAAGCTCGCCGATACCGCGTTCGCGCGCGTGACCTGCGCGCCGGTCGCCGCCGTGCGCGGCGCGCGCCAGATGCTCGTGCTGCATTACCAGAACGATGTCCCGCCGCGCCCGGCCGAGCCCGAGCCGGCCGACAAGAACGCGAAGGGCAAGAAAGGCGCCAAGGCCGCCGCGAAGAGCGAGAAGGCCGACAAGGCGGACGCGAACGCGAAACCGGCCGCCGCGGCTGCGCCCGGCGCGAAACCGGCGCCGACGGCACCCGCTGCGCCTGCCGCCCCCGCCGCGCCTGCCAAGCCCGCCGCCGCGCCCGCGAAGCCCGCGGCCGGGCAACCAGGAGCCCAGCGATGAACCGCCCGCAATACATCCTGCAGCCGGTCAACCCGTACTTCATCGTCTTCAGCCTCGCCGCCGCGTTCCTGCTGAACCTGATGCCGTGGGGCCGCCTGCCCGGCGTGCCCGACTTCGTCGCGCTCGTGCTGCTGTTCTGGAACATCCACCAGCCGCGCAAGGTCGGAATGGGCGTCGCGTTCGCGCTCGGCATCCTGATGGACGTGCATGACGCGGGGCTGCTCGGCGAGCATGCGCTCGCCTATACGCTGCTGTCGTACGGCGCGATCACGATCCACCGCCGCGTGCTGTGGATGCCGATCGGCGTGCAGGTGCTGTACGTCACGCCGCTGCTCGTCGTCGCGCAGCTGGTGCCGTTCGTGATCCGCCTCGTGATGGGCGCCGCGTTTCCCGGCTGGCGCTATCTGGTGGACGGCTTCGTCGAGGCCGCGCTGTGGCCGATCGCGAGCCACCTGCTGCTGATGCCGCAACGCCGCCCGGTCGACCCGGACGATACGCGCCCCATCTGAGCCGGACCGACCTTGAATACCCGCCGCCCCCACGCCCGCGCGCCGCGCTCCGGGGCGGCTCCTCGCCCGCGCGCGCGCCGCGCACGGGCCAGATCGATCGTAACCGCATGACCGAATTCAACGACACCCAACAGCAGCTCTCGAAGTTCCGCCTGCGCGTCGCGGCGGCGGGCGTGTTCGTGTTCGTCTGCTTCGGGCTGCTCGCGAGCCGCTTCTTCTACCTGCAGCTGATGCAGCACGGCAAATACGCGCTGCAGGCCGAGGAAAACCGCATCTCGGTCGCGCCGATCGTGCCGAACCGCGGGATCATCACCGACCGCAACGGCGTGGTCCTCGCGAAGAACTATTCGGCCTACACGCTCGAGATCACGCCGTCGAAGCTCAACGACACGCTCGACAACACGATCGACAAGCTGTCCGAGATCATCCCGATCGACGCGCGCGACCGCCGCCGCTTCAAGAAGCTGCAGGAAGACTCGAAGAACTTCGAGAGCCTGCCGATCCGCACGCGCCTCACCGACGCGGAAGTCGCGCGCTTCACCGCGCAGCGCTTCCGCTTTCCCGGCGTCGACGTGCGCGCGCGGCTGTTCCGCCAATACCCGCTCGGCATGACGGCCGCGCACGTGATCGGCTACATCGGCCGGATCTCGAAGCGCGACCAGGATCGCATCGATGCGATGAGCGACGACAACGACAGCGACCAGGAACACTACGATCCGCGTCGCGACGCGAACAACTACAAGGGCACCGACTACATCGGCAAGATCGGCGTCGAGCAGAGCTACGAAACCGAGCTGCACGGCCTCACGGGCTTCGAGGAAGTCGAGGTGACGGCCGGCGGCCGGCCCGTGCGCACGCTGTCGCGCACGCAGGCGACGCCCGGCAACAACCTCGTGCTGTCGCTCGACATCGCGCTGCAGCAGGTCGCCGAGCAGGCGTTCGCCGGCAAGCGCGGCGCGCTCGTCGCGATCGAGCCGAATACGGGCGACGTGCTCGCGTTCGTGTCGTCGCCGAGCTTCGACCCGAACTCGTTCGTCGACGGCATCGACCAGCAGACCTGGGACGAACTGAACAACTCGTCCGACAAGCCGCTCCTGAACCGCCCGCTGCACGGCACCTACCCGCCCGGCTCGACGTACAAGCCGTTCATGGCGCTGGCCGGCCTGACGCTCGGCAAGCGCACGCCGGGCTGGGGCTTCCAGGATCCCGGCTACTTCACGTTCGGCGGGCACACGTTCCGCAACGACGTGCGCTCGGGCCAGGGCTGGGTCGACATGAACAAGGCGATCATGGTGTCGAACGACACCTACTTCTACATGCTCGCGCGCGATCTCGGCGTGAACGCGATCGCGAACTTCATGAAGCCGTTCGGTTTCGGCCAGATCACCGGCATCGACATCCAGGGCGAGGCACGCGGGATCCTGCCGTCGACCGACTGGAAGAAGAAGGCGTTCAAGAAGGCCGCGCAGCAGAAGTGGTTCGACGGCGAGACGATCAGCCTCGGGATCGGCCAGGGCTACAACTCGTACACGATCCTGCAGCTCGCGCATGCCACCGCGACGCTCGCGAACAACGGCGTCGTGATGAAGCCCCACCTCGTGAAGGAAGTCGAGGATCCGATCACGCGCGGGCGCCACCTGACCGTGCCGAAGGAAAGCGAAACGATCCCGCTCAAGCAGGCCGACATCGATGTCGTGAAGCGCGGGATGGAGAACGTGATCGAGAACCCGTCCGGCACCGCGTACAAGGTGTTCCGCGGCGCGTCGTACCTCGCGGCCGGCAAGACCGGTACCGCGCAGGTGTTCTCGCTGCAGGGCTCGAACTACAAGGGCCACCTGCTCGCCGAGCACTTGCGCGACCACGCGCTGTTCATCGCGTACGCGCCGGTCGACCATCCGCAGATCGCGCTCGCGCTGGTCGTCGAGAACGGCGGCTGGGGCGCGCAGGCCGCGGGCCCGATCGCGCGCCGCGTGCTCGACTTCTACCTCGTCGAGCGCCAGAAACCGGAGAACGAGGCGGCCGCCGTCGCCGCCGCCGCGTCGGCGACCGAGCCGATCAGCGCACCGGTGATCGGCGATGCCTCGAAGGCCGTGTCCGTCGCGGCCGGCTTCAAGGCGCTGCCGCAGCCCGTCGTGCCGGCCGCGGCCAGCGCGGCGGATGCGGCATCGGCCGCGTCGGCGCCCGATGCGTCCGGTGCGGCCGGGGCAAGCGCGGCGCAGCCCGCCGACGCGAGCGCCGCGGCGCCGAGGGCCGCGAGCCTGCCGCCGATCCGGCGCCCGCACCGGCCGCGCCGGCCCGCCAGCGACGCGCAGCCGCTCGCCACTGCGCCGCGCGACGACAACTTCCGTGTCACGGCCTCCGCGAAAGCGGTGAACGCCGGCACCGCTCATTAACGGAGAAAGGCATGCAATTCGACAAGCGCGCCTGGCTCGACAAGATCAAGCAGATGTTCGCGGGCTTCGACCGCCCGCTCGCCCTCATCGTGTTCCTGCTGCTGTGCGTCGGCATCGTCACGCTGTACAGCGCGTCGATCGACATGCCGGGCCGCGTCGAGGATCAGCTGCGCAACATCCTGCTGACGTTCGTGCTGATGTGGGTGATCGCCAACATCCCGCCGACGACACTGATGCGCTTCGCGGTCCCGCTCTATACGTTCGGGGTCACGCTGCTGGTCGCCGTCGCGCTGTTCGGGATGACCAAGAAAGGCGCGAAGCGCTGGCTGAACGTCGGCGTCGTGATCCAGCCGTCGGAAATCCTCAAGATCGCGACACCGCTGATGCTCGCGTGGTACTACCAGCGCCGCGAAGGCGGGCTGCGCTGGTACGACTTCATCGCCGCGTTCGCGATCCTGCTGGTGCCGGTCGGCCTGATCGCGAAGCAGCCCGACCTCGGCACGGGCCTGCTCGTGTTCGCGGCGGGCTTCTTCGTGATCTACCTCGCGGGCCTGTCGTTCAAGCTGATCGTGCCGGTGCTCGTCGCGGGCGTGATCGCGGTCGGCTCGATCGCCGTGTTCGAAGAGCGCATCTGCCAGCCCGAAGTGCAGTGGCCGCTGATGCACGACTACCAGAAGCACCGCGTGTGCACGCTGCTCGACCCGACCTCCGACCCGCTCGGCAAGGGCTTCCATACGATCCAGGCCGTGATCGCGATCGGCTCGGGCGGCGCGCTCGGCAAGGGCTACCTGAAGGGCACCCAGGCCCACCTCGAATTCATTCCGGAGAAGCACACCGACTTCATCTTCGCGGTGTTCTCGGAAGAATGGGGGCTCGCCGGCGGCCTCGTGCTGCTGACGCTGTACATGGCGCTGATCGCACGCGGGCTCTATATCGCCGCGCAGGGCGCGACGCTGTTCGGCCGGCTGCTCGCAGGCTCGCTCACACTCGCGTTCTTCGTCTACGCGTTCGTCAACATCGGGATGGTGAGCGGCGTGCTGCCCGTCGTCGGCGTGCCGTTGCCGTTCATGAGTTACGGCGGCACCGCACTCGCGACGCTCGGTGTCGCGATCGGCATGATCATGAGCGTCGGGCGACAGCGGCGGCTGATGAAGAGCTGACGGCGCGGCGCGACACGCTGCCGCAGCGGCCGCACACAGTCGCAGCAACGAAAAACGGCGCCCCGGGCGCCGTTTTTCGTCAGGCAGGTCGAATGCAGCGGGGACGGCCCACTCATTGCGGCGTCGCGCGCGGGCTACCATGATCCGCACCGGCGCCCGAAGCAGGCTCCTGCGCTCTCAGCCGCGCGCTCAGCTCCTTGAATTTCAGCCCGGCCGTCTCGTCGCCCTGCGCGGCCGCGGCCGCGTAATACGCGCGCGCGATGTTCAGGTTCTGCGTGACGCCGTCGCCACCGCGCTCGTAGAACGACGCGGTCACGTACTGTGCGGTCGGCTCGCCCGCGTCGGCCGCCTGCTTGTACCACTCGAACGCCCGCCGGTTGTCGCGCGGCGTGCCGCGCCCGTCGAGGAACTGGTTCGCGAGCGACAGCTCGGCCTGCACGTGCCCCTGCTTCGCCGCGCGCAGGAACCAGCGGTGCGCTTCGGCCGGGTTGCGCGCAACGAACTCGCCGTCGTCGAACATGCGCCCGTACACGTACTGCGCATGCGACATGTTCGCGTCGGCCGCCCGCTTCAGCCAGCGCAGCCCTTCGTCAACGTTCGCGCTCACGCCGACACCGGTGAGCAGCATCATCGCGTAGTTGAACTGCGCGAGCCGGTCGCCGCGTTCGGCCGCGTCGTGGAACTGCACCAGCGCCGCGCGATAGTCGCCCGCGTTGTAGTCGGCCACCGCGGATTGCGTCTCGCGCGCCGGGTCCGGCTTCGCGTGCGGCGCATTCTGCGCAACCGCCGCGACGCATACGGCCCACAGCCCGAGCAGCGCGCCGATCCGCCCGCGTACGCCGGTCGTACGCCGCACACCTTCGTGCCCCGCGCCGTCGCCATCGTTCATGACCGCACCTCCTGCAGCGCCTGGCGCGTCGCACGCAGCAGCCAGCTCACGTCGGCGGACAGCGAGATCATCCGGAAGCCGGCCTCGCGATACTGGCGCGCGGTCGCGGTATCGCTCGCGAAGATGCCGACCGCGACGCCGGCCTGCTTGCCGGCCGCGAGCACGCGCGCGATCGCGGTTTCGACGTCCGGATGGCGGCTGTCGCCGAGGTGCCCGAGGCTCGCCGCCAGATCGGCCGGGCCGACGAACAGGCAGTCGACGCCCGGCGTCGCGGCGATCCGCTCGACTTCGTCGATGCCGCGCGCCGATTCGATCTGCACGATCACCGCGACCTGCGCGTTCGCCGTCTGCAGGTAATCGCGACGCATGCCGAACGCCGCCGCACGCACCATGCCGGCCACGCCGCGCAGCCCGTCGGGGGAATCCGGCGACGGGAAGCGCGTGAGCCGCACCGCGTGCGCGGCCTCGCCGGGCGTCTCGATGCACGGGAACATCAGCGTGCGCGCGCCGGCGTCGAGCGCGCGCTTCACGAGCCACGGCTCGCGCCCCGGCACGCGCACGACGGGCTCGCTCGGCAGATGCGCGGCGGCCAGCGCGCGCAGTTGCGACGCGACGTCGCGGCTGTCGTTCGGAGCATGCTCCATGTCGATGCAGAGCCAATCGTAGCCGGCGTGCGCGAGCGCTTCCGCGGCCGAATCGCAGCCGAGCGACAGCCACAGGCCGTACAGCGGCTCGTCGCCGTCGTGCAGGCGTTGTTTGAGGGAATTGGTGAGCGTGCTCATCGATACGGGCTCCTGGACGGAACGGCAATCGAACGGGACAAGCAACAGGCGAAGCGGGCGCAATACGCCGGGCCGCCATGCCCGGCGGCGCCGGACCGGGCCCTGGAACGTCAGTCGGCCGTGAGCAGCCGATCTGACAGCGCGGGCCGCGCGAGGCCGCACGGATGCGTTTTCCGGTGCCACGCAACGATCATAGCGCGGCGTTACGCGGAATGTGGGAACAGGCGGGGAACAGCGCCGGGCGAGGCTGCGCGGCGCGGCGGCAGGCAGCCCGCGCCGGCTGGCGGGGCTGCCGGGAAGGCAGGATCAGCGGCCGGGCTGGCGCTCGACGTCGGCCCAGCAGTTCGGCGTTTCGTACAGGCGCACGCGCTCCAGGCGCAGGTTCACGCCGTAGTGCGCGTCGTACACATTCGCGAGGATGTCGAACGCGATCGCCGCGAGGTTCTCGACGGTCGGGATCCGGTCGAGCACGACGGTCTTGTGGTCGGCCATCTGCTCGAGGAACGAGCGCACGACTTCGTCGCGCGCATAGACCAGGAACGCGTGATCCCACTTGTTGACGAGGTGCTCGACCGCGAGCGCCTTCACGTCGGCGAAGTCCATCACCATGCCGCGGTCGGGCGCCCCCTCGGTATCGACGAGATCGCCGCGCAGCGTGACTTCGAGCACGTAGCGATGGCCGTGCAGGTTGCGGCACTGGCTGCGGTGATCGGGAATGCGGTGGCCCGCGTCGAATTCGAGTTTTCGGGTAATCAGCACGATGTCAAAAGCCGTGGCTCAGGGAATGTTCAGATATTTGTGGGTCTGCATCGACAGCCGCCACTGCGGATGCCGCTTGCACCAGTCGATCGCGAGCTTGGTATTGAGATCGCGCGACGGGCCGTCCATCGGCTGCACGAGAAAATACTCGAAATCGAGCTTCGCGTAGTCGGCCAGCCGCTGGTTGTCCTGCGGGATCACGACCTTCAGTTCGTTGCCCTTCGTGACGACGAGCGGCGCGTCGGCCTTCGGGCTCACGCAGATCCAGTCGATCGTCTCGAGCACCGGCAGCGAGCCGTTGGTCTCGATCGCGATCTCGAAGCCCGCCGCGTGCAGCGCGTCGACGAGCGGCTGGTCGAGCTGCAGCATCGGCTCGCCGCCCGTGCAGACGACGAAGCGATGCGCCTCGCCGTCCGGCCACAGGCCGGCGATCGTCGCGACGAGCGCGTCAGCGTCCTTGAACTTGCCGCCGTTCTCGCCGTCGGTGCCGACGAAGTCCGTATCGCAGAAGCGGCACACGGCGTCCGCCCGATCCTCTTCGCGGCCCGACCACAGATTGCAGCCGGCGAACCGGCAGAACACGGCCGGACGGCCCGCGTTCGCGCCCTCGCCCTGCAACGTGTAGAAAATTTCCTTGACCGCGTAAGTCATCGTGCTTCGTCCGGCTCGCGCCGCTCGTTGTCGATCAGAATCCGTTGTCCATCAAGCGCTGCCCGCACCCGCGTCACAGCGGTGCTTCGGTCACGCGCTCGCCCTTCAGGTAGGCCTCGTAGCCGCGCTTGCGCAGCTTGCAGGCCGGGCATTCGCCGCAGCCGAAGCCCCAGTCGTGCAGTTCCGCGCGCTCACCCACATAGCACGTGTGCGTCTCGACGCGGATCAGCTCAACGAGCGCCTCGCCGCCGAGTTGTTCGGCGAGTTGCCAGGTCTGTGCCTTGTCCAGCCACATCAGCGGCGTCTCGAGCACGACGCGCGTATCCATCCCGAGGTTCAGCGCGACCTGCAGCGCCTTCATCGTATCGTCGCGGCAGTCCGGGTAGCCCGAGAAATCGGTCTCGCACATCCCGCCGACCAGCACGCGCAAGCCGCGACGATAGGCGATCGCGGCCGCGATCGTCATGAACAGCAGGTTGCGGCCCGGCACGAACGTGTTCGGCAAGCCGTTCGCCGCGGTCTCGATCTCGATCGTGCGCGTCATCGCGGTATCGCTGATCGCGCCGAGCACCGACAGGTCGACCATGTGATCGTCGCCGAGGCGGTCCGCCCAGGCGGGAAACTGATGCTTCAGCGCGTCGCGCACACCTTCGCGACATTCGAGTTCGACGCGGTGGCGCTGGCCGTAATCGAAGCCGAGCGTCTCGACCGTCTGGTAGCGTTCGAGGGCCCACGCCACGCACGTGGTCGAGTCCTGCCCGCCGGAAAACAACACGAGCGCGCCGTCTTTAGCGTCTGTCCGAATCACCGTGATACTCCGTGAATGTGTAGGCTCGCGTCGCGCTGCGCCCCGGGGCCGGCTGCCGCCGGGCGGCCCGACGCGTGCCGGCCTGCGCCGGCTCGACCAGTATAGGCAGCGCGGTCGGCCGCGAACGCGGCGGAGCGCTTATACCGCCCATCGCGCGGCATCGTTGCCGCACATCACGGCAGCGCCTGCGGGCAGCCTTGCCGTGCGCATGAAGCGATGCGCTAAGTCATTGAGCGGGCACGGATTTTATCACGCCCCGGCGAATGCTGCCGGGCGCACCGCCGATGCCACGCAAACCCACCACAAACGAAAAACCCCAAGAACCTTCCGATTCTTGGGGTTGGAACTGCTGGTGGCCTGGGACGGAATCGAACCATCGACACGCGGATTTTCAATCCGCTGCTCTACCAACTGAGCTACCGGGCCAACGAAGAAACAAAGTATATCGAGCTTTATTGTGTCGCACAAGGGGTTTCGTGAAATTTCTTATACGGCCCCTTCCGACGGCTTCTTGCCGAGCTCGACGCCGAGCTGCTTGAGCTTGCGATACAGGTGCGTGCGCTCGAGGCCCGTCTTCTCCGCGACGCGCGTCATGCTGCCGTTCTCGCGCGCGAGGTGATATTCGAAGTACGCGCGCTCGAACGCGTCGCGCGCTTCGCGCAACGGGATGTCGAACGGAATCGCCGCCGTCTGGCCCGCGAGGCCGAGCGCCGCGGCCATGTCGTCGCCGAGCGTCGGCAGCGCGGCGGCGGACGCGACCGCCGCCGGACCCGATGCCTGGCCGCCGCCCGCCTTCGCCGCCGCGTTGGCAGACACCGGTGCCGCGCCGCGCGCGAGACCATGCTCGACCGACTTCAGCAGCTTCTGCAGCGCGATCGGCTTCTCCAGGAAATCGAGTGCGCCGATCTTCGTCGCCTCGACGGCCGTGTCGATCGTCGCGTGCCCGGACATCATGATCACGGGCATCGTCAACAGGCCCTGCGCCGCCCATTCCTTGAGCAGCGTGACGCCGTCGGTATCGGGCATCCAGATATCGAGCAGCACGAGATCGGGCGCCTGATTCAGGCGGTATTCCCGCGCGGCCTGCGCGTTCTCCGCCGCCTCGACGACATGTCCTTCATCGCTGAGGATCTCCGAGAGCAATTCCCGGATGCCCATTTCATCATCTACCACCAGGATGGTTGCCATTTACGCTGCCTTTGTCTGCACACTTGCTTTTGTCTTGGCGGGAGCCGTCCCGCCCTGCGCGCCGGATTCGACGCCTGGCGTATCGCTCGCCATCTGCAGGAACAGGATCGACACCTGCGCACCCTCGACGGTCTCGCCGTGCATGCGATTGCGCAGATCGATCCGCGCGCCGTGCTCGTCGACGATTTTCTTGACCGTGGCCAACCCGAGCCCCGTGCCCTTCGCCTTCGTCGTCACGTAAGGCTCGAACGCACGGGTCAGGATGCGTGCCGGAAAACCGGGCCCGTTGTCGGACACGGTAAGACGTACCGCGACGCGCGTTTTGCCCTCGGCGTCGGGGTCGCCATATTCTACTGTCTTGGTTTCGATCAACACACGCGGATGCGCGACTTCCGCGACCGAATCCTGCGCGTTCTGCAGCAGGTTGTGAATCACCTGGCGCAGTTGCGTCGCGTCGCCGCGGATCACCGGCAGCGACGGCGCGAGTTCGGCGACGATCGCGCTCTTGCCTTCGCCGACACCATACAGCCCGAGCACCTCGCTCGCCAGTTCGTTCAGCTGCAGGTTGGCGAGCACCGCCGGCGGCGTGCGCGCATATTCGCGGAAGTCGTCGACCATCCGCTTCATCGCGGCCACCTGGTTGACGATCATCGTCGCGCCGCGCTTGAGCACGTCAGCATCGGGCGGCGCGAGCTTGTCGGACAGCTTCATCTGCAGCCGCTCGGCCGACAGCTGGATCGGCGTCAGCGGGTTCTTGATCTCGTGCGCGAGACGCCGCGCGACCTCGCCCCATGCGACCGAACGCTGCGCGGAAATCACGTCGGAGATGTCGTCGAACACGACGACGTAGCCGGACGTCTGCGGATCGTCGGCCTCGCCCTCGACGGTCGATACGAGGCGCGCGCCGCGTACGAGCAAGGTCAGCGGATCGGCTTCGCCCGGCACTTCGATCGCGAACTGCTGCTGCCAGTGGCCGCGATCGCCGCTGCCGTCGTCGGACGCCGCTTCGCGATCGGCGAACGCCTTGCGCACCATCGCGCCGAATTCCGCGACGACGCCGATCCGGTCGAGCGCCGTGCCGATCATCGCGCCGAACGGCTGGCGGAAAATGCGCTCGGCGCCGCGGTTGGCCGTCGTCAGCCGGAACTGGCGGTCGAGCACGAACACGCCGGCGGTCAGGTTCGCGAGGATGCTCTCGAGATACGTCTTCGAATGCTCGAGCGCGACGCGGTTCTTCTCGACCGCGAGCCGCGCCTCGGACAGCTGGCGCGTCATCGCATTGAACGACTGCGTGAGGAAGCCGAGCTCGTCGCGCGACTTGATCTCGCGCTTCGGCGTGTAGTCGCCTTCCGTGATCTCCTTCGTGCCCTGCGCGAGCAGGAACAGCGGCCGCGCGAGCTGCTGGCCGAGCGCGAGCGCGAGCATCATCGCGATGAAGGTCGCGAGGAACAGCGCGAGCGTCAGCGTGCCGATGTACATCTTGCGCAGCCCGGTGCGGCCGAGCGATTTTTCCTGGTACTCGCGATACGCGCGCTGCACCGCGTCGGCATTGTGCGCGAGCGTGGGCGGCACCGGCTGCGTGAGTTGCAGGAATCGCTCCGCCGGCTGCAGCAGCGACGTCGTCGCGTCGGGAATCGGCCGCACGACACGCAGCCGCAATGCGCCCTTCGCGCCATGCGCGCGCGGGTCGCCGTCGACTTCGCCCTCGATCGCCGCGTACGCGCCGTGTTCGCGCGCCTGGCTCAACATCAGCTGCGTCGGCAGGTCGTCCGGAATCAGCGCGGCGAAATTGCCCGATGCCTGCGCGACGATGTGCAGCTCGGGCGCCGCGCCGGACCCGCCGCGGCTCGGCTCGACGATCGTCGCATCCTGCACGCCGAACTGGTCGCGCAAGCGCAAGAGCGTGAGCGTCGTGCCGTTCGTGTTCGCATCGACGCTCGCGAGCTGGTCGGACATCAGCCGCGCCTTCGTCTGCAGGTCGGACAGCGACGCGTCGAGCATCCCGCGGCCGAGGTTCAGGCCGGCCGTCAGCGCGGTCTCGACGTTCACGTCGAACCACGACTCGATACTGCGCGACACGAACTGGTACGACACGATGTAGATGATCCCGCCCGGCACCACGCCGACGAGCGCGAAGAACACCGCGAGCTTCGCGAGCAGCCGCGTGCCGAACTTGCCCTTCCTCAGGCGCACGACGATCATCCCGATCAGCCCGAGCACCACGAGCAGGAACACGAGCGCGACGACGATGTTCGTCGCGTACAGCCACGAGTAGTAGCGGTCGAAGAATTCGGTGTTCGCGCTCGCGGCCGCGAGCAGCACGAGCAGCAGCAGTGCGGTGATCGCGACGGTCGAGACGATCACGCGAACGAGGAGGCTCTTCCCGCTGGCCGCGCGGCGCACTTTATTTAGCACGTTCGGTCACCGTGAAAGTAAAGCGCTTCCAGTCCGACCCGAGCGTCCAGTCGCGGTTGTTCACCGCGTCGACCTGGAACGGCTTCGGCATCAGCGCCGTATCGAGCTGCATCCGCACCGAGGCCGTGTAGGTTTCGCCGGCACGCACCTGGTTGCGGTCGATCACGTGCCACGACGTGATGTGCCGGACGACCGCGAGCGCGTCCTTCAGCGACGGGAAGCCGAGTTGCAGGCCGCCCGTCGACACGCGGTACTCGCGCGTGAGCGGCTGGAACGACAGCCGGATCGTCTGCGACACCGACACCGGCTGCTCGTCGAACCAGTACCAGCGCGCGCGGCCCAGTTCGAAGTCGGTCGTGAAGTAAAGCGGGATGCCCTTGTTGACGGCATCCTCGAGGTTCGGATTCAGCTCGAAATCGAAGCGGGCATCGAGGCTCCAGCCGCTTCCGTCAGCCTGCAGCGATGCGCGCTGCACGGCGATCGACTCGGCGCGCGCCGGCCGAACGACCGTCAGGCACAGCGTCAACGCGACCAGCAGGACGGCCGCAAGCCGAAGTGGAAAAAGGTGTTTGATCGTCACCGTTTCTGAAACCGCGCGTAGAAGAATCCGTCGTGATCGGTGTTCTGGTCGCGTGCGCCGGCCGCCCCGCCGTGCACGCCGCCCGGCAGCAGTTGGCCGGGCGCGTCCAATCGTACCGCATCTTCACAGGCCGCTTCAAACCAGCGCGCCTGCAACTCACCTTCCTCGGGGAAGATCGAACAGGTCACGTAGAGCAGTTCGCCGCCCGGCTTCACGAGCGGCCACAACGCGCTCAGGATGCGGCGCTGTTCCGCGACGAGCGCGGCGATGTCGGCTTCGCGGCGCAGCCAGCGGATGTCGGGATGACGGCGCACGATGCCGGACGCCGAGCACGGCACGTCGGCCAGGATGCGGTCGAACGGACGGCCGTCGTACCACGCGTGCGGCGCGCCCGCGTCGCCGACGCGCACGTCCGCCGCGAGCGACAGGCGCGCGAGGTTCTCGCCGATACGCGCCGCGCGCGTCGCGTCGCTTTCGAGCGCAACGACTTCCGCGTCGGCCAGTTCGAGGATATGCCCGGTCTTGCCGCCCGGTGCCGCGCACGCGTCGAGCACGCGCATGCCGTCGCGCGCACCGAGCCATTCGGCCGCGAGTTGCGCGCCGGCGTCCTGCACCGACACGACGCCGTCGGCAAAGCCCGGAATACGATCGACCGGCAGCGCCGACGCGAGCCGCACCGCGTGACGGCCGATCGCGGTCGCGTCGATCCCGCTCGCACGCAGCGTGTCGAGATACGCGTCGACGCTCGCGCGGCGCGCGTTCACGCGCAGCGTCAGCGGCCCCTGGCGCTCGCCGGCCGCGAGGATCGCCTGCCATGCGTCCGGCCACGCGCGCTTCACCGCATCGACCCACCAGGCGCGGTAATTCCAGCGCGCGACGGGATCGTCCTGCAGCGTCGCGACGAGCGCATCGCGCTCGCGCAGGAAACGCCGCAGCACCGCGTTGACCAGCCCCTTCGCGAACGCGTATTCGCGTCGCGCGCCGATTACAGTCACGGCCTGGTCGACGATCGTGAACGCCGGATATGCAGCCGTTTCCTCCGGATCGAGCAGCAGCGTGAATGCGCCGGCGAGCACCGCATGCACGTGCGCGGGCGGCGCCTTGCTGACGAGCCGGCCGATCAGCCAATCGGCGCTCCCGAGACGACGCATCGTCCGGTATGCAACGTCCTGCGTCGCGCCACGCGCAAGCGCCTGCGTGCCGGCCGGCATCTGCGCAAACACCGCGGCGAGCGCCGCCGGCAGCGCGGTGCCGCGCCGCACCGCATCGACTGCCTGCGCGGCCGCGTCGAGCGCGAAGCCCAGCGAATCGGGCGCGAGATGCAGCGCGGACGGGCGCGCCGGGCGGCCGGAGGAAGACGGGGCGGAGGAACGGGTTCGTGTCATCGGAACGGAATCGGCAATCAAGCGCGGCAAGCAGGTACGGCAAACACAGGCGGCAAACGGCGGGATCACAACGGCCCCGAGGCCGCGCGATTCCAAACCGCGCATTGTAGCGTGCGACCGCGCGAACCCTTTGGCCCCTTTACGGCGCGCAGAAATGAAAAACCCCGCAGCGCGAAGCGTGCGGGGTGGTATGGCGCCCCCGCGCGGCAATGGCCGCGCGATACGCCGGGGATCAATCGAAGCGGCCGGTACGGGCCATCTCCATCAGGCGCGCGATGCGTTCCTCGGTCGCCGGGTGCGTGGAGAACAGGTTCTGCAGGCCGCCGCCGTGCAGCGGGTTCATGATCATCATCTGCGCGGTGGCCGGATGCGCTTCGGCCGCCTGGAACGGGATGCCGGCCGCATAGCGATGGATCTTGTCGAGCGCGGTGGCGAGCGACTGCGGATCGCCGGAGATCTGCGCGCCGCCGCGGTCGGCCTCGAACTCGCGCGCCCGCGAGATCGCCATCTGGATCAGCGCACCGGCGATCGGCGCG
Source organism: Burkholderia sp. BCC1993 (assembly GCF_905339865.1). Lineage (NCBI taxonomy): Bacteria > Pseudomonadati > Pseudomonadota > Betaproteobacteria > Burkholderiales > Burkholderiaceae > Burkholderia > Burkholderia sp. BCC1993. Next base: position 58,866 of record NZ_CAJPGZ010000025.1, on the reverse strand, counting down.
AGCAGCGCGACCGCGATCCCCGCGATCGGGTTGGCCGGACGGCCGTTTTCGTCGCGGCCGCCGAAGAACATCGCGAAGTTGGCCAGCGCCGAAATCGCGCCCGCCATCGTCGCGGTGATCGTCGAGATCAGGATGTCGCGGTGCTTCACGTGTGCGAGCTCGTGCGCCATCACGCCGCGCATCTCGCGCTCGGACAGCACGCGCAGGATGCCCGTCGTCGCGGCGACCGCCGCGTGCTCGGGGTTGCGGCCCGTGGCGAACGCGTTCGGCGCGTCCTCGTTGATCAGGTAGACGCGCGGCATCGGCAGGTTCGCGCGCGTGGCGAGCTCGCGCACCATCCGGTAGAACTGCGGCGCCGTGTTCTCGTCGACTTCCTGCGCGTTGTACATGCGCAGCACCATCTTGTCGGAGAACCAGTATGAGAAGAAATTCATGCCGAGCGCGAACAGCAGCGCGATCGTCATGCCGCGCGAGCCACCGATCATGCCGCCGATCACGATGAACAGGGCCGTGATCGCGGCCATCAGCATCGCCGTTTTGACCCAATTGAACATACCCACTCCTTATCCGTCAGGGGACCCGCCGACATCACAGTGCGCGGCGGAAAATTGTAAGCGATTTGTTAGATAAGGTCTTGCCGGAAAAATTCAATTTCAGCGTTGCGTCGCCGCGAGCCGCAGCCCGAGGCCGACGAAGGCGCTGCCCACCGTGCGATCCAGCCATTTCCTGACGCCCGGCTTGCCGGAAAAGCGCTGCGTGACGCTACCCGCGACCCACGCGACGATGCAGCTCCAGACGGTGCTCATCACGAGGAACACCGACCCGAGGGCCAGGAACGCCAGCGCCTTGTGCGGGCTGTCGGCCGACACGAACTGCGGGAAGAACGACACGAAGAACAGCACGACCTTCGGATTCAGCACGTTGGTCCAGAAACCCTGCATGAACAGCTGGCGCAGCGGCTTCGCGGCCCTGGCCTGCGCCGCCTCGGCGCCTGCCGGCGCGGCGGCCTGCTTCGTGACGATCATGCGCACGCCGAGGTAGATCAGGTAAGCGGCACCGACCAGCTTGATCGCCGTGAACGCGGCGGCCGACGCCGCGAGCAGCGCGGTCAGGCCGAATGCGCACGCAAGCGCGTGCACGCAACAGCCGGCCGAGATGCCGAGCGCCGACATCAGCCCCGCGCCACGGCCCTGCGCGACGCTGCGGCCGACGATGTACGCCGTATCGGGGCCGGGCGTGACGTTCAGCAGGAAGACCGCGAGCACGAAGAAGCCGAAATGGGTGATGCCAAGCATGAGAACCTCGAAACCGGAATGCGCAGGGAAATTCTACGCGCGCCTGCCGCGCCGCGCGACTCGACCATCCGGCCGAATGCGTGCGATCGCGTGCGGCCGGCAGGTCGGCAGATCGGGTCGAATGACGCTCAGGCCGCGTCAGGCAACGCGAAGCGCTGGCCCGCGGCGAGCGGCGAGCCGGCCAGGAATTCGCGCGCGGGCAGCCGCTTGCCGCCCGGTTTCTGCAGTTGCGTGACGCGCAGCGCGCCGCTGCCGCAGGCGACGACCACGCCCTCCGGCGCAGCCTCGACGATCGTGCCGGGCGCCACGTCGACCGTCGTGCCGCGCGCCGCCACCGGCTCGGCCGCCCACAGCTTGATTGCCGCGCCGTCGAGCGTGGCGACGCCGCCCGGGAACGGGTCGAACGCGCGCACCTGGCGCGCGAGCACGTCGGCCGGCTTGCGCCAGTCGAGCGCCGCTTCGTGCTTGCCGATCTTTTCCGCATAGGTCACGCCGTCGGCCGGCTGCGGCGTGGCGGGCAGCGTGCCGTCGCGCTCGAGCCGCACCAGCGCATCGACGATCAGCCGCGCGCCGTCGGCGGCGAGCCGGTCGTGCAGCGTGGCGGTCGTATCGTCGGGCGCGATCGCGACGCGCGCTTCCTCGATCATCGCGCCGGTGTCGAGACCGACGTCCATCTGCATCAGCGTGACGCCCGTCTCGGCGTCACCGGCCTCGATCGCGCGGTGGATCGGCGCGGCGCCGCGCCAGCGCGGCAACAGCGACGCGTGGATGTTGATGCAGCCGGCACGCGGAATGTCGAGCACTTCCTGCGGCAGCAGCAGGCCGTATGCGGCGACCACCATCACGTCGTGCGGGGTCGCGCGCAGCAGCTCGATCGCGTCGGCCGCCTCGGCCGGGTACTTGCCCGCGCGGCGCAGCGACGGCGGCTGCGCGACGGGCATCCCGTGCTCGACGGCATAGCGCTTCACGGCGCTCGCCTGCAGTTTCATCCCGCGCCCGGCAGGGCGATCGGGCTGGGTGAGCACGAGCGGCACCGGAAAACCGGCCTCGTGGATCGCGGCGAGTGCGGCCGCGGCGAATTCCGGCGTGCCGGCAAAAATCACGCGCAACGTATGGGTCATGACAGCGTTCGGGATCGGGCTGGGCACACGCGCGTCACATCGCGCGTTCGAGTTTCTTCATCTTCGTCTTGATGCGGGTCTGCTTCAGCGGCGACAGATATTCGACGAACACGCGCCCCATCAGGTGATCCATCTCGTGCTGCACGCACACGGCCAGGAGGCCCTCGCAGTCGAGCTCGAAGGTCTCGCCGTGCTCGTTGAGCGCACGCACGCGCACGTGGTCGGGACGCTCGACTTCGTCGTAGATCCCGGGCACCGACAGGCAGCCCTCCTCGTAGACCTGCTTCACATCGCTCGACCAGATGATCTCGGGGTTGATGAACGCGCGCAGCTCGTTCTTCTCCTCGGAGATGTCGATCACGATCACGCGCTCGTGCACGTCGACCTGCGTCGCCGCGAGGCCGATGCCCGGCGCGGCGTACATGGTTTCGGCCATGTCGGCGACGAGCTTGCGGATCCGGTCGTCGACCTTGTCGACGGGCTTCGCGACCTTGTGCAGCCGCTTGTCGGGGTAATGAAGAATGTTCAGCAAAGCCATGGTGTTCGGTATTCGGTGGAGCGGCGCGCCGCATCGGCCATCCGGCCGGCTGGCGCCGCCGCCGGGATGCAATGAAGATGAGGCAGACGCGCGGCATATCAACGCCGCGGGTCATGCCTCCTGCAATTGGCCGGGCGCTCGTGCGCGCGGCCCTGTCGAGTATTTCGGATGATGAAAATTTTATCATGGCGCCACGCGGTCCGCTGGCCGCCGCGTTCGAGGGGAGCCTCATGTCGCCGCAAGCGCTGACGACTTCCGCGTTGCGCGCGTGGCTGCAGCTCGCGCATGCACCGGGCATCTCACCTGCCGTGCTGCACGCGCTGCTCGACGCATTCGGCTCGCCGGCGGCGCTGCTGCACGCGTCCGACCAGGCCATCGGCGCGGCGAGCAGTGCTGCCGCCGCGCGGGCGGTGCGCGCCAGCGAGCGGGACGACCTCGACGCATGCACCGACGCCGCACTGGCATGGCTCGATACACCGGGCAACGCGATCGTCACGCTCAACGATCCCGTCTATCCGCCACGGCTGCGCGACCTGCACGATCCGCCGCCGCTGCTATATGTAAAGGGCAGGCTCGACCTGCTGCACGCACGCGGGCTCGCCGTGGTCGGCAGCCGCCATGCGACGCCGCAAGGGCTCGCCGACGCCACGCGCTTCGCACATGCGCTGTCCGACGCGGGACTCGCGATCGTCTCCGGCCTCGCGCTCGGCATCGACGGCGCCGCGCATCGCGGCGGGCTCGACGGCCGCGCCGGCACGATCGCGGTGATCGCGACGGGCGCCGATCTCGTCTATCCGGCGCGGCACCGCACGCTTGCGCACGACATTGCCGCGCGCGGCGCGATCCTGTCCGAATGGCCGCTCGGCACGCCCGCGCGGGCGTCGCATTTCCCGCAGCGCAACCGGCTGATCGCCGCGCTCGCGCTCGGCGTGCTCGTCGTCGAAGCCGCGCCGCGCTCCGGCTCGCTGATCACCGCACGGCTCGCGAACGAGCTGGGCCGCGACGTGTTCGCGATGCCGGGCTCGATCCACGCGCCGCTCGCGCAGGGCTGCCACGCGCTGATCCGCGACGGCGCGAAGCTCGCCGCGACGCCGCTCGACGTGCTCGAGGAGTACGGGCTGGACGAACCGGCGGCGCACATCGCCCACGCCACGGCGAATTCGGGTTCGCGCCCCGATAACGGCGAAACAGCCGACACCGTGGGGCGATGCGCAGGCGAGCATGTCGGGAAATCGGATTCCGCCGCTCCATCCACCGCATCGGCCGGAACCGAAGGCGTGCCGCCCGACGACCCGGCCGAACGATCCGTGCTCACCGCACTAGGATACGGCCCCGTTACTTACGAGTGGCTCGCCGAGCACAGCGGCCTGTCGGATGACGTGCTGCATCGCGCGCTGCTCGCGCTCGAACTGGCCGGCCGCGTCGCGAGCGTGCCCGGCGGACGCTTCGCGCGGCTTGACGTGGCGCCCACTCCGCCCACGTCCGGCGTGCTACAGTCCCCCGCATAGGGCGGCCCGTGCCGCCGACGCTACCCAAGGAATTCCATGCCCGCGCTGAATCTCGACACCGATGCCGATCGGATCGCCGAGCGCCTCGCCGATCCCGACACGCTGCTGGTCGCCTGCCTGTGCGCCGAGTGGTGCGGCACCTGCCGCGACTACCGGACAGCCTTCGACCAGCTTGCCGATACCCATCCCGACGCCTGCTTCGCGTGGATCGACATCGAAACCCATGCCGACCGGCTCGACGATCTCGACGTCGAGAATTTCCCGACGATCCTGATCGAGGACGCGAACACCGCGCGCTTCTTCGGCACGGTGCTGCCGCACGCGACGATCGTCGAACGGATGCTGTCCGACCTGAGCGCCGTGCCCGGCGCGCCGCACGCACCGAAATTGCGCAATATCCTGAACGTCGAGGCGTGAACCGCGCACCGGCCGGGCGGCTTTTCGCGCCGTTGCGCGTGCCGCCGCGCCGGGCGCGCTTGCCGCCGTTGCGGCCCCCCTCTATGATGAGCCGCTTTTTGCACGTCGAGCCGTCGTCGCCGCGGCGTGTGCTATAAAGCCGTCGTAAAAGGGACCCACGCCGGCGAACCCGGTCTACCAACACACATCTGTCATGTCCAAAGCACTGATCATTGCGGAAAAGCCTTCTGTCGCGAACGACATCGCACGCGCTTTGGGCGGCTTTACCAAGCATGACGAATACTTCGAGAGCGACGAATTCGTCCTGTCGTCCGCGGTCGGCCACCTGCTGGAAATCGCCGCCCCGGAAGAGTACGAGGTCAAGCGCGGGAAATGGAGCTTCGCTCATCTGCCCGTCATCCCCCCGCATTTCGACCTGAACCCGATCGCAAAAAGCGAGTCGCGCCTGAAAGTCCTGACCAAGCTGATGAAACGCAAGGACGTCGACCGCCTGATCAACGCATGTGACGCGGGGCGCGAGGGCGAGCTGATTTTCCGCCTGATCGTGCAGCACGCGAAGGCGAAGCAGCCGGTCCAGCGTCTGTGGCTGCAGTCGATGACGCCGCAGGCGATCCGCGACGGTTTCGCGCACCTGCGCACCGACTCGGACATGCAGCCGCTCGCCGACGCCGCACGCTGCCGCTCGGAAGCCGACTGGCTCGTCGGGATCAACGGCACGCGCGCGATGACCGCGTTCAACAGCAAGGGCGGCGGCTTCTTCCTGACGACCGTCGGCCGCGTTCAGACGCCAACCTTGTCGATCGTCGTCGAACGTGAAGAGAAAATCCGCCGCTTCATCCCGCGCGACTACTGGGAAGTGAAGGCCGAATTCGCGTGCGCGGGCGGCTTCTACGAAGGCAAGTGGTACGACCCGAAATTCAAGCGCGACGAATTCGATCCGGAAAAGCGCGACTCGCGCCTGTGGAGCCTGCCGGCCGCCGAAACCATCGTCGCCGCATGCCGCGACCACGTCGGCACGGTGTCCGAGGAATCGAAGCCGTCGACCCAGCTGTCGCCGCTGCTGTTCGACCTGACGAGCCTGCAGCGCGAGGCGAACAGCCGCTTCGGCTTCTCCGCGAAGAACACGCTCGGTCTCGCGCAGGCGCTGTATGAAAAGCACAAGGTACTGACGTACCCGCGTACCGACGCGCGCGCGCTGCCGGAAGACTACATTTCGACGGTGCAGTCCACGCTCGAGATGCTCAAGGAGAGCCACAACTACCTGCCGCATGCGAAGCAGGTGCTCGACAAGGGCTGGGTGAAGCCGAACAAGCGGATCTTCGACAACTCGAAGATCAGCGATCACTTCGCCATCATCCCGACGCTGCAGGCGCCGAAGTCGCTGTCCGAGCCGGAGCAGAAGCTGTACGACATGGTCGTGAAGCGCTTCCTCGCGGTGTTCTTCCCGGCGGCCGAGTTCCGCGTCACGACGCGGATCACCGAAGTCGCCGGCCACCACTTCAAGACCGAAGGCAAGGTGCTGGTCGAGCCGGGCTGGCTGCAGGTGTACGGCCGCGACGCCGAAGGCGCGGACGCGAACCTCGTGCCGGTGCAGAAGAACGAGAAGGTGAAGACGGACGAGATCGCCGCGGTCGCGCTCGTGACGAAACCGCCCGCACGCTACTCGGAAGCGACGCTGCTGTCGGCGATGGAAGGCGCGGGCAAGCTCGTCGAGGACGACGAGCTGCGCGAGGCGATGGCCGCGAAGGGCCTCGGCACGCCGGCGACGCGCGCGGCGATCATCGAAGGCCTGCTCGGCGAGAAGTATCTCGTGCGCGAAGGCCGCGAACTGATCCCGACCGCGAAGGCATTCCAGCTGATGACGCTGCTGCGCGGGCTCGGCGTGAAGGAACTGACCGCGCCCGAGCTCACCGGCGAATGGGAATACAAGCTGTCGCAGATGGAGCGCGGCAACCTCGGGCGCGACGCGTTCATGCAGGAAATCGCCCGCATGACGCAGCAGATCGTCAAGCGCGCGAAGGAATACGATTCCGACACGATCCCCGGCGATTACGCGACGCTCGAGACGCCGTGCCCGAACTGCGGCGGTCAGGTGAAGGAAAACTACCGCCGCTTCGCATGCACGAAGTGCGAGTTCTCGATCTCGAAGATCCCGGGCAGCCGGCAGTTCGAGATCGCGGAAGTCGAGGAGCTGCTGCGGGAGAAGACCATCGGTCCGCTGTCCGGCTTCCGCAGCAAGATGGGCCGTCCGTTCTCGGCGATCCTGAAGCTCTCGTTCGACGACGAAACGAAGAACTACAAGCTCGAGTTCGACTTCGGCCAGGACCAGGGCGGCGAGGAAGGCGAAGCGCCCGACTTCTCCGCGCAGGAACCGGTCGGCGCGTGCCCGAAGTGCAAGGGCCGCGTGTTCGAGCACGGGATGAGCTATGTGTGCGAGCACTCGGTCGCGAATCCGAAGACCTGCGACTTCCGTTCGGGCAAGGTGATCCTGCAGCAGGAAATCACGCGCGAGCAGATGGCGAAGCTGCTGGCCGACGGCCGTACGGATCTGCTGCCGAACTTCAAGTCGTCGCGCACGGGCCGCAACTTCAAGGCGTTCCTCGTGAAGCAGCCGGACGGCAAGATCGGTTTCGAGTTCGAGAAGAAGGAGCCGAAGGCCGCTGCTGCGAAGAAGACGGCAAAATCGGCGACGAAGGATGCCGAAACCGTGACGGAAGGCGCCGACGAGAAACCGGCACCGGCCCGCAAGACCGCCGCCCGCAAGACGACGGCGCGCAAGACGGGCTCCTGACGCACCGGGCGCCGGGGTTTCCCCGGCCCGTAGTACGCCGGTGAAGCGGCGATAAAAAAACGCGGATCGATCGCTCGATCCGCGTTTTTTCTTGGTGCCTGATGCCGGCCGTGCCGGTGCGCGGCCGCCGCGCCGTTACAGCGGCGACGGCACCGCGACGCGCGCGCGCGGCGAACGCGCGAGCCGCGGCTGCAGGTTCGGGTCGGTCGATTCGGGCGGCTCGGCACGTATCTCGACGCCGATCGGCGCAGGCGCCGCACCCTGTGCGGCCCACTGTTCGCCCATCGTCGCGTCGGTCGAGCGGCTGAAATATTCGACGAGGTGGTCGATGAACGTGCGCACCTTCGCGGGCAGGTGGCGCCGGCTCGGATACGCGATGTTGATTTCGACCTGCGGCAGCCGGAAATCCGGCAGCAGCCGGACCAGCGCGCCGCGCGCGATGTCGCTGCCGATCAGGTAGCTGGGCAGGATCGCGACGCCCATCCCGAGCAGCGCGAACTGGCGCAGCATCGCGGTATTGTTCGCGACGATCACGTTGGTCGGGCGCACGCGCACTTCGCCGTCCGGCCCGGTGAACACGCGCTCGTCGCCCCAGTATTCGGTCGGCAGGCTCAGCGCCGGGTGTTCGGCGAGGTGCTCCGGGTGAGTCGGCACGCCGTGCTTTTCCAGGTAGCTCGGCGTCGCGCACACGGTCATGCAGCCCGTGGTCAGCCGACGCGTGACGATGCTCGCGCTGCGCATCTGGCGCGTGACGACGATGCCGACGTCGAAACCTTCCTCGACGAGATCGACCTGGCGGTCGACCAGCGTCAGATCCGGCACCACTTTCGGGAAATTCTCTGTGTACGACTGCAGGACGGGCGCAAGGTTGTGCAGGCCGAACACGACTGGCGCGACGATGCGCAACGTGCCGACCGGCTCGTGATTGCGCGCGACGACCATCTGTTCGACATCCTCGAGCTCATCGAGAATCTGGCGCGCCCGCTCCAGATAGACCTGGCCCGACTCCGTCAGCGAAAGGCTGCGCGTGGTGCGGTTCAGCAGACGCGTGCCGAGCCGGCCTTCCAGATCGGCAACGTGACGCGTCGCGACCGCGTTGGAGATATCCATTGCACTCGCGGCCCGCGCGAAACTGCCGAGATCCGCAACCTTGACGAACACGCGCATCGACTGCAAATGATCCATAAACGACTCCTGCCGCTGTTACAACTTCAAAAAGTTGAAGCAAATGCGTAATTCTCCTACGACAGCGGAAATGATGCAGAGTTGCTCAACAAGGCCGGGGTTGACGATAAAAATAGTCAAAAATCCTCACCCATCGGGAATGGATGATCCAATTATTCTGATTGGAGCAACAATTGGGTGAACCTCGTCGAGTAAGCAGCCGAATCAGGAAGGACGTATTTGACGCGACACGGCAGCGCACCCCGCCACACCCGACGGGAGCGGCGCCGGGTCAGGCCGGCGCCGATTGCGGCGGAGCGTAACAACCTGTTAAAAAGACACCACGACATGCGCCGACGTAGCATCATGTCGGCCCCGGCCGGGCGGGACGGGTGCGCGACGTGCGCCGCCGCCACTGCCGCTTTCAACGCGCGACTCCCGCTGACCATGAAAATTGCCATCCTCGACGACTACCAGGACGCCGTCCGCAAGCTGAACTGCTTCGAGATGCTTGCCGAGCACGACGTGAAGGTCTTCAACAACACGGTGCGCGGCCTGGGGCAACTCGCGAGCCGCCTGGCGGAAGTCGAGGCGCTCGTGCTGATTCGCGAGCGCACGCCGATTTCGTCGCAACTGCTCGCCAAGCTGCCGAACCTGCGCATGATCAGCCAGACCGGCCGCATCTCGAGCCACATCGACCTCGAAGCGTGTACCGACCGCGGCATCGCGGTGCTCGAAGGTACGGGTTCGCCGGTCGCGCCCGCCGAGCTGACCTGGGCGCTCGTGATGGCCGCCCAGCGCCGCATTCCGCAATACGTCGCGAACCTGAAGCAGGGTGCGTGGCAGCAGTCGGGCCTGAAGACGTCGGCGCTGCCGCCGAACTTCGGCCTCGGCCAGGTGCTGCGCGGCCAGACGCTCGGCATCTGGGGTTACGGCAAGATCGGCCGGCTGGTCGCCGGCTACGGCAAGGCGTTCGGGATGAACGTGCTGATCTGGGGCCGCGAGCATTCGCTCGAGGCCGCGCGCGCCGACGGCTATACGGCCGCCGAGAGCCGCGAAGCGCTGTTCGAGCAGAGCGACGTGCTGTCGCTGCACCTGCGCATGCACGACGACACGCGCGGGATCGTCAAGCAGGAAGACCTGATGCGGATGAAGCCGACATCGCTGCTCGTCAACACGAGCCGTGCCGAGCTGCTCGAGGAAAACGCGCTCGTCAACGCGCTGTCGCACAACCGTCCGGGGATGGTCGCGATCGACGTGTTCGAGAGCGAGCCGATCCTGCAGGGCTACAGCCTGCTGCGGATGGAAAACGTGATCTGCACGCCGCACATCGGCTACGTCGAGCGCGAAAGCTACGAGCTCTATTTCAGCGCGGCGTTCAAGAACATCCTCGCATTCGACCAGGGCGATATGTCGAGCGTCGTCAATCCGGAAGCGCTGACGCCGCGCCGCGTGCGCTGACGGACTCCGACCGGTGCTGACCGGCACGGGCCGCGCTCGCCGCGCGGCCCTGCTGCCGGCTTCCCGCCTTCCCCGCTTCAGGCGGCCACGCGGCCGCCCGTCATCGCGTCGACGCGCGTGAGGAAGTGCTCGCCGTCGCGCCGTCCGAGGTCGTATGCATGCCGCATCTGCGACGGACTCGTGTAATCCCAGCTCGAAATCGGCACCTTGCTCGACGGCTGTACATACAGCCGCCGCTGGTCGCCGTGCGCGACCGTGAACATCTGCGGGCGCGGATACAGCCGCGTGACGAGCACCAGCACGTCGCCCGGCGACGCGTCGAGCGCGTCGACCGGCACGTTGTCGACCATCCCGCCGTCGAGTACCGGCCGGCCGCCGCGGCGCAGCACCGGCGTGAACGGCGGCGTGCACGACGACTGCAGGATCAGGTCGGCGAGTTCTTCGACACTCGCGCACGCTTGCGCGCGCACGAACTCGGGCCGGAAACCGAGCGTGCGCCCGAGCGTCGGGTGCAGCGTCTTGCGCAGGTACTTTTCGATGTTGTATGCGACGAGGCCCGCGGCGACCGCACTGCGCGCGCCGAGCCAGCGCGGCACGTGCGACACGCCGATGCGGATCTCCGGCGCGTCGGCGAGCCGCGGGAACGGCTCGCCGTAGATGTCGAGCAGCGCCTGACGGTAGATCCGGTAATGCGGAAACACCGGCTCGCGGCCGAACAGGTTGCCCCAGTACGCGTTCTTGCGGTTGTGGCGCAGCGCTTCCTCGTAATAGCGCATCACCCACGCGGCGTCGCGTGTATACAGCATGCAGGCGGTCGCCGCGCCGGCCGAGATCCCTGCGATCACGCGCGGGCGCAAGCCGAGCGCCGGCTGCGCGACGTCCCAGAAGCCGGCCTGCCACCAGCAGCGATTGCCGCCGCCCGCGAAGACGATCTGGTCGAACATCGCGCCGCTCAGCTGACGAGCGCGTAGGTCGACGTCGCGTGAACGGCCATCTTGCCGTCCTCGTCGAACAGCTCGACTTCGCCGAATACCAGGTTGCGGCCCATCCGCAGCACGCGCGCGGTGACGAGCACGTCGCCCTTGCGCACCGGACGCATGAAGTTCGTGTTCAGCGAGACGGTGGTCATCGGCCGGAACTCGCCGAGCGCGGCCGAGATCGCGACCACCATCGCGGTGTCGGCCGCGGCCGTGAACACCTGGCCGCAGATGACGCCGCCCGAATGACGGAATTCGCCGGAAAACGGCAAGCGCATCGTGACGCTGTCGTCGCCGATCGATACGGGGACCAGACCGAGCGAGCGGACCCACGGGGCCAGCAGGCGATCCAGCAATTCGCGGACTGCGTTTTCGTCCATCTTCGAATGTCCAGAAAACGTTGCGCGACCGCCGCGCAACGGGTGTGGACGTCATCATACCGGGAGCGCGCCAACTGCGATGGCTCATTACCGCACCGACAGCCGCCGTCGCCGCAACGAAATATTTTGAGGAAATTCGCAGAAAGGGCTTGCCAAGTCCCAAATACACGGGCATAATCTTTCTTCTGTTGGGGGCGTTAGCTCAGTTGGTAGAGCAGCGGACTCTTAATCCGTAGGTCGAGTGTTCGAGTCACTCACGCCCCACCAGGAATTCCAAAGGCCGGTCAGCGCAAGCTGACCGGCCTTTTTCCATTTCCGGCGCCGCCCGGCCTCTCCCCCTCCTCGCGACAGGCAATCACATTGATGCCTCGCCCAGACACTTTCCGCTAGAATCGTCCGACAAATATCACACGACCGGGACGGCGATCGCCGTATCGCCGCCGGCACTGAGAGAGCATGGGACGTCAGACATGGAATCATGTGAACGAGACGCGACCATTCAGAGGGCATGGTCACGCCGACAACGGCACGCACATCGTGTCGCCCCCTTCCCCCGATCGCATCCGGGCCCGTCGCGTGACGCGCACTACGGATCCGGCCATGCCGCGTAAGGACGCGCTCGTCGCACTCGCGCTCGGCGTTGCGCTGCTCGTGGTTGCAGCCATGCTCGCCGTCACCGCGAGTCATGCGGCCGGCGACCTGATCCGTACGCCGGGCACGGTCGTGCGCATCGTGCAGGACAGCGACGCGATGCGCGCATACCGCCCGATCGTCGCCTATCTCGCGAACGACGGCCGCCGCCGCGAAGTCGCCGGCAATACCGCATCGGTGGTCCCGGCATACGACATCGGCGAAAGCGTGGACGTCCTGGTCGATCCGGCCCATCCGAACCGTCCCGCGCTGATCGACGATTTCACGCAACGCTGGTTGCCCGTCGCGGTGCCGGCGCTGCTTGCAGTCGCATCGCTGGCGCTCGGCAGCCTGCTGTACGTGAACGCGCGCCGCGGCCGGCAAGCCGACGCGCTGTCCGCGCCGGCCGTCCGCAAAACGGTCCGGCGCCGCTGGAACATCGCGATCGTGCTAATTCCGATCGCGATCGGCACCGGCTTCCTGGCCGGCGCCGGCGCCGCCGGCCTGCGCCAGTGGCAGATCGCCCGCCATTACGCGCACTCGACCGGCCATGTCGTCGAGATCGCCGAAACCGCCCAATCGTCCCGCACGCACACGTCGCTCTATTCGGCGACCATCGCGTTCACGACCGACAGCGGCCGCCCCGTCACGTTCGCGCAAGGCTCGACCTCATCGCGCCCCGGGCTGTACGAAGGCGAGGTGGTCAACGTGCTGTACGACCCCGTCACGCCCGAGCGCGCAGTCATCGACCGGTTCTGGGACCGGTGGGGGCTCACGGCCATCCTGTTCGCGATCGGCGTGCCGTTCCTCGTCGCCGGACTGTTCGTCGTCGGGGCGCTGTGGCCCGAGCCTCGGCCGCACGAACTCGCTGAATGACGAACGCGGAAGAACCGGGCCGTCAACGCCGCGCCCCCGGCTTCACCGCTCCCTGAACGCCTCCACCTTCGCGCGGTTCCCGCACGTGCGCATGTCGCACCAGCGGCGTCCGACGCCGCGGCCGCGATCGACGAAGAACCACGTACAGCGGCCGCACTGCCGCACGCGCGCGAAGTCGTCGCCGCGCAGCAGATGCTCGAACCCGAGCGCGGCCGCGTCGATCCAGCGCGACGCGGCGCGCGCATCGGGCCGCCACGCGAAGCGGCCGTCGACCGCGTCGAATCTGCTGCGCCCGATCGCATCGAGAATCGCCTCGGCGAGCCGGTCCGCCGCTCGCGCGCCGGCACTGCCGCCTTCGCCGGCCGTCAGGTGCGCGAGCGCCGCATACGCATCCTCGCGAAAACCGTGCAGCGCGGCGAGTTCGTCCGCGCCGTCCTGCCGGGGATGACGCAGAAACCGCGTCAGGTCGGCCTCCCCCAGCAACCCCGACTTCCCGGCCCAGGCACGCACGGCCGGCCAGTCGACGAGTTTGTCCTCATCGCGCGTCTTGCCCGTGTCCGCTACCGTGTTCAGGAAATCGAGCGCTGGATGGCCGCCGACGAAATCGGCCGCGCGCCATGTATGCGCCGGTCGCGCAGGCTCGTGTCGAGTAACCATTTATTTCCACCTATCGGTTTCATATCCGAATGAACAGGCGTAACCTGTTAACAACCAAAACAGGTTAGCACGGAGGCACCGATGCTCGAGCTCGCCAATCGCTACAATTTTGAAGGTCACCGGATCGCATGGGGCACGCTCGGCGAAGGGCCGCCGCTCGTGCTCGTGCACGGGACGCCGTTCTCGTCGCAGGTGTGGCGCCGCATCGCGCCCTGGCTCGCACGGCGTCATCGCGTGTTCTTCTACGACCTGCTCGGCTACGGCCAGTCGGACATGCCCGACACGGACGTTTCGCTCGGCCGGCAGAACCTGCTGTTCGGCGCGCTGCTCGACGAATGGAAACTTTCACGCCCGCGCGTACTCGCGCACGACTACGGCGGCGCAACCGTGCTGCGCGCGCATTTCCTCGACGGCATCGCGTATTCGGACCTGACACTCGTGAACCCCGTCGCGATCGCGCCGCAAGGCTCGCCGTTCGTGCGCCACGTCGCGCAGCACGAAGCCGCGTTCACCGGGCTGCCGGCGTATGCGCATCACGCACTCGTGTCGGCCTATATCGGCAATGCGGTCGCACGGCCGTTGAGCGACGACGTGCTGTCGATCTACCGCTCGCCATGGCTCACGCCGGCCGGCCAGCCGGCGTTCTATCGGCAGATCGCGCAGATGCGCCAGCGCTATATCGAGGAAGCCGAGGCCCGTTATGCGCCGCCGGACTTTCCGGTGCGCATCGTGTGGGGCGAGGACGACGCGTGGATTCCGCGCGAACAGGGGCAGGCGCTCGCCGATCGCATCGCGGGCGGCACGCTGATCCGCGTGCCGCGCGCGGGGCACCTGGTCCAGGAGGATGCGCCCGAGGCGATCGTCGCCGCGGTGCTCGACGCGCACGGACAGGATTGATCGCCCACGCAGCCGCGTGGCGTAGCCAATCAGAAGGCCGGCACGCCCTGCGCGAGCGTCGCGACGAACCTCGCGGTGCGCGGATCGCGCGGCCGCCCGAACAGCTCGCGTGATGCGCCGGCCTCGACCACCCGGCCATCCGCGAGAAACACCGCATCGTGCGCGACCGACGCGGCCAGGCGCAGGTCGTGCGTGGCCATCAGCATCGTCGTGCCTTCCCGCGCGAGCTGGCGCAGCACTTCGACGACTTCGACGGACAATTCGGGATCGAGCGCGGACGTCGGCTCGTCGCACAGCAGCACCTGCGGCGACGGCGCGAGCGCGCGTGCGATGGCCACGCGCTGCTGCTGGCCGCCCGACAGCGTCGCGGGCCATGCGTCGGCCTTGTCGGCGATACCGACCTTGTCCAGCAACGCGAGCGCCCGTTCGCGCGCCTGCTCGCGCGGCCAGCGCTGCACGGTCACGAGCCCTTCCATCACGTTCTGCACGACGCTCAGGTGCGGAAACAACTGGAAGTTCTGGAACACCATGCCCGTCTGACGGCGCACCGCGAACACGTGATCGCGCGACGGGCGACGCCCCGCCGCGAAGTCGATGCGGGCGTCGCCGACCGTGAGCGCGCCCGTCTCCGGCACTTCGAGCAGGTTCACGCAGCGCAGCAGCGTGCTCTTGCCGCTGCCGGACGGCCCGATCAACGCGGTCACGCTGCCGGGCTGCAATGCGAGGTCGATGCCGGTCAACACGCGCTGCGCGCCGAACGATTTGTCGATGCGTTCGAGACGGATCATCGCAACTCCGCGTGGAACAGCGCATGGCGCCCGAAGCGGAGCTCGAGCCGACGTTGCAGCGACGAGAGCACCGAGCTGAACAGCAGATAGATCAGCGCGGCCTCGGTATAGAGGATCAGCGGCTCGTAGGTGACGGCCGCGATGCGCTGCGCGGCCTGGAAGATCTCGGGAACGGTCAGCACGGCCGCGAGCGACGTGTCCTTTACCAGCGAGATGAACGAGTTCGACAGCGCGGGCAGCGCGACGCGCGCGGCCTGCGGCAGGATCGCGCGGCGCAGCGCCTGCGCGCGCGTCATCGCCATCGAGTACGCGGCTTCCCACTGCCCTTTCGGGATCGATTCGATCACGCCGCGGATCACCTCGGCGTTGTACGCGCCGACGTTAAGCGAGAAGCCGATCACGGCGGCGGTCAGCGGATCGAGCACGATGCCGACGTTCGGCAATCCGTAGAAGATCACGAACAGCTGCACGAGCAGCGGCGAGCCGCGAAACAGCCAGATGTAGAAACGTATTGCGGCCTGCGCCCAGCGCGGCCCGAACAGGCGCGCGAGCGCCGCGCCGAACGCGAGCAGCAGGCCGATCGCGAACGACGCGAGCGTGAGCGGAACCGTGAACACGAGCCCCGCCACCAGCAGGGGCCGCAGCGATTCCGCCATCAGGTGCAACCAGGGCGGCATCGGTCAGCCTCGCGTCACGGCTGCGACACGTCGCGGCCGAAGTACTTCTGCGAGATCTTCGCGTAGGTGCCGTCGGCCTTGAGGTCCGCGAGCGCCTTGTCGATCGCCGCCACCAGCGCCGGGCTGCCCTTGCGCAGCAGCACGCCCGATGCATCGCCGGCGCCGGTCGTGTCGGTCGCCGCGATCTTCAGTTTCGCGTCGGGCTTGTGCTTGCGGAAATCGAGGTACGACAGCGAATCGTTGATCGTCGCGTCGACGCGTCCTGCGCTCAGCAGGTCGATCGATTCGTTGAAGCCCTGCACGGGCACCACGTCCGCGCCGTGCGCGGCCGCGAGCTTGCCGAAATTGCTGGTCAGCGTGTTCGCGGATTTCTTGCCCTTCAGGTCGTCGAACGAGCGGATCGACGTGTTGTCCGCGCGCACGATCAGCACCGCGTGGGACGTGATGTACGGCGTCGAGAAATCGTATTTCGCCTTGCGCGCATCGGTGATCGACACTTCGTTGACGACCGCGTCGTAGCGGTTCACGTCGAGGCCCGCGATCAGCCCGTCCCACTTGCCTTCGACGAACTCCGCCTTCACGCCGAGCCGTTGCGCGATCGCGCTCGCGATGTCGACGTCGAAGCCGGTCAGCTTGCCCGACGCATCGTGATACGTGAACGGCGCGTACGTGCCTTCGGTGCCGACCCGGAACACGCCGGCCGACTTGATCTGCGACAGGTCGTCGGCAGCCAGCGCGCTCGTGGCCGCGACGGCCTGCAGCAGCGCGACGAGCAGAATGGATCGGATGAATTTCATGGTACGGACCCCGAACGATGGAAGGGAGTGAACCCGCCGGCCCGAGCGGCCGCACGAGAGGTCCGCGAATTCTACCGACGCGCCGATGCGCGGCAAAAACGCAAATCCGCTAACGATATGAGTGCGTGGAATAACGCGCCGGCCAGCCACGCTCATTGCCCAGACGAAATCCGTCGCGATGCCGCGCGGCGATCGTCTGACGAATCGTTACCGGCGGTTACAGAAGCGACACTGCGGTATCACCCATTCGGCATGCGCTACGTACCATGAAGGCACGTAAAACGATTGCTCGCGGGCCTTGTCCCGACGAACGGAGTGAACGGCAAATGAGACGCATCCTGTTGTCCTGCGCCCTCGGCATCGCGGCCGCCTGCCTGTCGGCAAGCGCATTCGCGCGTGCCGACGTCGGCGTGTATTTCGGCGTGCCGGGGCCGGTGGTCGAAGCGCCGCCGCCTGTCTATTACGTGCCGCCGCCCGTCGTGTACGAGCCGGCGCCCGCCTATTACGCCCCGTACTACGGCGAATATCGCTACCGCCGCTACCGGCACGACAACGGCTGGCATCGCGGCTGGCGACATCACCGCGGCGACGACGACGATTGACCATCGTCTCGCGGCCATCGCGGCCGCATCCCGCCGGGGAGAAATTGCGCGCGCCGGCCGTCGAGCCGGCGCGTCCGCATCACACACCGCTTACCACGGCAGCGAATAGGTCTTCGTGTTCGTGAAGCTCTTCATCGCCTCCTGCACGCCTTCCTTGTAGCCGAGGCCCGAATCCTTCACGCCGCCGAACGGCGTCAGTTCGAGCCGGTAGCCCGGCACCTCGCGCACGTTCACGCTGCCGACTTCCAGCTCCGTGATGAAGCGCGTGATGCTGTCGAAGCGGTTCGTGCAGACCGACGACGACAACGCGTAGTCGGTGCTGTTCGACATCCGGATCGCCTCGTCGATGTCGCGAAAACGCATGATCGGCGACACGGGCCCGAACGTCTCGTACTTCACGAGCGGCATGTCGGGCGTCACGCGATCGACGACGGTCGGTGAATACAGCGCACCGTCGCGCACGTTGCCGACCAGCAGCCGCGCACCGCGCGCAATCGCGTCGTTCACCTGCTGCTCGCAGAACTTCGCGGCCGCTTCGTCGATCACGGTGCCCATGTCGACCGACGGATCGGCCGGGTTCCCGTATGCCCACGCGCGGGTTTTCTCGACGACCAGCTCGGTGAAGCGATCGGCCACCGCCTCGTGCACGAGCATCCGCTTGATCGCGGTGCAGCGCTGCCCCGAGTTCTTGTACGAACCCGATACGGCGAGCGTGCTCGCTTCGTCGAGATCGGCGTCTTCCATCACGATGATCGGATCGTTGCCGCCGAGTTCGAGCACCGCGCGCCGGTAGCCCATCCGCGCCGCGATCGACTTGCCGATCGACACGCCGCCGGTGAACGTGATCAGGTCGATCGCCGGGTTCGTGATCAGCTCGTCCGCGATGTCCTTCGGATCGCCGGTGATCACCTGCAGCATCTGCGGCGGCAGGCCGGCTTCATACAGGATGTCCGCGAACAGGTAGCACGACAGCGGCACCTTCTCCGACGGCTTCACGACGATCCGGTTGTTGGTCGCGACCGACGGCACCACCTTGTGCGCGACCTGGTTCATCGGATGGTTGAACGGCGTGATCGCGGAAATCACGCCGAGCAGCGGTTCGCGCTGCGTGTACACGCGGCGCTTCTTGCCGTGCGGCGTCAGATCGCACGAGAAGATCTGCCCGTCGTCCTTCAGCACTTCGCCCGCGCCGAACGTGAGCACGTCGGCCACGCGCCCGGCTTCATACGTCGAATCCTTGATGCACAAGCCGGCCTCGGCCGTGATCAGCGCCGCGATCCCGGCGGTGCGCGCACGCACGATGTCGGCCGCGCGGCGCAGGATCGCCGCGCGTTCGTGGCGCGTGAGCGACGGCCGGTAGGCACGCGCGACCGCGAATGCGCGCCGCACGTCGTCGAGCGTCGCCTTCGGCACGGTGCCGACGAGCGAGCCGTCGTACGGGTTGCGCACTTCGATTACCGCGTCGCGATAAATCCGCTCACCATCGATTCGTAGTGCTTCACGATGAACCGTGCGAACCTCCGTCGATGCTGCAATGGCGTTCATGAGTGTCTCCTGGCGGATGCGTCCGCGTCACTGCAGATGGTTGAGCGCGATGTCGATGATGTCGAAATTGCGCAGCCGCGCGCGGCCCGCGACGTCGGTCGCGACCGGCTTGCTGAAGATCAGCGGCACGATCTGCTCGGAGATCCCGCCGTGCGAGCGCAGCGGCACGTCGAGGCCCGACAGGTCATGCTTGATGCGGCGCGTGCCGAGCACGACGTCCTGCTTCGAGATCACGATCAGGTCGCCCATCCGCTCGGGCGGCAGCTCGAAGCGCGCGCAGCCTTCAGCGCCCGTCAGCACGACCTCGATGCCGTCCACCGCGGCGAGCCGCGCGCGCAGCGCGTCGGCATCGGCGGAATCCGGCACGTAGACGGTTGCGAACGAGCCGAGCGCGCCGTGGTGCACGACGTACGGATCGGTGATCGGCAGGATCACGCGCGCCGCGTCGTGGCCGAGCCATGCGTCGAACAGCTCCTGCAGGTAGATCACGTTCGGCTCGCCGGTCTCGCCGTCGTGCTTCGCGTTCATCCCGTGGTCGGCCGTGATCGCGACGATCGCGCCGAGTTCGTCGAGCCGCTTCAGGTAGCGGTCCATCATCTGGTAGAACGCGTTCGCGCCGTCGGTGCCGGGCGCGCACTTGTGCTGCACGTAGTCGGTCGTCGACAGGTACATCAGGTCGATCGGGCGCGTCTCGAGCAGGCGCACGCCGGCCGCGAACACGAATTCCGACAGGTCCGCGCTGTACACGCTCGGCACCGGCTTGCCGACCAGCTCGAGCACGTTGTCGATGCCGTTTTCCTCGAGGCTCGCCTCGTCGGCCTTTTCCGACGAGAAGCAGATGCCCTTCAGCCCCTTGCCGAGCAGGCGGCGCAGCTTGTCCTTCGCGGTGACGACCGCGACGCGCGCGCCCTGTTCCGCGAAGGTCGCGAGCACGGTGGGCGCGACCAGGTACTTCGGATCGTTCATCAGCACCTCGGCGCCGGTGTCGCGATCGTAGAAGTAATTGCCGCTTATCCCGTGGATCGCCGGCGGCACGCCGGTAACGATAGACAGGTTGTTCGGATTGGTGAAGCTCGGCACCACGCACTCGCCCTTGAGCGCCGTGCCCGGCTTCAGCAGCGTGCGCAGGAACGGCGCGACGCCGGCCTCGGCCGCCATCTCGAGATACTCATAGGCGCAGCCGTCGACGCAGACCACCACCACGGGGCGGCTCATCCAGTTGTAGCGGCGGCCGTTCACTTCCACGGATACAGGCGTTTCAGTCATGACGTTCAGTCCTTTCGGTTCGAAGGGGTTGAGCTGTCGGCGCCCGCGCCGCGCCGAGGAGGTGTTTTCCATGCTTGACATTAAAATTGATGATTTGTAGATTGTCAACAACATGCAGAGAACAGAAAGCAAAAGACGGAAACACGAGGCAGTACGAAGAGGGCTGGTCTCCACTCATCCGCCGCATGCCGCGGAGCCACGGTCAAGGGGTCTGAAGATGAACGAAGTGCCGGTACACAAGCGTTTCAATGCATGGGCGACGGGCGCGGCGCGTGTCGCGCTGGCCGCCGCGGTCGCGCTCGGCGCCGCGCAGGCGGCGCATGCGAAGACGTCGCTGCTCGTCTACACCGCGCTGGAGGACGAGGCGATGAAGCCCTACAAGGACGCCTTCGAGAAAGCGAACCCCGACATCGAGATCCGCTGGGTGCGCGACTCGACCGGCTCGGTCACCGCGAAGCTGCTCGCGGAAAAGAACAACCCGCGCGCGGACGTCGTGCTCGGCCTCGCCGCATCGAGCCTCACGCTGCTCGACCTGCAGGGGATGCTGATGCCGTATGCGCCGAAGGGCTTCGACCAGCTCACGCGCAAGTACAGCGACGCGAACACGCCGCCGCACTGGGTCGGCATGGACGTGTGGGGCGCAACGATCTGCTACAACCGCGTCGCCGCGCAGGCGAAGAACATCCCGAAGCCGACGTCGTGGGAAGACCTGACGAAGCCGGTCTACAAAGGCGCGATCGTGATGCCGAGCCCGGTGTCGTCGGGCACCGGCTATCTCGACGTCACCGCGTGGCTGCAGACCTTCGGCGACGACCGCGGCTGGAAATTCATGGACGCGCTCGACAAGAACGTCGCGCAGTACGTGCATTCGGGCTCGAAGCCATGCACGCTCGCCGGCACCGGCGAATTCCCGATCGGCATCTCGTTCGAGTTCCGCGGTCATGAACTGCAGGCGCAGGGTGCGCCGATCGACCTCGTGTTCCCGAAGGAAGGGCTCGGCTGGGACATGGAAGGCACCGCGATCATGAAGACGACCAAGCAGCCCGACGCCGCGAAGAAGCTCGCGGACTTCATGGCGAGCAAGGACGCGAACCAGATCACCGCGCGCTGGTGGGCGATCGTCGCGTACCCGGGCGTCGCGCGCAAGCTCGCCGGCATCCCCGACAACTATGCGGACCTGCTCGTGAAGAACGACTTCGTGTGGTCGGCGAAGAACCGTCAGTCGATCCTCGATACCTGGCAGAAGCGCTACGGGGCGAAAGCACAGCAATGACGCGGCGATAACGCCGCACCAGACAGCGGGGCCGCGACACGCGCCGCCCCGCCTCCCTTCCGATCGTCGTATCCGGCCCGCGTCCGGGCCGCCCGCAGCGTGGAGGCGTGCATGGCACCCTATCTGAGCGTAGAACGCATCGAAAAGCGGTACAACGACACACAGGTCCTCACCGACATCAACCTGAGCGTGATGAAGGGCGAGATGATCTGCTTCCTGGGGCCGTCCGGCTGCGGGAAAACCACGCTGCTGCGGATCATCGCGGGGCTCGAGGCGCAAAGCGCCGGCCATATCATGCAGGACGGCCGCGACATCTCGCGGCTGCCGCCGCAACTGCGCGACTACGGGATCGTGTTCCAGTCGTACGCGCTGTTTCCGAACCTCACCGTCTTCGACAACGTCGCGTACGGGCTCGTGAACCGCAGGATGAAGCGCGACGCGATCCACGCGCGCGTGCATACGCTGCTCGCGCTGGTCGGCCTGCCCGACAGCCATCGCAAGCATCCCGGTCAACTGTCCGGCGGCCAGCAGCAGCGCATCGCACTCGCGCGCGCGCTCGCGACGTCACCCGGCCTGCTGCTGCTCGACGAGCCGCTGTCGGCGCTCGACGCGCGCGTGCGCGTGCGGCTGCGCCAGGAGATCCGCGCGCTGCAGCAGCGGCTCGGCGTGACGACGATCATGGTCACGCACGACCAGGAAGAGGCGCTGTCGATGGCCGACCGCATCGTCGTGATGAATCACGGCGTGATCGAGCAGATCGGCACGCCGCTCGAAATCTACCGGCAGCCCGCGTCGCCGTTCGTCGCGGACTTCATCGGCCGCGTCAACACGATCCCCGCCGAAGTCGCGCAAGACGGCACGCTGCGTGCGGGCGGCGTCGGCTTCGACTGCAGGCATGGCGCGAACCGGCCGGCCCAGGGCGCGGCCGTGTCGGTCTACGTGCGGCCCGAGGATCTGCGCATCCGCGTTCCGGGCGAGACGGCCGACAACGTGCTGGCCGGCCGCGTCGAGAAGCTCGAGTTCCTCGGCGCGTTCTGTCGCGTGAGCTTCCGGATCGACGGGCTCGACGGCCAGGAAATCGTCGCCGACCTGTCGTATCACGACGTCGACCGCACCGGCGTGCAGGCCGGCGCGCGCATCGACCTCGCGCTCGATCGCGAGCATGTCCGCGTGTTCCCGAGCGCGAAGGAGCGACTGCAATGAGCGCCGTCCTCACCGAACGCCGCCGCGGCGCGGCCGCCTCCGCCGACGTGCGGCAGCTCACGCACTGGCACGACCGCATCGCGCAGCTCGCGCTCGTCGCGATGGCCGCCCTGATGTCGCTGTTCCTGCTGCTGCCGCTCGCGCTCGTCGTGCAGAAATGCTTCGTCGACACGGACGGTCGTTTCGTCGGCGCACACAACTTCGTCGAGTATCTCGAGGACAGCGGCGTGCTGCGCTCGATGCTCCATTCGCTGACGGTCGGCGCACTCGTCACGATGATCGTCGTGCCGATGGCGTTCACGTTCGCGTATGCGCTGACGCGCTCGTGCATGCCGCTGAAGAACGCCGCGCGCACGATCGCGCTGCTGCCGCTGCTCGCGCCGACGCTGCTGTCCGCCGTATCGTTCATCTACTGGTTCGGCAACGCGGGGCTGCTCAAGCCGCTCCTGCACGGCCACTCGATCTACGGACTGCCGGGGATCGTGCTGAGCATGGTGTACGCATCGTTTCCGCACGTGCTGATGATCCTCGTCACCGCGCTGTCGCTCGCGGACGGCCGGCTCTATGAAGCCGCCGATGCGATGGGCACGAACCGCACGCGCAAGTTCTTCACGATCACGCTGCCGGGCGCAAAGTACGGGCTGATCAGCGCGACGATGGTGGCCTTCACGATGTGCATCAACGACTTCGGCGTGCCGGTCGTGATCGGCGGTTCGTACAACGTACTGTCGACCGACATCTACAAGCTGATCATCGGGCTGCAGGACTTCAACCGCAGCGCGGTCGTGAGCCTGATGCTGCTGTGCCCGGCGCTCGTCGCGTTCGGCGTCGACTTCTTCATCCGCCGCCGCCAGCAGTCGCAGCTCGGCGCGCGCTCGACGCCGTACCAGCCGAAGCCTTCGCGCGGCTTCGACGCCGCGATGCTCGCATACTGCGCGCTGGTGTGCGCGTTCTTCATCGCGGTGGTCGGCATCTCGGTGTTCGCGTCGTTCGTGAAGTTCTGGCCGTACCAGATGAGCGTCGGGCTGCAGCACTACAAGATGGGATTGATCGGCGCCGGCATCTTCGACGCGTACAAGAACAGCCTGCGGATGGCCGCGACGGTCGCGCTCGGCGGCACGATCGTCGTGTTCGGCGGCGCCTACCTGATCGAGAAGACCCGCGGCGCACGCTGGCTGCGCGGCTTCATCAGCCTGTGCGCGATCCTGCCGATGGGCGTGCCGGGCCTCGTGCTCGGCATCAGCTACATCTTCCTGTTCAACGCGCCGGGCAATCCGCTGAACGGGCTGTACGGGTCGTTGTGGTTGCTCGCGATCGTCACGGTCGTCCACTACTACGCGTCGAGCCACCTGACCGCCGTCACCGCGCTGCGGCAGATCGACAGCGAGTTCGAGGCCGTGTCCGCGTCGCTGAAAGTGCCGTTCTACAAGACCTTCCTGCGCGTGACCGTACCCGTGTGCCTGCCTGCGATCCTGCTGATCGCGCGCTACCTGTTCGTCAACGGGATGACGACGGTCTCCGCCGTCGCGTTCCTGTACTCGCCGGACACGCAGCCCGCCTCCGTCGCGATCCTGAACCTCGACGACGCGGGCCAGATGGGCCCGGCCGCCGCGATGGCGACGCTCGTGCTCGCGACCTCGTCGTTCGCCTGCGTACTGTTCGCGTGCATCTCGCACCGCCTGTTGCGCCGCACGCAGGCCTGGCGCACCCCGCATCGCCGCTGATCCGTTCGCCGCATTCACGTGACGTCCCGACTTCACCAAGGAGACACCATGACGCTCGCCACCCAGCCCATCCTGCTCACCCCCGGCCCCCTGACGACCTCGGACCGCACGCGCGACGCGATGCTGCGCGACTGGGGTTCGTGGGACAGCGACTTCAACGCGATCACCGCGCGGCTGCGCGAACGGCTGCTGCAGATCGTGCACGGCGAAGGCACGCACGAATGCGTGCCGCTGCAGGGTAGCGGCACGTTCTCGGTCGAGGCGGCGATCGGCACGCTCGTGCCGCGCGACGGCCACGTGCTGGTGCCGAACAACGGCGCTTACTGCCAGCGTATCGCGAAGATCTGCCGCGTGCTCGGCCGCACGCTCACGACACTCGACTACAGCGAGGACCGCCGCGTCGATCCGGCCGACGTCGAGCGCGCGCTCGCCGCCGATCCGACCATCACGCACGTCGCGCTCGTGCACTGCGAAACCGGCGCCGGCGTGCTGAACCCGCTGCACGAGGTCGCCCAGGTCGTCGCGAAACACGGCCGCGGACTGATCGTCGACGCGATGAGCTCGTTCGGCGCGATCGACATCGATGCGCGCACGACGCCGTTCGACGCGGTGATCGCCGCGTCCGGCAAGTGTCTCGAAGGCGTGCCGGGGCTCGGCTTCGTGATCGCGAAGCGCACCGCGCTCGAACGCTGCGAAGGCAACAGCCACTCGCTCGCGATGGACCTGTACGACCAGTGGGTCTACATGCAGCGCACGACGCAATGGCGCTTCACGCCGCCCACACACGTGGTCGCGGCGCTCGACGCGGCCGTCGCGCAGTACGTCGACGAAGGCGGGCTCGCCGCGCGCGGCGGCCGCTACCAGCGCAACACTCGCGCGCTGATCGACGGGATGCACGCGCTCGGCTTCCGGCCGTTCCTCGATCCGGCGATCCAGGCGCCGATCATCGTCACGTTCCACGCGCCCGACGATCCGAACTACGACTTCAAGCGGTTTTATCAGGAGGTCAAAAAGCGCGGCTACATTCTGTATCCGGGCAAGCTGACCGAGGTCGACACGTTCCGCGTCGGCTGCATCGGCCACTTCGGCGAGGCCGGCATTCCGGGCGCGGTCGCCGCGATCGCCGACACGCTGAAGGCGATGGGCGTGCGCCGCGTGTCGGCCGAAGCGGCGGCCTGACGCGATGCATCCGCCGCACCGCGGCGCGCGGCCGGTCGCCGTGCGTTGCGGTGGGGCGGGTTCGCTTTCGTTTTGCGTTTTACCGCCGTGTGCGGCACGGCAATTCTCTCGACCCTTACCGGCACGACATCCGATGCGACCCTTCTGGATCGAACAAGCACTGTTCAACGACGGCGATCTCGCCCCCGCGCTGCAGGGCGCGATAAAGGCCGACGTCTGCATCGTCGGCGGCGGCTTCACGGGGCTCTGGACCGCGATCCAGGCGAAGCAGCAGAACCCGGCGCTCGACATCGCGATACTCGAGGCCGACCTGTGCGGCGCTGGCGCGAGCGGGCGCAACGGCGGGTGCCTGCTCACGTGGTCAGCCAAATTCCTGACGCTGCGCCGCCTGTTCGGCGAAGCGGAGGCGATCCGGCTCGTGAAGGCGTCGGAGGCGGCCGTCCAGCACATCGCCGACTTCTGTCGCACGCATCGCATCGATGCCGAACTGCGGCTCGACGGCACGCTGTACACCGCGACGTCGCGCGCGCAGGTCGGCACGCTCGCGCCGGTGCTCGACGCGCTCGCCGCGTGCGGCATCCACAGCTACGAGCCGCTGCCGGCCGCTGAAGTCGCGCGCCGCTCGGGCTCCGCCCGCAATCTCGACGGCGTGTATTCGCCGATCGCCGCGACCGTGCATCCGGGCAAGCTCGTGCGCGGGCTGCGCCGCGTCGCGCTCGAGATGGGGATCCGGATCTACGAGCGCACGCCGCTCGTCGACTTCACGCCGGGGCAGCCGGCCGTCGTACGCACGCCGTCCGGCAGCGTGCGCGCCGGCAAGCTGGTGTTCGCGATCAACGCGTGGATGGCGAGCCGCTTCCCGCAGTTCGAACGCACGATCGCGGTCGTGTCGAGCGACATGGTCATCACCGAGAAATGCCCGGACCTGCTGGAACGGACCGGGCTCGTCGACGGCGTGTCGGTGCTCGATTCGCGGATCTTCGTGTATTACTACCGCACGACCGCCGACGGCCGGTTGATGCTCGGCAAGGGCGGCAACACATTCTCGTGGCGCAGCCGCATCGCGCCGGTGTTCGACCGGCGCTCGCCGTACGAGGCGCAGCTCACGCAGAGCCTGCGCGAATTCTTCCCGTCGCTCGCGGGCGTACCGGTCACCGCGAGCTGGAACGGCCCGTCGGACCGCTCGGTGACGGGCTTCCCGTTCTTCGGCCGCCTCGACGGCGCGCCGAACGTGTTCTACGGCTTCGGCTATTCAGGCAACGGCGTCGGGCCGACCTACATGGGCGGACAGATCCTGTCGTCGCTGGTGCTCGGGCTCGACAACGCGTGGACGCGCAGCCCGATCGTGCGCGGCCCGCTCGGCCATTTCCCGCCGGAGCCGATCCGCTATGTCGGCGCGCACGTGGTGCGCAATGCGATTCGTCGCAAGGAGCGTGCGGAAGACGAAAGCCGGCGGCCGGCGATGGTCGATACGTGGCTCGCGAAATTCGCGAGCGCGGCGGGGAAGGCGGACAAGGCGTGATGGCGGGCGCCATGCAATAAAGGGGCAAGAAACGCACGGCGCTCGTGAACGTTGCGGCGTCGCCGATTTTTATCGAAACGCGTGCATCGCCTCACCAGATCGCGAGCACGCGAAGTCCTTCAATAGAGCGAGTCAAATCACCAGCGTGGTGTCTTCTCTCGAACCGGCGGCGCTGCATGCAAATAACCGCATGACTATAGGACGCGTCCTGCCGCACACACGATCCATCTCTTCGGGTCCACGATTCAAACATGCCGCTATCGCAGTCAATGGAGTCGCACCGAGCAGAAAGCGCCCGGGACGAGGTGCAGCGCGAATAACGCCTTGAATTATCTGCATTGCCAACAAATCGTGGTGCAACGCGATACCATCGACTCCCTCATCAACTCGTCCGACGACATCCGAAGAAATGACACGGTTTCTTCTATTGCCCACACTCATCGTGATGATCAGCGCATGCTCGAAACACCTGGATGAAAAATGGACGGCGCTTCAAGACATGCCTGTCTTCGCCGAACCGAATGACGATCGAACCCAGCCCGTCTTTACGATCAGGAACGGCGAATCCTGCGTGCCATTGACGGATCGCGCCGCAAAAATCTACGCCTACACACAGGTACGCTGCGAGACTGGCACTGGCTGGGTCCTGGACGATTTCTTTGATAAGCGCGGCGGCAAATGATCAACGCGTCGGCGCTCACCACCATCGGCTCGGATCTCGTCACCTTCGGCGGGAACTGAACCCGTCAGGCGCGACGAACATCACGCACCGCAAGTAACCGTGCGAACGATGCAAAAAACAAAAGGCGCTGACCGATCGGTTCAGCGCCCTGTCGCCATCGACGCGCGGTGACCCGCGCCGCACCCGCTCACGCGCCGGCCTTCTCCCGCGCCGCCTTCCCCGCCGCAGGCAATCCCTGCTCGTGCGTGCGGCGCATCCGCGCGAGGCCGTGCGCGACATGCTCGCGCACCAGTGCGACCGCCTTCTCCTCGTCGCCGCCCGCGAGCGCCTGCACGATCTTGTCGTGCTCGGCCGCCGACACCGCGATCGCATCCTCCTCGGCCTCGATCGCGGCCTGGCGCAGCAGCCCGAGCTGGCGCACGAGCCGGCGATAGGTGTCGGTGAGATGCGTATTGCCGACGCCAACCACCATCGCGTCGTGGAACTGCACGTTCAACTCGGTATAGCGCGTGACGTCGTGCGTCTTCGCGGCATCCTTCATCGACTGGATGATACCCTTCAGCACCTTCAGCGTGTCGGGCGAAATGCGTTTCGCGAGCGCGCGCGCGACCGACTCGTCGAGCATCGCGCGCACTTCGTAGATCTCTTCGGCCTCGCGCAGCGGCACGACGCGCACCGTCACGCCGCGGTTCTTCTCGTTGCGCAGCAGCCCGGCCTGCTCGAGCGCGCGGAATGCCTCGCGCACGGGGCCGCGCGACACGTTCAGCTTGGTCGCGATATCGACTTCGTTGAGCTTCTCGCCCGGCGCATATTCGCCGGACACGATCGCGCGCTCGAGCATGTCCTGGACAATCATCGCGAGCGACTGGCTTTGCAGGAGTTCGATGGCGTTGAGCGCGTTCGGGGCAGTCATGGTCGGGCAGGCAGCGACGCTGCGGAAGAAAAACGAGGACGCCATGTCGGCGAATGATCGTTATATACCCTCGGCCCGACATATTGTCAACAGTTTTCAGTTTCCAAAAACCGGTTCCGCGTGCCGGAGTGCAACCGGCACGCGGCATCGTGCGGCCGGCGTGAGCACGCCGGACCGCACGATGCGGGCCTGCCGTCAGGCCGTCTGCTTCACCGGCCCCGGGTCGCTCTGGCTCGGCCGCCCCGTCTCGACGTGGCCCGCGAAGCGGCGCACGACCTTGTCGTCGCCACCGCGCAGCGTGGTCGCGGTGATCGTCAGATCGTACCAGCCGTGGCTCGACGACAGCTCGAAGTGATCCTCGATGCGCTCGCCCGGCTCCAGCGTGTAGCTGCGTGCATGCGCATGGCTGTACGCGTTGTCGACGACCACGCGGCACGCCGCGCGTCCGCTGTTGCGCAGCTGCAGGTACACGTGGCGGTTGCGCACGTCGTAGCCGACCTTCGCTTCCGGGTTCGCGTGGCGGCCGTCCGCGGCCAGCCGCGTGTTGCCCTGGAATTCGCACAGATAGCCGTTCGGGCCATAGGCGGCGAGATGGTAGTCGCCGCGCGCGGCCGACGTGCTCCAGGTATCGGCGAAGCGGTCGTGCGAGGACACCGCGTAACGGCGCGGCGGCGTCGCCGGATTGCGGCGGTCGTACACGTAGAATGCGGCGCCCGCGTCACCCGAGTTCGCGAAATCGAGCGACACGCTGTCGTCGCGGCCGTTCACGCGGGCATGCACGAACAGCTCGTACGGCAGCGCCCGCGCCGGACGCGTGCCGGGCTCCTGCGCCGGCATCGACTGCTGCGCGGGCACCTGGTACGCCTGGCCGGCCGTCTGGATGTGCTGCGGCACCGTGAAGCTCACCGTGCGCGTATCGGGTCGCGCGGAGAAATCGAATGCCGACGTGAGATCGCCGCAGACCGAGCGGCGCCACGCGCTGATGTTCGGCTCCATCACGCCGAAGCGCGCTTCGAGGAAACGCAGCACCGACGTGTGGTCGAACGTTTCCGAGCAGACCCAGCCGCCCTTCGTCCACGGCGAGATGATGATCAGCGGCACGCGCGGCCCGAGGCCGATCGGCTGGATGCCGCCCGGGTCCGCACCCGGCACGAGCGGGCTCATCTCGCCCGGGTACTTGTTCAGGTCGAGCAGTTCGTCGCCGAGGTTCGACAGCAGGTTCGACGACACGATGCCCTGGCCGCCCACGCCGCTCGTCACCGGCGGCACCGGCGGCACGACGTGGTCGAACAGCCCGTCGTTTTCGTCGTAATTGAGGATGAACACCGTCTTCGCCCACACCTCGGGGTTCGACGTCAGCGCCTCGAGCACCATGTTGATGTAGAACGCGCCGTCGGTCGGCGACGCCTGCGGGTGTTCGCTGTACTTGTACGGCGACACGATCCACGACACCTGCGGCAGCCGGTTCGCCTGCACGTCGGCCTTCAGTTCGGCGAGCGTGTGGTCCGACGCGCCCTTGTCGACCAGCGGGCCGCTCGCGCCTTCCTTCACCTGGAAGCGCTTGAAGAACATCAGCGAATTGTCGGTGTAGTTGTCGGTCGGGTCGCCCGGGATGCCCGTGCCGCCCTGGTACAGCTTCCAGCTGATCTTCGCGTTCTCGAGGCGTTCCGCGTAGGTCGTCCACGTGTAGCCGTTCGTGTTGTTGCGCTCGCCGATGCCGGGGCCGTTCGGCTGCGTGCCGTACACGTTGCGCGAATCGATCGTGCCGGTCCACAGGTAGATGCGGTTCGGCGCCGTGTCGGCGTGCGCGGAGCAGAAGTACGAGTCGCAGACCGTGAACGCGTCGGCGAGCGCATAGTGGTACGTGAGGTCCTGGCGCTTCAGGTAGCCCATCGTCAGCACGTCCTGCTTCTGGTTCACCCACTGGTCCCACTGGCCGTTGTTCCAGGACAGGTGGCCGCTGCTCCAGCCGTGGTTGGTGCCCGGCTGGAATTCGGTCGTCTGCTTCGGGTCGAGGTAGAACGGCAGCACGTACGGCGCGGACGGGTCGAGCCCGCGCGAGTGGTAGTTCTTCGTGAACACCGACGCCGGCGGCTGCTGCCACACCGGCGCGCCGCTCGGCAGCAGGTGCGGGCGCGGGTCGTTGAAGCCGCGCACGCCGCGCAGCCCGCCGAAGTAATGGTCGAACGAGCGGTTTTCCTGCATGAAGATCACGACGTGTTCGACGTCGCGGATCGTGCCGGTGCGATAGGCGGCCGGCATCGCAAGCGCCTTGCGGATCGCCGGGGGGAAGCCGGCGTAGGCGGCCATCGCGCCGGCCGACTGGGCGGCGAGGCGCAGGAAATCGCGTCGATTGGTGGCGGACATGAAGAGGATCCTGTGGGTCGGTAAGGGTGGCGCCGGTCGAGCGGGGCCGGCGGTCGGTGCGTTGCCGCTATTACTCCGCACCGGCATGTCCCGGCCGTGACCGGTTCCCGCAGGTTTCTTGCGGTCACCCCCAGCTTTTTTTCGAAGCGGCGCACGACGCACCTTTCATGTGGCCGACACACGCATGCGCTACGCTGACGCGCGATGAAGAGGAGGGAGAAGCCGAGTCGTGTTCGATCAGCTGAAGGCGTTCCACGCGACCGTCCGGCAGGGCAGCATCACGCGCGCCGCGCGCCACCTGGGCGTGAGCCAGCCGACGATCGCCGCGCAGATCCGGCAGGTCGAGCAGCTGTACGGCGTCGAGCTGTTCTATCGCAGCGGCCGCAAGCTCGAGGTCACCGAGACCGGCATCGAGCTGCTGCCGCTCGTCGAGAAGATGATCGCGCTCGAGGCGCAGGCCGACATCATGCTGCGCAACGTCGGCGGCCTGTTCGAAGGCCATCTGCGGATCGGTGCGACCGGGCCGTACTACATCATGGACGCAGTCGGCCGCTTCTCGCACGCGCATCCGTCGATCGCGCTCACGTGCCGGATCGGCAATTCCGAGGAAATCCTGCAAGCGCTGCACGAGTTCCGCATCGACCTCGCGGTGTCGTCACAGCGCAATGACGCGGACGGCCTCGAACGCAAGGTGATCTCGACCGATCCGCTCGTGCTCGTCGTGCATCGCGACCATCCGCTCGCACGCTTCGACGCGATCGACGCCGCGCAGCTCGCCGACGTGCGGCTCCTGATTCGCGAGGAAGGGTCGGTCACGCGCCGCTGCACGGAGACGATCCTCGCGGCGGCCGGGGTCGCGGCCACGTCGGTCGCCGAGATCGGCAGCCGCGAAGCGATCCGCGAGGCGATCCTGCATGGCGTGGGCGGAAGCCTGTTTCCGCGCGGCGAGGCCGAGCGTCACCCGGACCTGCGCGTCGTCGCGCTGCGCGGCGTCGACACGACGATCGACGAATACGTGTACTACCTGAAGGCGCGCCACCAAAGCCCGGCGATCGATGCGTTCCTCGCGTGCATCGTACCGGCGCAGACCGCGACGCACGACGCAACGCACGCGACGCGGCCGGTGCACGCGCGCTGAGCCGCCGCGCGTCACTTCGGCAGCGCGGGGATCATCCACGTCAGCACGTGCTGCTGCAGGAACACGAGCACGCCGAGCAGCAGCGTGAGGATCACGCTGTGCCAGAAGGTGCGCGCGAACACGATGCCTTCCTGCCCCTTCAGGTCGGTCGTCGAGACGCCCGTCGCGATGTTCTGCGGCGAGATCATCTTGCCCATCACGCCGCCCGACGAGTTGGTCGCGGCCATCAGTACCGGATCGAGGCCGAGCTGCCGCGCGGCGACCACCTGCAGGTTGCCGAACAGCGCGTTGCCGGACGTGTCGCTGCCGGACAGGAACACCGCGATCCAGCCGAGCGACGCCGATACGAGCGGGAACAGCGCGCCGGTCGACGCAACACCGGTGCCGAGCGTGTAGCTGATGCCCGAGTAGTTCAGCAGGTACGCGAGCCCGACGATCATCATCACCGTGATGATCGCGATCCACGTCTGCCGCCACGTCTTGACCACGCATTCGAGGAACCCGCCGGCGCCGGTGCGCGTCAGCACGGCCGTGATGATCGCCGACAGGAGGATCGCGGTGCCGGTGCCGAGCGGCTGGAAGTCCCAGATCGCCGCATACGGCTTGTGGTACAGCGACACGAAGACGGCGTTGTGCAGGCCCGGCCACTTGATCTTCACGTCGCCGATCGCCGCGATGTTCGCGTGCACCCAGACGATCACGACCACCGACACGACGATCCACGGCAGCCAGCCGCCGAAGCCCGCGCGCGCGGCGCCGGCCGTGGCGGGCACGCTGCGCGCGAGCGCGTATTGCGGATCGGGCTGCGGCTTCCACACCTGCAGGAAGCCGATCGTGACGATCAGCGACGTGAGCGACGACAGCACGTCGGTGAGCTGGTAGCCGAGGAAGTTCGACGTGACGAACTGCGCGATCGCGAAGCTCGCGCCCGACACGAGCAGCGCGGGCCACAGTTTCGAGATCGAGCGCAGGCCACCGTACGCGCCGACCACGTAGAACGGCAGCAGCAGCGCGAAGAACGGCAGTTGCCGGCCGACCATCGCGCCGAGCGTCGCGGGCGGCAGCGACGTGACCGCGCCGAGCACGGTGATCGGCACGCCGAGCGCGCCGAACGCGACTGGCGCCGTGTTGAACAGCAGCGTGTAGGTGAGCGCTTCGAGCGCGGGGAAGCCGAGCGCGATCAAGAGTGCGCTGGTGATCGCGACCGGCGTGCCGAACCCGGAGATCCCTTCAAGCAGGCAGCCGAAAGAGAACGCGACGACGAGCAGCACGAGGCGGCGGTCGTCGGGCAGGTGGTCGAGCATCCACTGCCGGAACTGGTCGAAGCGGCCCGACTTCACCGCGATGTTGTACAGCAGCAAGGCGTTGAACACGATCCACATCACCGGCACGACCGCGAGCGCCATGCCGGCGCCGACCGCGTTGAACGCGAGGCCGGCCGGCATGCCCCACGCGCCGATCGCGACCGCGAGGCCGGTGACGAGGCCGGCGAGCGACGCCTGCCATGCCGGCCGGCGCAGCACGCCGAGCGCGATCAGCGCGACCGCGATCGGAATCACGGCGACGAGGAACGACAGGAACAGCGAGTTGGCGACGGGCGTCAACGGCTGCGCGAACAGGATGCCGGGCGGCAGGGTTGCGGTGGGATTCATCGTGTCTCGTGTCTCCGTGTCGACAGGAGTTAGCGCTTTAGCGCTTACTCCTGTCCCATGCTTCGCGCTCGACCGGTGTTAGCGCTTTAGCGCTTGCTCCGGTCCCATGCTTCGCGGTCGACAGGAGTTAGCGCTTCAGCGCTTACTCCGGTCCCATGCTTCGCGGTCGACAGGAGTTGGCCCTTCAGCGCTTGCTCCTGTCCCATGCTTCGCGGCCGACAGGAGTTAGCCCTTCAGCGCCTACTCCTGTCCCATGCTTCGCGCTCGACCGGTTGGCGGTGGAACTTGGCGTCCTGGCGCCTGCGCATGCCCCGGCCCCGTATCAAACGTGCGTTCCACGGCGGCGAAGATCGCCCGACGCTTGCGCATGCAACCATGCCGCAGCGCCGACCGATCGGTCGCTTAAAAAAGGTTAGGAGGCGCATCGCGCTTGCACAAGGAGGGCAAGCCCGATGCGCGCGGCGTCGACACACGGAATCCGCCGCATGCTGAACGGCGGCTGGCGCCGCACTGACACGCACGCCAGCAAGCCGCCGGCGCAATGTTGCTCAGGCGACAAAGGTGACTGACGGCGCGCGGGGTGTTTCGTTTGGCATCCGAAGCCTAGACTGGCTGCATCGATTCCGCCCGCGCCGACGAAGGCACGGCGCCGGACACCTCACGGAGCAAACACGATGAAGACCATGAAACTTGCGGTGTGCGCATTCCTGCTGATCGGCTCGGCTGTCACCGCCCAGGCCCAGGCCGCGTCGACGCTGACGCGCGCGCAAGTTCGCCAGGAACTCGCGGAACTGCAGGCCGCCGGCTACCGGCCGAGTCTCGCCAGCAGCCCGGACTTTCCGCAAAACATGCAGGCGGTCATGCAGCGCGCCGCGCAGGCGCGCGGCGACGCGGCCGGCTACGGCAGCAACGGCCATGCGAATGTGGAATCAGGGAAACCGGCACTGCCACGCGTGGTCGATCGCGACACGTACGCGCATCACTGAGGCGGACGAAACCGGGCCGGGCGCGTGACTACGCGACCGCCCGGCCCGCAACCGGCCTGCCCGCCGCGCGACGCGCAGCGGGCCGCGGCCATCAAACGCTGAAGCGGTTCAGCGTATACGCGCGATAGGCCGCGACGAACGCGTCGAACGATCCGGCCTCCTTCGTTTCCAGCTCGGCCTGCTCGGCCAGCGACTTCGCCGCGAGCGCCTGCTCGGCGCGCATCGTCTCCGCCGACGGCGGGTTCGCGCGGAAATGCGCGGCATGTGCTTCGCTGTGCGCGCACGCGAACGCGAGGAACGACTGCCCGTTCTCGCGCATCGTGCGCAGCACGCGCGCCGACGGCGTGCGCTCCGGATCGGCGAGCTTCTCGCGCTGCGCGGCAATCGCACGCACATGCTCGTCGCCACCGCGGATCTCGTCGAGACGGCGCCCGATGGTTTCGATATCGGCCATCAGGTCGTCCGCCCACGCCTGCAGCGCAACCGGCTGACCGTCGCGCATCAGCATGAGCCCCGGCTTGCGCCCGTCCATCGTCACGCTGCCGAAGTTCGCGTTCGCTTCCTTGTACGCATCGCAGTCGAGTGCGGGGCTCTCGTCGAGCGCGCACGCGAGCAGGAATGCGTCGATGAAGCGCGCGGTCTCCAGCGCGATGCCGGTCGGCTCGAACGGATCGATGTCGAGGCAGCGCACCTCGATGTACTGCACGCCGCGCGACGCGAGCGCATGCAGCGGGCGCTCGCCCGAATACGTGACGCGCTTCGGCCGGATCGTCGAGTAGAACTCGTTCTCGATCTGCAACACGTTCGTGTTGATCTGGATCCACTCGCCGTCGCGATGCGTGCCGATCGCCTCGTACGGCGGATACGGCTCGCTCACGGCCTTCGACAGCGCGTCGAGATAGCCGGGCAGCGTGTTGTAGTCGACCTGCAGCGCGGCCTGCGCGGTCGTGTTCGAGTAACCGAGGTCGCTCATCCGCAGGCTCGTCGCATATGGCCGGTACAGCGTATCGGCGTCGAACGTGTCGAGCTTGTGCGGCTTGCCGCGCAGGAACTTCGTGTCGAGCGCCGGCGATGCGCCGAACAGGTACATCAAGAGCCAGCTGCGGCGGCGGAAGTTGCGGATCTGCGCGAGATAGCGCTCCGACTGGTAGTCGACCAGCGTGGCCGTCGAGCCCTCTTCCGCATGCAGGCGCCGCCACACTTCCTCGTGCAGCGAGTAGTTGTAGTGGATGCCGGCGATGCACTGCATCGTGCGGCCGTAGCGATACGCGAGGCCGCGCCGGTACACCGTCTTCAGGCGGCCGATGTTCGACGTGCCGTAGTCGGCGATCGGGATTTCGTCGTCGGCCGGCAGTTGGCCCGGCATCGAGTCGTTCCACAGCATCTCGTCGCCGAGCGACGCGTACACGTAGCGATGCAGATCGTCGAGGCGTTCGAGCGTGATCGACGCGTCGGCTTCCGCCGGCGTGATGAGTTCGATCAGCGCTTCGGAATAGTCGGTCGTCAATGACGGGTGCGTGAGTGCCGAACCGAGCGCGCGCGGATGCGGCGTGAACGCGATCATCCCGTCGCGCGTCACGCGCAGGCTTTCCTTTTCGATGCCGCGCAGGCCGTCGGGCAGATGCTGCCGCGTCGGGCCCGAGCTCAGCGCTTCGAGACGATTCAGCAGCAGTTCGGACTGGCGGTGAGTCATGGTGTTCGACATGGAGACGCAAGTGCGTGACGGCCGCGCGCAGGATGCCGCGCGGCCGGCTGGATTATTGGTCGCTTCGTTGGTAGCGGGCACTTTAACATCTCGCCGTCACGCGCGCTTGAGGTGACTCCGGGTGGTGCGCGCCCGCCGCGGCGGGCCGCCGGGCGGGCCGATGGCGATGATCGCCGCGCGCGCGGCCGACCGTCGTCGGCACCGCCAGACTCGACGATCACGCGAAATTCGTCGGAAGGAACGTGAGCCGTGCACGCCACGGCGCCGCCAGGTGCAACCCCCGCAGCCGAACCCGCGATGCCTCGCCGTCACGGTCGAGCCGCCCGCACGCCGGGGGTGACGGACGCCGGAACGGGTCGATCGCCGTCAAGCGTCGCAACCATGAGGACCACCGACCGATCGCTGCCGGCCCCGCGCCCTTTGCGGGTCGCAGCGCGGCCCTGCCCGGCGCACCCGCCGGCCGGCCGCGGCGGCCGTCATCCACCGCGCGCGCCGCCGGCGCGGTCGGCCACGTCGTTCCACAGATGCAGCGCCGCATACGCGCGCCACGGCCGCCAGCCTTCGGTGCGGCGTTTCTGGCTCGCGAGCCGGTCGAGCGACGGATCGCGCGCGGTGATCGACTGCATCAGCACGAGATCGGACGCCGGCCATGCGTCCGGGTCGCGCCACGCACGCATCGCGATGTATTCGACAGTCCACGGACCGATGCCGGGCAGGTCGAGCCAGGCGCTACGCAGCGTCGCGAGATCGGCCTGGGCGGGATCGAGCGGCACGTGGCCGGCCGCCACCGCGCGCGCCACGCCCGTCAGCGCCGCGGCCCGCTTGCCGGGCATTCCGATCTTCTCCAGATCGCAGGCGGCGAGCGCGTCCGGCGTCGGGAAACGCCAGGCGGGCACGCCATCCGGCGCCGCCATGCCGTCGTCGTGCGCGACGCGCTCGCCGGCCCGCTGGACGAGCCGGCCGACGATCGTCGTCGCCGCCTTCACGCTCACCTGCTGGCCGACGATCGCGCGCACCGCGAGCTCGAATCCCGACCAGGCGCCCGGCACGCGCAGCCCCGGTGCTGCATCGACGAGCGGCGCGAACCACGGATCGCGCGCAAGCCCGCTCCCGATCGCGGCCGGATCGGCGCCGAGGTCGAACATCGACGCGACGCGGCGCGCGAATGCATCGTCGACATGCCGCGCGGCCGCCCCGTCGACCGTCGCGATCAGGCAACGCCGGCGCGGATGCTTCGTGACGGTGAGCCGGCCCGCGTCGCCGTGCAGGTCGACGATGCGGCGATACACGCCGTCGACGACCTGTTCGACGCCCGGAATCGCCCGTCCGCTGAAGAAGCGCAGCACGCGCGCCCAGTCGTACGGCGCCTTGAAGCGCAGTTCCAGCTGCGCGGACGGCGGCACCTGGCCGCCGCCCTCGATCGACGCGATCGTAGTTGGTTCGATGCTCAAACTGCGTTGCCCTCCGCAACGGCTTCGGTTTCATCGTCGTGCGCATGGCGCGCCTCGGACGCGAGCAGCGTCGCCTTGCGGCGCACGCCCCAGCGATATCCGGCGAGCGCGCCGCCCTTCTGCACGACACGGTGGCACGGGATCGCGAGCGCGACCGGGTTCGACGCGCAGGCCGATGCGACGGCCCGCACCGCACGCGGCGCGCCCAGTGCCTCGGCGATCTCCGAGTAACTGCGCGTTTCGCCGTACGGGATGTGCGTCAGCGCTTCCCAGACGCGCTGCTGGAACGCAGTCGGCGCGATGTCGAGCGGCAGATCGAACGCGTGCCGCGTGCCGTCGAGGTATGCGCGAATCTGCGCAACGAACGGCGCGAGCCGCGACGGCGATTCGACCAGCTCGGCACGCGCGAACGCATCCGTCAGTTCGCCGACGAGCGATGCCGGCTCGTCGCCGAACGCGATCCGGCAGATGCCCTGTTCGGTCGCGGCGACGAGCACCGTGCCGAGCGGCGTCGACGCGGTTGCATAGTCGATCCGCAGGCCGGCGCCCTGGCGACGGAACGCGGACGGTGCCATCCCCAGTTCGCGCGGCACCGATGCGTAGAGCCGCGACGGCGAGTTGAAACCCGCGTCGACGGCCGCCTGCGTGACCGGCTGCCCGCTTTGCAGCGCCTCGCGCAAGGCGGCACCGCGCTGCGCGGCCTGATACTGCCGCGGCGACACGCCGACCACGCGCTTGAACAGCCGCTGCAGGTGGAACGGGCTTACGTGCACGGCGTCGCTCAGTTGCTGCAGCGTGAGCCGCTCCGGATGCGCGTCGAGCACCGCGCAGGCACGATTGACGATCTCGAGTTCGCGCGGCAGCCCTTCCGGCTGGCAGCGCTTGCACGGGCGAAAACCGGCCGCGCGCGCGTCGGCCGGACTGGCAAAGAAGGACACATGCTCGCGCCGCGGCAGCCGCGACGCGCAGCTCGGGCGGCAGAACACACCGGTCGTGCGCACGGCATAGAAGAACGCGCCGTCCGCATGCGGATCGCGGGCGGTCACGGCGCCCCAGCGGGCATCGTCGGTCGGATAGGCGGTTTTCATCTGAACCTCGCACTCTCTAGTGTAGATGGTGCCTACTCTAGACATCGGCATGGGCCGTCGCGCCCTGAATCTTGCTCTGTGATTCGCGCCCGCGAAACCGGGGGCGCATCGCAATCGATCAATCGGACGAAAGGCCGCGCAAGCGCTGCTCCGGCACCGCTTTCGTCATCGTCGCGTCACCATTTTGCTGCAGTGCGGCCGCGACCAATCGCCATCCTGACCATTTTTTACACTCGGAATATTGCAACGCACCATCGCCGTGTGTATAGTTGGAACTGTCTCCTCCATGTCTCCTCCTGATATGGATTAAGCCCGTTCCGCTCTGCGTGAACGGGCTTTTTTTCGTCCGTCGATCGTGCAGCATGGCGGCATCCGTCGCCGGCGCGGTCTACACTCGGTGCACGCCATCCGTGAAGGAGTGTCCCGCTCATGAAACCGACCATCCGCGCGATCGATCACGTCGTGCTGCGCGTGACCGACATGGCTGCGATGACGCGCTTTTACTGCGATGCCGTCGGCTGCCACGTGGAGAAGGAACAGCCCGACCTGGGCCTCGTGCAGTTGCGCGCCGGCGATGCGCTGATCGACCTGCTGTCGGTCGGCGGCCCGATCGATCGTCCCGACAGCGGCCCGCCCGGCACCGGCCGCAACCTCGACCATCTGTGCCTGCGCGTCGAGCCGTTCGACCCCGACGCGCTGATCGAGCATTTCGCCGCGCATGGCGCGCGCCCCGGCGCCCCCGCCGAACGCTACGGCGCCGGCGGCTACGGGCCGTCGATCTATCTGTTCGATCCCGAAGGGAACATGCTGGAATTCAAGGGGCCGCCCGCCGCGTTCGGCTGAGCGCCGGCCGTCAAGCGTCGGCGAACGGCTTCAGCACCGTCCATTCGACCGCGACCGGATCGTGGTCGGCGCTCGAGATCCAGGCGGCACCGTCCTGCACCGTGCACTGCAGGCGCATCGTGCGCTCGGCAAGACGCCCGAGCGCGGCCGCGACGCCGTCGGCCAGCGACAGCACCTGCACGTTGCGCAGCCGCTCCACCTTGCTGCGCACGCCCTGCCACCAGATATCCGAGGTCTTGCCGCCGTACGCGATCACCGTGACCTGCCCGGCGCGGCCGGCCGCCTTCGAGATGCGCCGTTCGTCGGGCTGGCCGGCCTCGATCCATACGTCGATCGCACCCGTCAGGTCCTTCTGCCACAGATCGGGCTCGTCGACGTCCGACAGCCCCTTGCAGAATTCGAGACGCTCGTGCGCGAACAGCGCGAACGCGACGATGCGCACCATCATCCGGTCGTCGGTTTCGGACGGGTGACGGGCGACCGTCAACGCGTGATCGGCGTAGTAGTGCCGATCCATGTCGGCGATTTGCAGCTCGGCTTTGTAGATCGTGGATTTCAGCGCCATGCGGATACGGCCCGGGCGGGCATTCGGTTCGGTCGGGCCGTGATGATACCGAATGCGCGCCGCCCGGCGCGAGACGGGCGCGCCACAGCACGACGGCCCGGCATCGGCCGGGCCGCGTTCAGGTCGCGCCGCCGGCGGTTCCGGCAGGCGCGCGGGGGCGAGAGGTGCGCGTGCGGGTTACTGCTTGACGAAGCGCGAATCGGTCCAGAGGCCCTGCTGGTCGCTGTTGTCGGCGCTGACGAACTGGACGTCGCCCTGATCGACCGACACCACGCGGAAGCGCTGGCCTTCCGGCACCGACAGGCAACGGTAGTCGTCGAAGTACTGCTGCTTCGCCTGCGACTTGCCGTCACGTTCGTGACTCAGTACGGAGTCCAGATTGTCTTTCGACAGACAGCCCCACGCATTCTGCGTCAGCTGGATTTCCTGCTTCGGCTGGACAGCCGCATCGCCGCCCGCCTGGGCGATCGACACCACGGAAAATGCGCCGACGAGGGCAAAAAGGACACCGGTACGCTTCATCATGTTCTGTCTCCAGGCTTGCGGGCACCAGGCTGGGTTAGCTATGTGTTTAAAGATGATCGTGAACCCGCGTTTTTTACTTTAGAAGACCGGCAAGCGATATCAAGCACATTTGTTGTGCGATCGCAATAGCGGCGAATTGTCGCACCCTGCGCGCATCCGGTTTTTTGCTTGCGGCGGCGTCTGCCGTCCGGAGGGTCCGCTTGCGCCGCCGGACGCAAAGCCTCGTCCGGCAAGACTTTCAGAGAAACTTCAGTTCGCCGATTGAACGGTTTGGATAATTCATTTCAACATCGGGACCATTTTGATGCGTCGCACATAAAGTCATCCGAAACGATCTGAATTTACCGCAGTGCGGGACCGGATTTACCTGATACAAGAAAAATGCCAGGTATAAGCGCACTCGTATTTACCCGTATTTTCCCGGGTAGGCCGGGCGCCCGCTGCAGCGGGGCCGCAGGGGGCATTTGCCCGTGTTTTTACCCGATCTTATTCAGGCCGATTGCGGACGCTCGAAATAATCGCGCTGGAAAATGCACATGCGATAAGCGTTGTGATATGCGCCGTTTCCGAAAAATTCTTCCTTCAATTCCGCCTCGTGCTGGAATCCGCATTTCTCGTACACGTGGATGGCCGCCGCATTCGACGTGTCGACGATCAGGTACAGCTTGCGCATGTTCAGCACCTTGAACGCGTATTCGATCGCGAGGCGCGTTGCCTGCCCCGCATAGCCGCGCCCCTGGCATTGGGGCGCGATGATGATCTGGAATTCGCCGCGACGGTGAATGTAGTCGAGCTCGATCAGCTCGACGAGGCCGACCAGCTCGTCCTGCGGATCGACCGCGACGAAGCGGCGCTCGCGCTGGTCGTGCACGTGACGGTCATACAGTTGCGACAGCTCGGAGAAGGTTTCGTACGGCTCCTCGAACCAGTAGCGCATGATCTTCGCATCGTTGTTCAGCTCGTGAACGAAGCGCAGGTCCTGGCGCTCCAGCGGCCGCAGTGCAAGCGTGTGCTTGTCGTTCTGGAGTTGCATGTTCGTGTCCTTTTTGATGCCCGCGCGCGCATGAAACACCCGTGCGGCGGCGCCGCGAACGGGGCGCGTTCCGCGCTGCAAGAAGTTGACCGCGGGCGAAGGTCAGAGCCTAGAATGGACACAAGGGTTCCTGCCACCGCAAGGAGGCTATCGTGATCGAGCAAGTCATACTCGGCATCTTCCTCGTGCTGCCACTCATGATCGTGGCTGCGCTGTTCTCCGACGAACTGTGGCAGGAACATCGGCGCCAGCATCCGCGCGACGAAAATGCACCGCATATCGACTGGAGGCATCCGTGGCGCCGGGTGCGGCGCGGACACTGAGCCGATCGCCATCCCCGCAGGGCACCCGCGCGGGCGGGGCGCTGCAAACGGTGCAACCGCTTTTCGCTACGAACCGCCTCGAACCGAATCCCGCCCAACCAGCGAGCCGCCGACGTGAACGACAAACCCGCTCTCCCTCCGCACGATATCCCCGGCGAAGCGATCGACCTGCAGATTGCCGACGTGCTGGCGGCCGTCCGCTACCCGGCCAACAAGGATGCGATCGTCGACGCCGCACGCGACGCCGGCGCCAGTAACGAAGTGCTGTCGATGCTCGACGGCCTGCCCGAACAGGACTACGCGGACGTCGATGCCGTCACGCGCTGGATCGCCGGCAACTTCGGCCCCGGCCTCGGTATTTGAGCGCACGCCAATAACGCGATAGGATCGGGCCGCACCGGTTGCGCTGCGGCCGGATGCATGCTGCCCGGCGCCAAGACCGGGCGTGACCGCACGAGTGCCCGGGGGAATCCATGGAAGGTATCCTGATCCAGCATACGACGCGCCGTCAGCTTTGGTTCGGCGCGCTGACGGCACTCGTCATCGTGCTCGCCCTGGGGATCGCCGTGCCGCACGCGAACGTCACGCTGCCGGCCGTCGAGCCGTTCATGCCGATGTGCGCGCTGACCGTGTTCACCACCGCGAGCATCGCCGCCTTCTTCCTCGGCGCGCAGTTCACCGTCACGCGCCAGCCCGTGCTCGGTGCGCTCGGCGGCGCCTATGCGTTCACCGCACTCGCCGTCGCGCTGCAGCTGCTCACCTTCCCCGGCGTGTTCGCGCCGCACGGCTTGCTCGGCGCGCGTCCGCAAAGCGCCGCGTGGATGTGGGTCTTCTGGCATGCGGGCTTTCCGTGCTTCGTGATGGCCGCGCTGCTCGCGCGCGAGTGCCTCACGCATGCGCCGGTCGGTGCGGCGCAGACGCGCATATGGACCTTCGCGCTGGTCGGCGGCCCGGCCGTCGCGGCCGCGCTGCTGTGCGCGTTAGCGCTGAACGTGGCCCTGCCGCCCGCGTTCCATCCACCGGGCGACGAAGCCGCGCTGCCCGTCAACGGGATCGCGCTGGTCGTGTGGCTGCTCAATGCGCTCGCGCTCGTCGCCGTGCTGGCTTCCGGCCGACTGCGCACGACGCTCGACCTGTGGCTCGCGATCGCGGTGCTCGCCTGCCTCACCGACACGACGCTGAACCTGCTGACCACGAGCCGCTTCACGGTCGGCTGGTATCTCGCGCGCGTGTTCAGCATGTTCACGCCGGGCGTGCTGGTGTGCGTGCTCGCCTGGGAGGTGACGAAGCTGTATCAGCAACTGTTCGAGGCGCATGCGACGCTGGTTCGTTCGTCCGCGCGCGACGGGCTGACCGGCGCGTTCAATCGCAGCCACTTCAACGATCACTTCCACACGCTGTT
Source organism: Burkholderia sp. BCC1993 (assembly GCF_905339865.1). Lineage (NCBI taxonomy): Bacteria > Pseudomonadati > Pseudomonadota > Betaproteobacteria > Burkholderiales > Burkholderiaceae > Burkholderia > Burkholderia sp. BCC1993. The sequence goes on along the minus strand of NZ_CAJPGZ010000025.1, from coordinate 14,905 downwards.
CCTGCAGGCGCGGCGGCAAGGCGAGCCGTTGTCGCTGCTGATGGTCGACGTCGATCACTTCAAGGCGTACAACGACGCGTTCGGTCACGTGAAGGGCGATGCGTGCCTGATCGCGGTCGCGAATGCGCTGGCCGGCGCGGTGCGGCGGCCGTCCGATATCGTCGCGCGCTACGGCGGCGAGGAGTTTGCCATCGTGCTGCCGAACACCGGCGCGCGCGGGGCACGGGTCGTTGCCGAGGAAGCGCGCGAAGCGGTGCTGCGGATCGATCTCGCGATGCCCGGGTCGCCGGCCGGGCGCGTGAGCGTCAGCGTCGGCTGCGCGACCGTGTCGGCCGACGACCTGTCGACGCCCGATGCGTTGATCGAAGCCGCCGATGCCGCGCTGTATCGTGCGAAGGATGCGGGGCGAAACCGCGTCGTGGCGGCATGAAAACGTCTGCGGATTGGGAATTTGTTACGGTCATTGTGACCGGAATAATCCGCCGTTACGGATTGCCGCTCCGGGAAACGATCGCTTACAGCCGGTGTTGAAGGCGCTCGCTATGCTGGGTTCATGTCGAATCCGAGCAGGTGAGCGCGATGAAGAAAACCCTTTTGTTGATTGCCGGTGTCGCCGTGCTGTTGAGCGGCTGCATCGTGGTGCCGGATGGTGGCGGGTATTACGGTGGTGGCGGGTATTACCATCATCATCGGCATTGGGATTGATGCCTTCCATCCCGGCTGTCGCGACGACGCCGTCCGGATCAGTCGATTGATCCGGACCGCTGAGGACGGCAGCTGCGTCCTTCCTCAACGAGCCGTCGGAAAGTCTTCGTACGACTTCGGCCCATATCCCCAGATTCTCACCACCTCGCATCTGGCCTCGAACTCGAAGCCGATCTCTGCAAGCTTTCCCAACACTCGCGCGGATTGGTCCGCCGCTTGATGCGTGGCGGACGCCTGGGCATTCAACCCGATGTCGAACCATTCGACGCCCACGAACGGGAATGGCAGATGGTAGAACCACTCGACGTCCCAATCCGTCACATGACCATTGACCCACTTTGACCGGTACGAAGGCCGCCACCCGCTCAGATCGCGCACGAAGGTAATCAGCTCGTTCCACTTGGTGTCGTTGGCCAGCGAGCCGGTAAATTTCCGACGCGCGAGGGCTGCGACTTTTTCCTTGTCCATGCCGCGCGGCACGGCGTCCGCCATTGGAAAGGCACTCATCTCGGAACGTGGGTCGATGTGGAAAAGGGAAACAGCGGGAATTCGAAGCGCCGGTATTCCGTTGAAATGCCCGCCTACTTCCCGATGCAGAACCTGCTGAAAATCACCCCCAGCAGATCATCCGAAGTGAACTCCCCGGTAATCGCATTGAGTTGCTCCTGCGCGAGCCGCAGCTCCTCCGCAAACAGATCGAGCGATTGCGCGCGCTGCTCGGCATGATCCGCCGCCTGCGCCAGATGCTCCTGCGCAGCCCGCAGCGCAATCAAGTGCCGCTCGCGCGCCAGATAGACGCCTTCGGCGCCCGCCTGCCACCCCGCGATCCGCAGCAGCTCCGCGCGCAGCATGTCGATGCCGTCGCCGCGCTTGGCCGACAGATGCACCTCGGTCAGGTCGCCTTCGGCCGCCGGATGCTCGACGCGCGCCGGCACACCGGTGAGGTCCGTCTTGTTCAACACCCGCACCACCGGCACGCCATCCGGGAACCGCGCCGCGATCGTCTCGTCGTCCGCCGTCATCCCCGTGCGCGAATCGAGCAGATGCAGCACGACGTCGGCGCGCTCGATCTCGCTCCACGTGCGCGCAATCCCGATCCGCTCGACTTCGTCCTCCGTCTCGCGCAGCCCGGCCGTATCGATGATGTGCAGCGGAATCCCTTCGACCTGGATCGTCTGCGCGACCTTGTCGCGCGTCGTGCCCGCGATCGGCGTAACGATCGCCAGCTCCGCGCCGGCGAGCGCGTTCAGCAGCGACGACTTGCCGACGTTCGGCTGCCCCGCGAGCACGACCGACAACCCCTCGCGCAGCAGCGCGCCCTGCCGCGCGTCACCGAGCACGTGCGCCAGTTGCTCGCGGATCCTCGCGAGCTTGCCGCGCGCATCGGCCGCTTCCAGGAAGTCGATTTCCTCTTCCGGGAAATCGAGCGTCGCCTCGACCAGCATCCGCAGCGTGATCACATCCTCGACGAGCGCGTGGATCTGCCGCGAGAACGCGCCGTCGAGCGAGCGCCCGGCCGAGCGCGCCGCCGCTTCGGTACTCGCCTCGATCAGGTCGGCGACGGCCTCGGCCTGCGCGAGATCGAGCTTGTCGTTCAGAAACGCGCGCCGCGTGAACTCGCCCGGCTCCGCGAGCCGCAGCCCGAAGCCGCGCCCCGCATCCAGGCAGCGCTGCAGCAGCAGCTGCATCACGATCGGCCCGCCATGTCCCTGCAACTCGAGCACGTGCTCGCCGGTGTACGAATGCGGCGCGGGAAAATACAGCGCGATTCCACGGTCGAGCGGCGCGCCGTGCTCGTCGAGGAACGGTACGTAGCTCGCGTGGCGCGGCGCGAGCCGCTGCCCGCACAACGCGTCGATCAGCGGCAGCGCGGCCGCCTCGCCGCCGCGCCCGAACGACACGCGGACAACGCCGATGCCCCCCCGGCCGGCAGCAGTGGCAATGGCGACGATCGGATCGGAATCGGTAGCGAGCATGGGAATGGGATGAATCGGGTGAACAGAGCGTCAATGGTGCGCCCGCACAACAGTTCGGGCATCGGGACGCCGGCATTGTAGCGTGCCGGCCCGCACGCCACCGGACGCCCGATCGGCGTCGAACTTGCCCGAATTTATCCCGACGGGGATAAGTCGAGTATCAACGCCGGACCATCACGACCTGTCCATTTCGGACGAGTATGCCTTTCCGAACGGTCCGACGCTGCGGCCCCCAATTCCTCCGCATGGTCCACGGCAGGTTGAGATTCGTCCGAACAGGCTATGTTTAGCCCATATGGTTGTCTGAGACGTGTCGGTGGAATTGCACAATCACCCCCATGCCGACACCCGAAGAAAAAGCAGCGTTCTCGGAACGCCTGAAATTCGCCTTGCGGCGCAGCCCGGACAAGGTCACCGGCGCGACGGAGCTCGCGAACCGGTTCAATCTGCGTCACCGCGGTGCGCAGCCGGTTTCGCCGCAAACCGCGCACAAATGGCTGACGGGCCGCACGATTCCGACGCCGGACAAACTCGAAACGCTCGCCGACTGGTTGCGCGTCGAACTGCATTGGCTGCATTACGGCCCGTCGCCGAGCGTGACCGAACATACGACGCCGCAACCGCTGCCGCGCGACGAGCGTTATCCGCCGACGCCCGAGACGATCGAACTCGCGTCGAAGATCGAGGCGCTGCCGCCGCATCAGCGTTACCTCGTTCAGGAACTGATCGAGCAGTTCTACGGCGGCGACACGAAAATCGAAGCGAAGAAGGCCTGAGCGGCAGCCGCCGCGCGCACGCATGCGCGGTCGGGCCACTCGCCGGAAACGAAAAAGCCGCATGGTTCGCACCATGCGGCTTTTCTACGTGCATCGCGGGCGGCTCGCCGCCGCGTGTGCCACGAGCATCAGGCCGGCTTCTTCTTGGCGCCGCCGCCGAGCTTGCGCGTGATGTAGTACTGCTGCGCGATCGACAGCACGTTGTTCACGACGTAGTACAGCACCAGGCCGGCCGGGAAGAAGAAGAACATCACCGAGAACGCAATCGGCATGAACTTCATCATCTTCGCCTGGACCGGGTCCGGCGGCGTCGGGTTCAGGCTCGTCTGCACGAACATCGAGACGGCCATCAGCACCGGCAGGATGAAGAACGGATCGCGCTGCGACAGGTCGTGAATCCACAGAATCCACGGCGCGCCGCGCATTTCGACCGACGCGAGCAGCACCCAGTACAGCGAGATGAACACCGGGATCTGGATCACGACCGGCAGGCAGCCGCCGAACGGATTGACCTTCTCGGTCTTGTACAGCTCCATCAGCGCGGCGTTCATCTTCTGCGGATCGCTCTTGAAGCGTTCGCGCAGCGCCTGCATGCGCGGCGTGATTTCCTTCATGCGCGCCATCGACTTGTAGCTGGCCGCCGACAGCGGGAAGAACACGGCCTTGATCAGCACCGTCAGCAGCACGATCGCCCAGCCCCAGTTGCCGACGAAGCCGTGGATCTTCTCGAGCAGCCAGAACAGCGGCTTCGCGATGATCGTCACCCAGCCGTAGTCCTTCACGAGCTCCAGGCCCGGCGCGACGCCTTCGAGCATGCGCTCTTCTTCCGGACCGGCGAACAGGCGCGCCTGCACGTCGGCGGACTGGCCCGGCGCGATCGCGGCGACCGGCTGCTTCACGCCGACGCGGTACAGCGACGGATCGATCTTCTCGGCGTAGATGTCGCGCTTCGCGCCCTGCTGCGGAATCCAGGCCGACGCGAAGTAGTGCTGCACCATCGCGACCCAGCCGTTGTCGGAGGACTTCTCGAAGTTCGCCTTGTTCTTGTCGAGGTCGCTGAAGTCGATCTTCTGGAAGTGCTTCGCGTCCGTGTAGACCGCCGGCCCGAGGAACGTGTGCGAGAACATCGGCGTTTCGACGGCCGTGTTGTCGCGCACCAGTTCCATGTAGACCGTCGGCGTGACCGGTGCCGTGCCGACGTTGTCGATCTTCGTATCGACGCCGATCACGTAGCTGCCGCGCGTGAACGTGTAGGTCTTCACGACCTTCACGCCGCCCTTCACCGGCGATTCGAACGACAGCTTCAGCGTGTTCTGGTCGCCCGTCAGCGACGTCGAGCCCGCGTTGACCTGCGTGTAGACGTCGTTGTGGTTCGGAAAGTCGCCGCCGAGCAGGCCCGAGCGCGCGAGATACGTGTGGCCGGCCGTGTGGTCGAACAGCGTGATGTACAGGTCCGGCTGCTTGCCGTCGCCCTGCTTCTTCAGCGTCAGCTTCGCGAGCGTGCCGCCGCGCGTGTCGATTTCGCCGTCATACACGTCGGTCGAGAACTTCACGAGCTGCGCCTGCGCGGCCGGTGCCGTCGTCGACGGTGCGGCGCCTGCTGCTGCAGCAGGTGCGTCACCTGCGGTCGTCGTCGTCGCGCCCGTGCCCGATGCACCGCCTGCAGCCGCGGGGGCCGTTTGCGTGGCGCTCGGGAAGAACATCGACGGGCGTCCATGGTCGCGCTGCCAGTTGTCGTACAGCATGACAGCTGACATGAAGAAGATCACCCATAGGACGGTGCGTTTGATATCCATGCGTTGTCTCAGAGTCGATGGGACCGCGCGTCGGCTTCGCCGTGAGCGCGAGTGTCGGAGTTGGGCGGCGGGACGATGTCGATGCCGCCCGCGGAAAACGGGTGGCATCGGCACACGCGCCTGACGGCGAGATACGTGCCGCGCGCGGCGCCATGATACTGGATTGCCTCGCGCGCGTAATCAGAACAGGAAGGATAAAAACGGCAACGGTTGCCGAGCATCGGGCTCACGGCAACCTTGTAGAAGCGCAGCAAGGCGATCAATACCGTTTCCATACCTTGGGCGGCGCCGTTCGACGCCGCGTCAAAACCAGCCGGGCAGGCGCGAACGCCGCACCACGGATGGATGCGTCACTCGGACGCGGGCTTCGACGCCCGGCGGGCGATTTCCCGGACTGCCCTGTCGAGCAGTTCGCGGATCTCGGCCGCGCACATCGCCGCGAGCGGGGCGGAAGCCGCGCTCGGCAGCGCATTCTTGTCGAAGCGCGTGTGCTGCCGCAGCAGCAGGTCGTAACCGGCGAATTCGGCCCGGCGCAGGCGAAACTGATCGCGCGCCAGCCGCTTCACGAGGTTACGCGTTACTGCACGCGGCGCATACTTCTTGCCGACGACGAGCCCCAGACGCGCGGGCTGACCGGTCGGCTTGCCGTAGATCACGAAGTGCGCGGAACGCCGCCAGGGGCGCAAACGAAAAACGGATGAAAATTCATCCGTTTTCAGAAGTCGCGCAGCTTTCGGGAAGGCGGCTTTCGTCTGCGACGGATTCGCACCCGGCTCGACGGCACCTTCCGCAGGACTGCGGACGGCGGACACAGCGCGCAACCTGCCTTAGATGGCGAGGCGCTTGCGGCCCTTCGCGCGGCGAGCGTTGATGACCTTGCGGCCACCTGCCGTCTTCATGCGGACACGGAAGCCATGGGTGCGCTTGCGGCGCGTCACGGACGGTTGGTAAGTACGTTTCATGATGTTCTCACTTGTTCGAGAATGTCGAAATTCAGGGGACCGCGTGCCCTTAACCGGAGGCATTCGGGCGAACGCAATCGCCGGGAATACAGGATTGGTTTTCGCGGAACCCGCTATTTAAACCGTTTTTCCGTTGACGGTCAATACTTTAGGAGTCGATCGCCTGTGCAGGCCCCGCCCGATCCGGCCCCGCGCCCCACAGCCACGGCCTGTGGATAACTCGCGCTGTGGCCGCGTTTGGCGGTAGAATCTCGCCTTATCTCCAAGAATCCCGCACGCCGCTTCGGCCCGCGCCTGCCCCTCCAACACTGTGACGCAGGCGTCCGAGGCACGCTCGCACGACCGCTTCGGGCCTTGTTGCGCAACCGCAACAAGGGCGCCGGCGAGCCGCGCTGTGCACGCAAAAAACGACAGTTACTTGATGAACGATTTCTGGCAACACTGTTCGGCACTGCTGGAGCGCGAGCTGACGCCCCAGCAGTACGTGACGTGGATCAAACCCTTGGCCCCGGTGGCCTTCGATGCGTCGGCGAACACGCTGTCCATCGCCGCGCCGAACCGTTTCAAGCTGGACTGGGTCAAGAGCCAGTTTTCGGGACGGATCTCCGATCTGGCCCGAGATTTCTGGAACGCGCCGATCGAAGTCCAGTTCGTCCTCGATCCCAAGGCAGGCATGCGCAGCGCCGCTGTGGGCGCCGCGCCGGCAGCCCCGCGCGCGCCGCTGGCCCCAACCGGCCCGGCCGCGACGGTCGCCGCAATCGCCGCCAACCTGGCCGCGAATGCCGGCGCTGCGCCCAGCGCGCCGATCGACGTGCCGATGACGCCGTCGGCGGCCGCCGCGCACCACCTGAACGCCGACGACGCCGACATCGACCTGCCGAGCCTGCCCGCGCACGAAGCGGCAGCGGGCCGCCGCACGTGGCGCCCGGGCCCCGGCGCCGCACCCGCGAACGGTGGCGAAGCCGATTCGATGTACGAACGCTCGAAGCTGAACCCGGTGCTCACGTTCGACAACTTCGTGACCGGTAAGGCGAACCAGCTCGCGCGCGCCGCCGCGATCCAGGTCGCGGACAACCCGGGCATCTCGTACAACCCGCTGTTCCTGTACGGCGGCGTCGGCCTCGGCAAGACCCACCTGATCCACGCGATCGGCAACCAGCTGCTGCTCGACAAGGCCGGCGCGCGGATCCGCTACATCCATGCGGAACAGTACGTGTCCGACGTGGTGAAGGCGTACCAGCGCAAGGCGTTCGACGACTTCAAGCGCTACTACCACTCGCTCGACCTGCTGCTGATCGACGATATCCAGTTCTTCTCCGGCAAGTCGCGCACGCAAGAGGAATTCTTCTACGCGTTCGAGGCGCTGGTCGCGAACAAGGCGCAGGTGATCATCACCAGCGACACGTATCCGAAGGAAATCTCGGGCATCGACGATCGCCTGATCTCGCGCTTCGACTCCGGCCTCACCGTCGCGATCGAGCCGCCCGAGCTGGAAATGCGCGTCGCGATCCTGATGCGCAAGGCGCAGTCGGAAGGCGTGAATCTGTCAGAAGACGTCGCGTTCTTCGTCGCGAAGCACCTGCGCTCGAACGTGCGCGAGCTCGAAGGCGCGCTGCGCAAGATCCTCGCGTATTCGAAGTTCCACGGCCGCGAGATCTCGATCGAGTTGACCAAGGAAGCGCTGAAGGACCTGCTGACCGTGCAGAACCGGCAGATTTCGGTCGAGAACATCCAGAAGACCGTCGCCGACTTCTACAACATCAAGGTCGCCGACATGTATTCGAAGAAGCGCCCCGCGAACATCGCGCGGCCGCGGCAGATCGCGATGTATCTCGCGAAGGAACTCACGCAGAAGAGCCTGCCGGAAATCGGCGAGCTGTTCGGCGGGCGCGATCACACCACCGTGCTGCACGCGGTGCGCAAGATCGCCGACGAGCGCAGCAAGGACGCGCAGCTCAACCACGAGCTGCACGTGCTGGAACAGACGCTGAAGGGCTGAGCGCGCACCGCGCTTGATAATTCGGCATCCGCCCCAAATTAAGGGGGGCGGTTCGGTTTTGAGGCACAATACTGGTTTGACCGCCCCGGTGGTGGCGGGCCAAGAGCCCGGCCGGCGGGGCGCTGCGAGGCTGCTGCGCTGCAGGCCGTTACTCAACGAAGGAACTCTATGCAACTGGTCAAGACCGAACGAGACACCCTCCTCAGGCCGCTGCAAACGGTCAGCGGCATCGTCGAACGCCGCCATACGTTGCCGATCCTCGCCAACCTGCTGATCACCAAGAACGGCCCGGACGTTTCGTTCCTGTCGACCGACCTGGAGCTGCAGATCACCACGCGCGCCGATTTCGGCGTCGGCGGCGACCAGGTCGCGACCACCGTCGCCGCCCGCAAGCTGCTCGACATCCTGCGCGCGATGCCTGACGGCCAGGTCACGCTGTCGCTCGCCGACAAGCGCCTCACCGTTCAATCGGGCAAGAGCCGTTTCGCACTGCAGACGCTGGCGGCCGACGAGTTCCCGACCGTTGCGCAGGCGAAGGATTTCGGCGCGACCCTGACCGTCCCGCAGAAGTCGTTCCGCCAGCTGCTCGGCATGGTCCACTTCGCGATGGCGCAGCAGGACATCCGCTACTACCTGAACGGCATGCTGCTCGTCGTCGACGGCGACCAGCTGATGGCCGTGGCCACCGACGGCCACCGCCTCGCGTTCTCGTCGATGAAGCTCGAAGGCGGCACGTTCGGCCGCCAGGAAGTCATCGTGCCGCGCAAGACGATTCTCGAGCTGCAGCGCCTGCTCGAAGACATCGACGACACCGTCACCATCGACATCGCGCAAACCCAGGCCAAGTTCACGTTCGGCCAGGTCGAGCTCGTGTCGAAACTCGTCGAGGGCAAGTTCCCCGACTTCCAGCGCGTGATCCCGAAGGCGCACAAGAACACGTTCGAGATCGGCCGTGAAGAACTGCAGCGTTCGCTGCAGCGCGCGGCGATCCTGACCTCGGACAAGTTCAAGGGCGTGCGCTGCATCATCGCGCCGGGCCAGCTGAAGATCATGTCGACCAACGCCGATCAGGAAGAGGCGCAGGAAGAACTGGAAATCGCGTACCAGGGCGATACCGTCGACATCGGCTTCAACGTCACGTATCTGCTCGACGTGCTCGCGAACCTGAAGGTCGACACCGTGCAGGTGAGCCTCGGCGACGCCAGCTCGAGCGCGCTGATTACCGTGCCCGAGAACGACGAGTTCAAGTATGTCGTGATGCCGATGCGCATCTGACGCGCACGACATCAAGACACACACCAGGGGGCGGCAAGCCCCTTTGGCGTTTTTATGGCGAACCGACAACCCGTCCCTTTGGTGCCTTTTCGGCGCCTGGGGCGGGCCAGGAAACTGGAGCGGCCCGGCGATTTCTCTCGCTGAAACGCACCGCGCCGCCACCTGAGTGGCCTCGCAGAACCGGAAGATATCCATGAGTGAACAGCACAATTCGCAACCCGATAACAGCAGCTACGGCGCCTCGTCGATCCAGATCCTCGAAGGTCTGGAAGCGGTGCGCAAGCGCCCCGGGATGTACATCGGCGACACGTCTGACGGCACCGGTCTGCACCACCTCGTGTTCGAGGTGCTCGACAACTCGATCGACGAAGCGTTGGCCGGGTACTGCAACGACATCCACGTGACGATTCACGCCGACAACTCGATTTCCGTGACCGACAACGGCCGCGGGATTCCGACCGACGTGAAGATGAACGACAAGCACGAGCCGAAGCGCAGTGCGGCTGAAATCGTGATGACCGAGCTGCACGCCGGCGGCAAGTTCGACCAGAACAGCTACAAGGTGTCGGGCGGCCTGCACGGCGTGGGCGTGTCGTGCGTGAACGCGCTGTCGAGCTGGCTGCGGTTGACCGTGCGCCGGAACGGCAAGAAGCATTTCATGGAGTTCCATCGCGGCGTCGCGCAGGAGCGCGTGCTCGAGACGGTGGACGGCGTGGAAGTTTCGCCGATGCTGATCACCGGTGATACCGAGAACCGCGGCACCGAAGTGCACTTCATGGCCGATCCGACCATTTTCGGCACGGTCGAGTATCACTACGACATCCTCGCGAAGCGGATGCGTGAACTCTCGTTCCTGAACAACGGCGTGCGGATTCGTCTCACGGACCTGCGCTCGGGCAAGGAAGACGATTTCGCGTTCGCCGGCGGTGTGAAGGGCTTCGTCGAGTTCATCAACAAGACGAAGACCAACCTGCACCCGACGGTGTTCTTCGCCAACGGCGAGAAGGATGGCGTGGGCGTCGAAGTCGCGATGCAGTGGAACGACAGCTACAACGAAAACGTGCTGTGCTTCACGAACAACATTCCGCAGCGCGACGGCGGCACGCACCTGACCGGCCTGCGGGCCGCGATGACGCGCGTCATCAACAAGTACATCACCGACAACGAAATCGCGAAGAAGGCGAAGGTCGAGACGACCGGCGACGACATGCGCGAAGGGCTGTCGTGCGTGCTGTCCGTGAAGGTGCCGGAGCCGAAGTTCAGCTCGCAGACGAAGGACAAGCTGGTTTCTTCCGAGGTTCGTGCGCCGGTTGAAGAGGTTGTGGCGAAGGCGCTGGAAGAATTCCTTTTGGAAACGCCGATCGACGCGAAGATCATTTGCGGGAAGATTGTTGAAGCCGCGCGTGCGCGGGATGCTGCTCGGAAGGCGCGTGAGATGACGCGTCGCAAGGGTGTGCTCGACGGCGTTGGTCTGCCGGGCAAGCTCGCGGACTGCCAGGAGAAAGACCCGGCGAAGTGCGAAATCTATATCGTCGAGGGTGACTCGGCAGGTGGGTCGGCGAAGCAAGGGCGTGATCGGAAGTTCCAGGCGATCCTGCCGCTGCGCGGCAAGGTGCTGAACGTCGAGAAGGCACGCTACGACAAGCTGCTGTCGTCGGAACAGATCGTCACGCTCGTGACCGCGCTTGGGTGCGGGATCGGCAAGGAAGACTACAACCTCGACAAGCTGCGCTATCACCGCATCATCATCATGACCGACGCGGACGTCGACGGTGCGCACATCCGGACGCTGCTGCTCACGTTCCTGTATCGCCAGATGCCGGACATGATCGAGCGCGGGTACGTGTATATCGCGCAGCCGCCGCTTTACAAGATCAAGGCGGGCAAGGACGAGCGGTATCTGAAGGATGACGTGGAGCTCAACGCGCACATGCTGCGGTTGGCGCTGCAAGGGTCGGAGCTGGTGCCGGGTGAGAATGCGGCGGCGATTTCGGGCGATGCGCTTGGGGAGCTGGCGCGGTCGTATCTGCTGTCGCAGAGCGTGATCGAGCGGTTGAGCCGGTTGTATGACCCGGCCGCGCTGGAAGCGGTCATGGATGGGGTTGTGATCGATCTCTCCACTGAGGCTTCGACTGACGCTTCGGCGAAGGCGCTGCACGCTGCGTTGCATGATGAAGCGCTGAAGAACGAAGTGCGTGTCGTGCCTTCGTATGACCCGGTTCGCGAACAGCGGTCGCTGCATGTCGAACGCACGCATCACGGCAACGTGCGGGTTTCGGTCATCGATCAGGAATTCCAGCACACGGCGGATTATCAGCAGCTCGTGACCACAGCGAATACGTTCAAGGGGCTTATTGGGGAAGGTGCAGTCATCAAGCGCGGTGAGCGCAGCATGGCTGTCGCGGACTTCAAGAGCGCGATGAAGTGGCTGCTGGCGGATGCTGAACGCAACGTCTCCAAACAACGCTATAAGGGGCTCGGCGAGATGAACCCCGAGCAGCTGTGGGAAACGACGATGGATCCGACAGTGCGGCGTCTGCTGCGTGTGCAGATCGAGGATGCGATTGCGGCGGATGGGATCTTTACTACCCTCATGGGGGATGATGTCGAGCCGCGGCGGGCGTTTATCGAGTCGAACGCGTTGCGGGCGGGGAATATTGACGTTTAACGCTGCGATAGTAGAACGCCAGAGGAAGTGCCGCTACATGAGTCTGTTATTGCAACGGACTTATGCGTTGAGCGACACATCGCTATCCAAATCCGTGGACTTCTAACCCATTCCCGCGTTACTGACTCGCACTCAACCACCTTGCTAAAAAACTCTAGGGCTTAGCTTTGCTAAGCCCTTTTTCTTCGCCTCCTCAAAAGTTCCCCCTTCCCTCCGTGGCATGCCAATGGATGTATACAGCGCGTCGGCCCATGGACCTTGATCTTCCAAGTCGAGCGAGATGACGTTCGACGCCACCCATCGCCCCTCAGTTCGCTCGCAGTACACGCCCTCCCAAAAACTCCGTGGATCGGCTATTCTTGGTCTTGAGCGCTATCTCAAAATGCAAACGCAATCTCTTTCGAATAATACTCAAAGGACCAGAAATGATCATTACGGGGCACATGAACTATTTCAACGTGAACAAGTGCGGGCTATATCGCCAAAGTTCTTCGAGAGCGGAAGGCCTTGGTTTGGAAGAGACATTTAAACTGATCACCAACTGGGTTCACGGAAAACCGCTCGGTAATACGCTGCCGTGGAGCTCAGACTTCCGCTCGGGAAAGGCTCAGTGCTATTGCAAAGATATATATACATCCGAAGAAACTGGAGACATTCTGCTCGTCCTTTGGAAGTCCGAGACGTCCAGCAACGGCACAATTCTTGGCGCTCCCGAGGACGCAAAAACCGGTGAAGGCAACGTCGTAACTTACAATGGAAATTACAAGGGCAAAAAGATGATTTGGGGTCGCCCTATGTATTACTGGATCGTTCCATCGAAAGATTTGGTTGTCTCGGTAAAATTTGAAAATTCAGTTTGCGACTCACAACTCTTTCAAGATTGGGTCTGTGCCGCAATTACCAATCGAGTAGACCATCCAGACAAAAAGAAAGACCAAACAGATAGCGGTCAAACTCGTCTGTCATTTACCGATGGAGCGGTCGATGGAGACTATCGCTTCCGTTATATGTTCGATGTTTCACTAAAAACAGAAGACACTGCAAGCGCAGCTATGGCCTCGCTTGCGGCCAAGATCACGCATGTAATAAAGCGCGAAACAATCACACTTCAAACGAGTGATGAGCGCGACCAATGGATCAAATTATTCGACAATTTTCCGTTCCTAAAGTCCGCTCCAAAATCAAAGACACGACAAATCGAGATCAAGGCTGAAGCGCGACCGACCGCTGCCGAAGTCAAGCATATCATCGAAACATACAGCAAAGAAAATCGAAAGATTGGCGAATGGGACAACATTGGGTTTGGGACAAATGATGCCAAAATTGTTTGGGTCGACAAGTACCGACTCACAAACGTTATTGCATATGATGTTCCGAAAGATAAAATTATTACAGCGGTTGATTTATGCGAGGCCATCATCAATAGAAGAAATGCCTTTCTCGCTCCAAAAATTGGAAGTCAAGCCATTGTTGCAACAACAAGAACCGGTACCTATCAATGAAGATTCGGCTACTTATTTACGCCATTCTTCTTGCAGCACTTGAATTCACATATCTTCATTGGGAGATATCCTATAACCTGTCCGATTTAAAAAACTACACAGATACGCTACTAGCCGCCTCAGGAATGGTTTTCACCATCATGGGCATTTGGATTGCCTTTCTTTATCCAAACGCCTTAAACAGAATAGTTCATCAAGGGAAATTAGAAGTTGCCGATTTCTCTGAAACTCTATCAGAAACAAAGCGACTAGAGAATATCGTAGCAAGCGTACTTAAATCAGCGATCGCGATAGTCTTTGTTCTCGCCCTTTATTTGTTTAAAGTAATTATTTCAAAAACCACAATCTATTCGACCCATGCAGCCCTCTTCAAAGCAAGCGCACTAGCAGGAATCACAATGATGTCGATAATTCAGATTGAGGCGATATTGTCAGTGGTTTTTGCAAACATCATGTTTATTAACGACCTTCACAGAAAAAGAGAAAATAGGGAGATGGACTCCGAACTATAAATTATGATGTCGCGCCGATAAAATACACTGCTCTCAGGATATTTTGTCGGCGCCAATATCGCTTTTCATCTTCCAAACTTGGCGATCCTGATAACTAAGCGTTCATCCTGGCGCAGCCCCACTGAGCAGCCAGCTCCTCCTTTACTGCTCTTCAACACATGGAGTCGCGCTTGCTCGCATCGTTTCTGACGCAGAGGAAATAACTGAAGCCGGAATGGCTACAGCTGGCTATCCTGCTCCTCGTGGGAACTATTGGCGTGTCCAGATCCAATGGCTCACCCGCGACCACTGGCTTTTCCGATTGTCGTCCCACTCTATCAATGCTTACGTTAGAAGTCAGGGAGGCGTACGGCGAGCCCATCAGCGTCTCGTGGAGAGATGTCATGTCGTCACCGATCCAGGTGACTTCGTGCGGGATGCGGAAATCACCGTTGATGACGCGGACGAACGGTCGTCGTTTGAACAACTATTGAAGCGCGCGAGCACATCAGTCGCGATACGCGCGCTTCGCCCTACTCCTTAAACGTAGCCCGCAATGATGCCAGAGGCGCAGAGCGGTCGTGCTAGTTTGTTGTCAGCCAGGCACGTTTCGTGCCGCGAGCGCTGCCCATACGCATCGGGGGACGTTTGTCATGACTTGCGCCTCGGGAAAAATTCGCGAACGTCGCCGACATCGGGGGCGGTCGTCTCGGTGCCGGGCTCGGCCAGTCCTGTGCGCGGATTGTGTGGCGTGG
>NZ_CAJPGZ010000024.1:0-115669 GCF_905339865.1 Burkholderia sp. BCC1993 | reverse complement strand
GTCGAGTATTCGACAGTGGCGCCGGTCTCGACACCGGTCAGGTTCAGCGTGCCGACGTTGGTGACGTGGTCGGACGCGCTGCTGCCCGAATCGGTGGCGAGCGCCACGCCCGGTGCGGCGGCCGACGTATCGAGCGTGAAGCTGAACGAGGTCGGGTTGGACGTGTTGCCGGCGATGTCGGTTTGCCGGACCTGCACGTCGTTCACGCCTTCGACCGCGCTGAAGCTGGTGCTCCAGGTATGACCGCCGTCGGTCGAGTATTCGACGGTCGCGCCGGTTTCGACACCGGTCAGGTTCAACGTGCCGACGTTGGTGATGTGATCGGATGCGCTGCTGCCGGAGTCGGTGGTCAGGGCGACACCGGGCGCGGCAGCTGACGTATCGAGCGTAAAACTGAACGAGGTTGCCGCCGACGCATTGCCCGCGACGTCGATCTGCCGGATCTGGACGTTGTTCGTGCCTTCCAGGGCACCGAAGCTGGTGCTCCAGTGTGCACCGTTATCGACGCTGTATTGCACGGTGGCGCCGGTTTCGATGCCGGTGAGGTTCAATGTACCGACATTAGTAACGTGATCAACGGTATTGCTGCCCGAGTCGGTGGCGAGCGCAACGCCCGGCGCAGCAGCCGACGTATCGAGCGTAAAACTGAACGAGGTCGCCGCCGACGTATTGCCCGCGACGTCGATCTGCCGGACCTGCACGTTGTTCAATCCTGCGACGGCGCTGAAACTGGTGCTCCAGTGCGCACCGCCATCGACGCTGTACTGCACGGTCGCGCCGGTTTCGACACCGGTCAGGTTCAATGTGCCGACGTTGGTGACGTGATCAACAGCACTGCTGCCCGAATCGACCGCCAGCGCGACACCCGGCGCGGCAGCCGACGTGTCGAGCGTGAAGCTGAATGACGTCGCCGCCGACGCATTGCCGGCGACGTCAACCTGCCGAACCTGCACGTTGTTCATACCTTCGACGGCGCTGAAGCTGGTGCTCCAGTGCGCGCCGCCATCCACGCTGTACTGCACGGTGGCGCCGCTCTCGACCCCGGTCACGTTCAGCGTACCGACCTTGGTGACATGATCGACGGCACTGCTGCCCGAATCGACCGCCAGCGCGACACCCGGCGCAGCAGCCGACGTATCGAGCGTGAAACTGAACGACGTCGCCGCCGACGCATTGCCTGCAACGTCAACCTGCCGCACCTGCACGTTGTTCGTGCCCTCGATCGCACCGAAGCTGGTGCCCCAATGCGCACCGCCATCGACGCTGTACTGCACGGTCGCGCCACTCTGAACCCCGGTCACATTCAGCGTACCGACATTCGTGACGTGATCGACGCCACTGCTCCCCGAATCGACCGCCAACGCCACGCCAGGCGCCACAGCCGCGGCCGTATCGAGCGTGAAACAGCAGGACGCCGCCGCCGACGCATTGCCGGCGACATCGATCTGCCGGACCAGCACGGTGTTCGTTCCCTCGACCGCGCTGAAGCTCGTGTTCCAGTGCGCGCCGTTGTCGGTGCTGTACTGAATGGTCGCGCCGTGTGCGACTCCGCCGACCGAAAGCGTGCAGTCCGACGTGATGTTGTCGGTGGCCGAACTGCCCGTGTCGTGCGCCAGCGCGACGACAGGGGCGGGCGGCGCAATGTCGACATAGGCGGTCGCCCAGCTCAGCGTGCCGTTGCCCAACCGGATCGCGTACGTGAAGCTGTCCTGCGCGTAGCCGAGCGTATTGAAACTGTTCGACAGCCATGACGCGTCGAGGTGGCTCGCGTCGTATCCGACCTTGCCGTCCGACGTGATCCAGATGTGCGCGCCGTGCGCGCTGTAATCCGTGCTCACGGCTTCGGCTCTCGCCGTATCCTGGGTCAGCAGCGCGGTCTGCTCGAGCGCGACGGTCACTTCGGTGCCGGAGTCGAGCGAGTAGAGCGTCTTGGCCGCTCCACCGAGATCGTTCGCCATCACGTTCAGGTAGACGGTGGTGAGCGTATTGTCGGTGAGCCCGGTCTGCGCCGACGTAAACACGTCGTTTGTCGCCTGAGGTGTATTGCTGATGGATACCGCGGTGCCGTTCGAAGTCGTCGCCATGTCGTGCTCCCCGTCCTGTCTCAGGTGTATTGACGCAGGCATTCCGCAGCCCCATGCGGCGCTCGCCCGCGGATCTGCAAATCGGTCGTCGTGTCAGCGCTCGCGCAACGCCATGTCCTTGGTCTTGATGACGGGCTTGAGCAGGTAATGCAATACGGTCCGGCGGCCGGTCCGGATGTCGACCGTCGCGATCATGCCCGGCACGATCGCGACCGGCTGGCTGCGGCCGCTCGGCTTGTTCTGCCGCGTGCGCACCAGCACGCGGTAGTAGCTGTCGGGTTTCTCGCCGGGGCGGTCGGGCACGATCGTGTCGGCGCTGATGTCCTCGACGACGGCCGGAAAGCCGCCGTAGATGGAAAAGTCGTACGCGGAGAGCTTGACCGTCGCGTCCTGCCCCGGATGCAGGAACGCGATGTCCGCGGGCCGCACGCGCGCTTCGATCAGCAGCGTGTCGTCCAGCGGCACGATCTCCAGCAGGTCCATCCCCGGCTGGATCACGCCGCCGACGGTGTTGATCTTGATCTGCTTGACCATGCCCTTCAGCGGCGCCCGCACCAGCGTGCGCGTGACGCGATCCTCGAGCGCCACATTGGCCGCGCTCAGCGCGGACTGTTCGGCGCGCGCCTGGTTCAGCTCCTTCATCGCGTCGGCGCGGAAGTGCGCGGTCGTTTCGTCGATCTTCTGGCGCGCTTCGCGATAGGCGGCTTCCAGCCGCGGCATCGCCAGCCGCGTCGCGTCGAGGTCGCCTTTCATGTCGTTGGCCTGCCGTTCGAGCCGCAGGACTTCGACATCGGATACCGCGCCTTTCTGCACGAGCGGGCTCGTCAGCGCCAGCTCCTTCGCGACGAGGCCATAGCTATGCTGCAGCTGCGCCTGGCGCGAACGTTTCTCCGCGAGCTCCTGGCGATGCTGTTCGGCCTGTTGCCTGAGCACGTCCAGATTGGCCTGCAATTCGCGCTGGCGCGATGCGAACAGCGAGCGCTCCTCGTCCAGCAGGCCGGGGCTCGTCTGCGCCAGCCGATCGGGTGCGACGAACGCGGCGCCGTTCGCCTCGGCGGTGAGGCGCGCGATCCGGGCAAGCAGCGCGGCATCCTTCGCCTGTCCCTCCTTGTACGACGACGTGAAGCGCGTATCGTCGATGCGCATCAGCGGCTGGCCTTTCTGCACGACCTGTCCCACGCGCACCATGATCTCGGAGACGATGCCGCCCTCGAGGTTCTGCACCACCTGCACCCGGCTGGACGGGATCACCTTGCCTTCGCCGACGGTCACTTCGTCCACTTCGGCGAACGCGGACCAGGCGAGGGCGACGACGACGAAGGTGAGCGTCGCCCAGAGTATCCAGTGGCTGAAATAGCGCGGCCCTTCCATTGCCGCAGCGCAGCGTTCGCGCATGAACGCCGTATCGTCGGCGCGCGGCCTGAGGGCCGCGCCGATCCGTGCGGCCAGCGCCTTGAGCGCCGCGGCGCGGTTCATCGTCGGCGTATCCGCGCCGTCGGGTTCAGCCAGCAGCGACATGGAGCGTCCTCCCTGCAAGCGCGGCCAGGACCTGGTCCTTCGGGCCGTCGGCGACGACGCGGCCCTGATCCATCACGATCAGGCGGTCGACGAGCGTGAGCAGCGACGGGCGATGCGTGACGAGCAGCAGCGTGCGGCCCTCGAGGCGGGCCGCGAGCCGCGCCTTGAACAGTTCCTCGGACCGGTTGTCCATCGCGCTGCTGGGCTCGTCGAGCAACAGCACCTGCGGCGACAGCAACATCGCGCGGGCGATCGCGACCGCTTGACGCTGTCCGCCGGACAACGCTTCGCCGCGCTCGCCGACGGCGAGATCGAAGCCGTTCGGCAAGCGGTTGACGAAGTCGGCGACCCCGGCGACCTGCGCGGCGCGCAGCACGGCGTCGTCGTCCACGCCGGGCGCGCCCAGCACGATGTTGTCCCGCACGGTGCCGTTGAACAGCATCACGTCCTGCGGCACGTGGCCGATCCCGCGCCGCAGCGCGGCGGGATCGTACTGGCGCAGGTCGACGCCGTCGATCAGCACGTTGCCGGAAGCGGGCGGATAGAGCCCCAGGATGAGTTTTTCGATCGTGGTCTTGCCCG
This sequence comes from Burkholderia sp. BCC1993, assembly GCF_905339865.1. Taxonomy (NCBI): domain Bacteria; kingdom Pseudomonadati; phylum Pseudomonadota; class Betaproteobacteria; order Burkholderiales; family Burkholderiaceae; genus Burkholderia; species Burkholderia sp. BCC1993. The sequence goes on along the minus strand of NZ_CAJPGZ010000024.1, from coordinate 111,485 downwards.
AGCCGACGCGTCCGATGATGCCGACGCGCTCGCCCGCGGCGATGCGGAACGACACGCCGTCGAGCGACGTGCCGCTCTGGCCCGGGTACGCGAAGCCGACGTTCCGGAATTCGATCTCGCCGCGCAGCGCCGGCCGGTGCACGAAGCGCTGGTCGGCCGGGCGCTCGCCGGGCAGGTTCATCACGCCGCTGATCGACCCCAGCGCGCTGCGGGACTGGTGGTAGCGGGTCAGCAGCGACGCCACCTGGCCCATCGGCGCCAGCGCGCGGCCCGTCAGGGTCGTGCAGGCGATCAGGCCGCCGGTCGTGAGGCGGTCGTCGCCAATCATATAGACGCCGCACAGGACTACGGCGAGATAGGCCGCCTGTTGGGAGAACATCGCGAAATTGACCGCGCATCCCGACAGCAGGCGCGACGTGAGCCCGAGCCGCGCGATTTCGCCCAGCAACTGCTCCCAGCGGGCCTGCATCGGCCCTTCCGCGCCGTTGACCTTGATCGTTTCGAGGCCGACCAGCGTTTCGATCAGCAGCGCCTGCCGTTGGCTCGCGTGGCGCTGGCTGGCCTGCACGGCCCGCGCGAGCGGCCCCTGCACGGCAACGCCCGCGCCGATCACGAGCGGCAGCGCCATCAGCGGCAGCCAGCCGAGCCCGCCGCCGACCCAGAACATCGCCGCGATGAACACCACCGAAAACGGCAGGTCGATCAGCGCCGCCGCGGTGGCCGACGTGAGGAAATCGCGCACCGCTTCGAATTCCTGGATCTGCGACGCGAATCCGCCGACCGACGGCGGGCGCGCGGCCATCCGGATGCCGAGCACTTTTTCGAACAGGTTGGCGGACAGGATCACGTCGATCTTCTTGCCGGCCATGTCGATGAAATAGCCGCGCAACGTGCGCATCACCACGTCGAACACGATCACGAGCACGATGCCCGCCGCCAGCGCCCACAACGTCTCGAGCGCGTGGTTCGGCACGACCCGGTCGTAGACGTTCATCGTGAACAGCGGCATGGCCAGCGCAAACAGGTTGACCAGCATCGACGCGAGCATCACTTCCGCGTAGATCGGCCACGACTGCGCGACCACGCCCCAGAACCAGTTGCGCGGGCGCGGCACGGCGCTTTCCGCGTCGCGCGCGTCGAACCGGTGGGCGGGGCGCGCGAACAGCACGAGGCCGGCATGGCGTTGCGCGAGCTCGGCCGGGGCGAGCGCTGCCTCGCCGCAGCCGGTTTCGGGAAGGATCACCTGCACGGTGCCGGACGCGTTTCTGCGAACCAGCACGCATGCCTGCCCGTCGTTCAGCAGCAGCACGACGGGCAAGACCGCGTCCGGGATGTCGTCGAGCGCGCGCCGGGCCAGTTTGGCGGAAAGGCCCGCGCGCGCCGCTGCCCGGATGAACAGCGCCGGCGTCAGGCGCTGGCCGGCCAGCGGCAGGCCGGCCACGAGCGCGTCGGCGCCCACGGGCCGGTCGAACAGCCGCGTCAGCACGAGCAGGCAGCCCAGCAGCGGATCGTCCTCGATGCCCGATCCGTGGGGCAGCTCCCATGCACGCGCGCCTGCCGCGCCCGCCGCGGCTTCCGTCGTGGCGGCGTGCATTACAGTACGCCGCCACGCAGGTGGCGGTCGGACTGGTGCGGCAGTCCCCCCGGCGCGGATATCCCCGCCGTCAAGCGCTTTGTCTTGCTCATGCGCTACCCCGATGTTGTTCGTTCGATGTCCGTCGCTTGGTGCGACTGCTTGTCGACTACTGCCTTACGTCGGAGCAATAGCAAGTAGCGGGCCAGATGGGGTGGTGGGCGGGCGCAGCATGGCGGTGCGTGCTTGCGCGAGCCGGCCGGCCGGCGCGAATGGCGATTTTGTTTCGGATCTGATACGAATGAATGCGCGTGGCGTTGCGGACGTGCGCGGCGCGATGCGCGGCGGCGCTCACGCTCTCGTGCGCGGATCAAGATGGCAGGGCAGCAGGGCGGTGGCGAACCGTCGCCGTGGCGCAAGCGGGGCGCTGGGCCCGGCCTCGAGAAATGTTTCAGCGCTGAAACGTCCGGGGTGTCGCGACGTATCGCCGATGCAACGTGGGTAAGGCCGGGGGCCGGCAGGCTTGCTGCAGGCGCGCCCGCCCATCGTAGAATCGACCCCTTATCCATCAGGAGATTGCCCGTTGGCTTCGCCATCCGCCCAGCGCCGGTCGTTGCGCTCTCGCCTGCGGCGCGCCCGCAATCCGTGGCAGGCGCCGCGCGCGCGCACGCTGTTCACGCGCCCCGCGACGTCGCCGCATCGCACGCTGCTGTTCCGCCTCGCCCTCGTCGTGTTCCTGCGCGCTCGCGTTCCTCGGGGTATTCGTACCTTTCATGCAAGTTCTGGAGGTCAGTCGCCGCAGCCCCTTATCTCGCAAGGCTTCGCGCCCCTGCGACATCTTTTCAAAACCTAATTCTGCAAACGGTTGATCAGAAAGGCATTCCCGAACCAAAGCGCCAGAATTTGCACGAAAGGTACGAAGACCCCGTAAGGGTGACGCTGTGTGCGGGGCAAGCGGGGCGACGGGGTGGTGTCGCGCGCTTGCCATGGGGGCGGGTTTCGGGCAGCGGATTTCGAACCATGCGGTGCACCGGATCGAACGGCTATTGCCCCGTCGGGCTCGAATGAGCGGTCAGGGCGCCGACCGTGCGTGCGGCGACACGGCGACAGGCGCGCGAGCCGGGCCTGAACCTTGCGCCCCGCAAGCGTCGCCCGCGGCCACGCCGCGACGCATCACGCAAGAAGATTTGCAGGGAGGCGCGCATGGAGCCGATGCCGGTCGTACTTCAGTGGGATGCGGTCCTCGTCAGGATCGTCCTGGCGCTCGTCGCGGGCGGGCTGATCGGCCTCGATCGCAGTGAATCCGGCAAGACGGCAGGGCTGCGCACGACGATCTTCGTCTGTCTCGCCGCGTGCCTGGCGATGCTGCAGGTCAATGCGCTGCTGCTGCAGGCCGGCAAGCCGCAGGGCGCGTTCTCGGTGCTCGACCCGATGCGCCTGCCGCTCGGCATCCTGACCGGGATGGGCTTCATCGGCGGCGGCGCGATCCTGCATCGCGACGGCCTCGTATCCGGCGTGACCACGGCCGCGACGCTGTGGTTCGTCACGGTCGTCGGACTGTGCATCGGCGGCGGCCAGCTGTCGCTCGGCGCGCTCGGGCTCGTGCTGGGGCTCCTAGTCGTGTGGCCGCTGCGGTTCGTCGAGCAGCGCGTGCGCAGCGTCAGGACTGCGCTGGTCACGGTCGAGTACGAACTCGGCTCGACGGCGCGCGAGCGCCTGACGACCGGGCTGCGCAATGCGGGCTTCGCGTGCCGCACGCGCGGTTTTCGCGAAACGGCCGCGCGTGCGTTGCGCGAGGAGGAACTGCTCGTGCAGTGGCGCGAACCGGCCAACGCCGATGCGATGCTGCTTCAACTGATCCGGATCGTCGAATCGGCCGGCCTGACATCGATCCGCTGTTCCGCGGAGAACTGAGCTGCACGGCGCTTGCCAGAACGTCGGCGGGTTGCGTGCCTCATGCCGCATTCAGCATTCAGGATTCGGCAGCGTTCAACGTCCGGCTTCCGCGCCGTCGCCGTCGTGCGCGTCGCCGTTCGTCCCCGGCCGGCTCATCGCGAGATGGAGCGCGGCCGGGTCGACCGGTTTCACGAAATGCTGCAGAAACCCGGTCGCGAGACAGCGTTCGCGATCCGCGTTGCGGCCATAGCCGGTCAGCGCGAGAAAGATGCACGGCGTGACCTCGTTGATCGCCTTCAGCCGCCGCAGCAGCTCGTAGCCGTCCATCACCGGCAACCCGATGTCGAGGATCGCGACGTCGGGACGGTAGGCGCGGTACGCGGCCAGTGCGGTGACCGGGTCGTGCACGACGGCGACCTCGTGACCGGCTTCGCGCAGCCATTGCGCGAGCGTCGACGCGGCATCCTCATTGTCGTCGACCAGCATCACGCGCCGGCCGATGCGGCCAGGCGCCAGGTCACGGATACCGGGCGGCGGCTGCGGCACGGTGACCGCCACCGTTTTCGGCCGGTATTCGGGCAGCGTGATCGTAAACGTGCTGCCGCAGCCGGGGCCGGCGCTGTCCGCGCGCACCGTGCCGCCGTGCAGCGTCACGAGGCTGCGCACGAGCGCCAGGCCGATGCCGAGGCCGCCATGCGCCTGTTTCGCCTCGCCGTCGAGCCGGTAGAACGGCTCGAAGATGCTGTCGAGGCGATCGCGCGGAATGCCGGCGCCGTTGTCGCACACCTCGACGATCGCGGTGTCGTCCGCGCCGCGCGCCGCGCGCAGCGTGATGTCGCCGCCCGGCAGCGTGTATTTCGCCGCGTTGGTCAGCAGGTTCGCGACGGCCTGCGACAGCCGCACCGGGTCGCCGTGGCAGCGCGCGTCCGGATCGGCGTCGACCTGCAGGCGGTGGCGGCGCTGCTCGAACAGCGGGCTCGCGATCTCGACCGCGCGGTCGACGATGTCGGCGAGCCGCACGGCTTCCTTCTTCAGCGTGATCTTGCCGCGCGTGATGCGCGACACGTCGAGCAGGTCGTCGATCAGCCGGACCATGTGATCGAGCTGGCGCTGGATGATCGCGATCTCGTTCGGCGTCGCGTGGCCGTCGCGGTTGCGGATCAGCTCCAGCGCGAGCGAGATCGGCGTCAGCGGATTGCGCAGCTCATGGCCGAGCACCGCGAGAAACTGGTCCTTGGCCTGATTCGCGTCGCGCAGCTCGCCGAGCAGCCGGTCGCGCTCCGCGTTCGCGGCGACGAGCTTCTCGCGCGCGGCGACGTGCTCGGTCACCTCGACCGCACTGACGATCACGCCCAGCCCGTCCGCGAGCGGCTGCGGATTGAAATGCAGCCGGTACACGCGGGCGCCGTCCGGCTCGGGCCGGTCGCGGTGCTCGCCGATCGTCGTCGAGCAGCCCTGCGCGCGGGCGGCTTCCAGCGCGCGCACGATCTCGGGCGCATCGCCGCCGGGCAGCACCGCCGTCAGCGGCTGGTCGACGATGTCGGTCCGGCCGCATAAGGCCGAGAAGCGGTGATTCGCGAGCACGATCCGGTGCGCGGGGCCCGACAGCAGCGCGATCGGCAACGGCGCGTGCATCAGGACGCCGTTGCGTTGCTGTTCGGCGTCCTCGCGGCGGCGGATCTCGTCGCTCAGCGCGCGCGAGCGCTGCTGCGACAGCGCCAGCGTCAGGTGCAACCCGCTTTCGTCGTCGCGCAGCGATGCGGCGGGCAGGATGCGGCGGTGCAGCGCGCATACGTGGCGGAACGTCTCCGACTGCTCGGCGCCCGGAAACGCATCGTGCGGATAGCCGCAGTAGAGCGAGAAGCGGTATCGCTCGATCAGCTCGTTCCATAGCGCTTCCACCCGCAGCGCCGCGGCGTAGCGGTTGCGCGCGCACAGCAGCGCGACCATTTCGCCGAACGCATGCACGGGCCGGCCGGCGCGGACCGCCGCTTCGACGATCGTGCCGATCGAGCGGCGAAAGCGCGCGGGGTCGGGCAGGTCGCCATCCATGAAGCTGTCGAGCAGCGCGTGCGCGCTCGACATGAAGATGCGGCCGCGGGCCGCGCCGCCGGCCGACGCGCCGAGCGTGTGCAGGCGTTCGTGCACTGCCGCGAGGCAGTCGGGCCGCGCGATCACGATCGCGCTGCCGCCGGCGCGCAGCGCGTCGGCCGCGAACACGGCGACTTCCGACATGAGCTGCGCGTCGGACGCGTAGAACTGGACGACGTGATCGGCCCGCATCGGTGCCGATTCCAGCAGGGGAGGGACAGTTTTCATCGCTCACGACCAGGCAATGCCGTTGGCGGCCGGCAATTCCGTGCCGCGGCTATATCCGTGCCGGCGCGAGCAAACTGCGTGCCGAACCCGCGCCCATGCCCTGCGACGCCGCGGCACGGGCACGGCTCGCGCGGGCGATGCCGGACGGCGCTGCATGTGTAAATACTGCAGAAACCACGCGCGTCAGGTGACGAATGCCCGCCCGCCGGCCCCGCCGTCCGAGCAGCGATCCTTATCGCTGCAGCAGATAAACGTATCCGAATCGCTTCGTTGACGCAGTCCGGCGCGCGCTCGTAGATTCGCATCTTTACCGAATCAAGGGCTGTATCGTGACGACTCCCGCCATCCGCGCCGCAGCATCGACGCCCGCCGGCCATCGGCCTGCCTTGCCGCCGGAGGCCGGCACGCAGCGATTCGACATCGTCCCGTTCGATGCGCCGCTCGGCGCCGAAGTCGTCGGCATCGACCTGTCGCAACCGCTCGGCGCCGCCGATTTCGCGCGCATCCATCGCGCGCATCTCGACCATCACGTGCTGGTGTTTCGCGACCAGCGCATCACGCCGGCCGAACACATCGCGTTCAGCCGCCGCTTCGGTCCGCTGCAGATCCACGTGCTGCACCAGTTCGCGCTGCCCGCGCATCCGGAAGTGCTGATCGTGTCGAACATCGTCGAGAACGGCAAGCCGATCGGGCTCGGCGACGCCGGTCATTTCTGGCATTCCGACCTGTCGTACAAGGAAAAGCCGAGCCTCGGCTCGCTGCTGCATGCGCAGGAGCTGCCGGCCGAGGGCGGCGACACGCTGTTCGCGAACATGCATCTCGCGTGGGACACGCTGCCCGCGCACCTGCGCCGCGCGGTCGAAGGGCGGCGTGCCGAGCACACGTATCTCGCCCGCTATGCGGAGCTGCAGGCGCGCAGCCCGTGGCGGCCGAACCTGTCGGCCGAGCAGATCGCGCAGGTCGAAGCGGTGGTGCATCCGGTCGTGCGCACGCATCCTGAAACGGGCCGCAAGGCGCTGTTCGTCAGCGAGCATTTCACGACGCGCATCGTCGATCTGCCCGAAGACGAAAGCCGCGCGCTGCTCGACGAACTGTTCGCGCACAGCGTGCGTGCGGAGCATCTGTATCGGCACCACTGGCGCGAGCACGACCTCGTGTTCTGGGACAACCGCTCGTTGATGCATCTCGCGGCCGGCACGCCCGACCATCTGCGCCGCAAGCTGTACCGCACGACGATCGAAGGTGACGCGCCGTTCTGAGCGTCGCGTCCTGGTTTGCCGCCTCATTCTCATTGGAGTTCCGATGTCGTTTCCGCTTTCGCCGGCCCTGCGCCGCACACTGGCCGCCACGCTCACCGCGGCGCTCGCACTGGCCGCCGCCGGCACGCCGCAAGCCGCGCACGCGGAAGGCCGCATCCGCATCGCCGAGCAGTTCGGCGTGGTCTACCTGATGCTGAACGTCGCGCGCGACCAGCAACTGATCGAGAAGGAAGGGCGCAAGGCCGGCCTCGACATCAAGGTCGACTGGGTGCGCCTGTCAGGCGGCGCGGCCGTGAACGACGCGCTGCTGTCGGGCGCGGTCGACGTCGCCGGCGCGGGCGTCGGGCCGCTGCTGACCGTGTGGGATCGCACGCGCGGCCGGCAGAACGTGAAGGGCGTCGCGTCGCTCGGCAATTTTCCGTACTACCTCGTCAGCAGCAACCCGAACGTGAAGACGATCGCCGACCTGGGCGCGAAGGACCGCATCGCGGTGCCGGCCGTCGGCGTGTCGGTGCAGTCGCGCGTGCTGCAGTACGCGGCCGCGAAGCAGTGGGGCGACAAGCAGTTCGACAAGCTCGATCCGCTCACGCAGGCGATCCCGCATCCCGACGCGACGGCCGCGATTCTCGCGAACAGCAACGTGATCACGGGCCACTTCGGCAATCCGCCGTTCCAGGAGCAGGAACTCGCGGGCAATCCGAACGCGCACATCGTGCTGAATTCCTACGACGTGCTCGGCGGCCCGAGTTCCGCGACGGTGCTGTACGCGACGGAGAAATTCCGCGACGAGAACCCGAAGACGTACCGCGCGTTCGTCGCCGCGCTCGCCGACGCCGCGCGCCAGATCGCGGCCGATCCCGAGCGCGCGGCCGATACCTATATCCGCGTGAACGGTTCGAAGATCGATCGCGCGTTGCTGCTGAAGATCCTGCGCAATCCGCAGGTGCAGTTCAAGACGGCCCCGGAGAACACGCTGAAGCTCGCGCAGTTCATGCATCGCACCGGCGCGATCCGCAACGAGCCGAAGTCGTGGCGCGACTACTTCTTCGACGATCCGGCGACGGCCGGCGGCAGCTGAGCGGGCGTGGCGCTGCGGCGCCGCGATCGACGCTTATGCGTCGACGCGGTTTCGATATGTGCAATCGTTGGTTGGGCCGCGCGCGGTGCCGCCGTATGTTGATGCTTTACCCGCAAGAGTTTCGATCGTGAACGCCACTTCTCCCCGAATCGGCCTGCCGCCGTACGCGGCGCGCGGCGCCGCCGCACCGCCCGCCCAACCCGTCACCGACACCCGCGCCGCGAGCAGGCCGGCATCCGCGTCCGCGCCGGCCGGCGCGCACAGCGAGCGCCTGCTGGCGATCGATCGCGTGAGCCTCGAATACCGGAGCGGCGCGCGGATCGTGCGCGCGACCCATCAGGTCAGCTTCGACGTGTATGGCAGCGACCGTTTCGTGCTGCTCGGCCCGTCGGGGTGCGGCAAGTCCACGTTGCTGAAGGCGATCGCCGGCTTCATCGAGCCCGTGTCGGGCTCGATCGCGCTCGACGGCCGGCCCGTGCAAGGGCCGGGCCCCGACCGCATCGTCGTGTTCCAGGAATTCGACCAGTTGCCGCCGTGGAAGACGGTCGTCGAGAACGTCGCGTTTCCGTTGCGCGCGGCCGCGAAGCTGTCGCGCGCCGAAGCACGCGAGCGCGCGCTGCACTATCTCGACAAGGTCGGCCTCGGTGCGTTCGCCGATGCCTATCCGCATACGCTGTCCGGCGGCATGAAGCAGCGCGTCGCGATCGCGCGTGCGCTGGCGATGCAGCCGCGCGTGCTGCTGATGGATGAACCGTTCGCCGCGCTCGACGCGCTCACGCGCCGCAAGATGCAGGAGGAACTGCTGCGCCTGTGGGACGAGTTCCGCTTCACGCTGCTGTTCGTCACGCATTCGATCGAGGAGGCGCTCGTGGTCGGCAACCGGATCCTGCTGCTGTCGCCGCATCCGGGGCGCGTGCGCGCGGAGCTCAACAGTCACGATCATTCGCTCGACAGCGTCGGCAGCGGCGACTTCCGCGACAGCGTCGCGCGCATTCATCATCTGCTGTTCGATACCGACGTCGCAGACGAAACGCAGGCCGCACCGGCCACGGAGGGCATCGCATCATGAGCACGATCGATCCGGTCCTGCCGCCGCTGCCGCCCGTGCGCGCCGAATACGTGCGCCCGCTCGACCCGCCGCCCGACGCCGAACGTGCGGCGCCCGCACCGCTGTGGCGCCGCATCGTCGGCGCGAGCGGGTTTCGCCGCGCCGTCATCGCGCTCGTGCTGATCGCCGCATGGGAAATCATCGCGCGCATCGTCGCGAACGACCTGCTCGTGCCGACCTTCGGCGCGACGCTGGCCGCGTTCGTGCAGGGCATCGCATCGGGCGAACTGCTGGTGAAGACGGGCATCTCGATGTCGGTGCTGCTGCGCGGCTATGCGCTCGGCGTATTGCTCGCGTTCGTGCTGACTTCGCTCGCGGTGTCGACGCGCATCGGCCGCGACGTGCTGTCGATGCTCACGTCGATGTTCAATCCGCTGCCGTCGATCGCGTTGCTGCCGATCGCGCTGCTGTGGTTCGGGCTCGGCACCGGCAGCCTGCTGTTCGTGCTCGTGCACGCGGTGCTCTGGCCGCTCGCGCTCAGCATGTACACGGGGTTCGCCGGCGTGCCGGCCACGCTGAAGATGGCCGGACGCAACTACGGCCTCACCGGCCTGCGCCAGATCGTGCTGATTCTCGTGCCGGCCGCGCTGCCGTCGATCCTGTCGGGGCTGCGCGTCGGCTGGGCGTTCGCGTGGCGCACGCTGATCGCGGCCGAACTCGTGTTCGGCGCGAGCGCGGGGCAGGGCGGGCTCGGCTGGTACATCTTCCAGAACCGCAACGAGCTGTATACCGACCGTGTGTTCGCGGGCCTCGCGGCCGTCATCGTGATCGGCCTGCTCGTCGAGCATCTCGTGTTCGATACGCTCGAACGCGTGACGGTGCGCCGCTGGGGCATCCCGCACTGACCGTATCGATGTGCGTGCGTGCGCATTCCCGGCGCACGCATAACCAAAGCTGAAATCGGTTTTTCACGCGCGCCGGATGCGTCCCTATACTTTTCGGTGCCGCCTGCGGGCGGCGGCGACGGCCTGCGCAATCGTGCGGCAGGCCGTCGCTTTTCGACGATGAGGAACCGCTGCATGAATGCCCGTCATGGTGCCGAACCGCACGACACGTTGCGCGCCGCGCTCGCCGCACTGCCCGAGCTCGCGACGGCGATCGGGCGCGACGCCGCGCAACGCGAGGCGCGTCGCGAACTGCCGTTCGAAGGCTTCGCACTCTTTCGCCGTTCCGCGCTCGGCGTGCTGCGGATTCCGGTCGAACGCGGCGGCCTGGGCGGCACGCTGGTCGACCTGTTCGAGACGATCGCGAAGCTCGCGGCCGCCGATTCGAATCTCGCGCACGCGCTGCGCATCCACTACGACCTGACCGAGACGCTGCGGCTGTCGCCGCGCACCCCGTTCAACGACGTGCAGCTCGAGCGCGCGCTGGCCGGTGCGATCTTCGGCGGCGCGTCGACCGAGCGCGGCACGTCGCGGCCGGGCGAGAACACGACCGTGCTGCGCCGCGACGGCGCGCACCATCGCGTGACGGGCCGCAAATACTATTCGACCGGCACCGCGTTTGCCGATTTCGCGCGCATCAACGTGGAGAACGAGCAGGGCGACGCGCTCGCCGTGATCATCCCGGTCGCGCGCGACGGCGTGCAGGTGCTCGACGACTGGGACGGCATGGGCCAGCGCATGACCGCGAGCGGCAGCCTGTTGCTGCACGACGTGCAGGTATTCGCGGACGAAGTCGCGGCCCGCGACGGCTCGACGCTCGTCGGCCGCCATTGCGGCGCGCTGCGGCAGCTTCATCTCGTCGCGACGGGCGCGGGCATCGTGCGCAACGTGGTGGCCGACGCGCGCCGCTACGTGCTCGCGCATGGCCGGCCGGTGCTGCACAGCCCGGCGGCGAGCGCGCGCGACGATCATTTCATCCAGCAGATCGTCGGCGAGCTGTCGGCGCACAGCCACGCGATCGATGCGCTCGTGCGCGACAACGCGCGTGCGCTCGACCGCTCCGCGGACGCGATCGCGGCCGGCGCGGCGGACGCGCACGAACGCGTGCTCGACAGCGCGCTCGCGACTGCGCGCACGCAGCTGATCGTCGGCAAGCTCGCGCTGTACGCGGCCGAACGGCTGTTCGAAGTGGGCGGCGCGTCGGCGACCGCGCGCGTGCACAACCTCGACCGGCACTGGCGCAACCTGCGCACGATCTTCAGCCACAACCCGCTACTGCACAAGGCGCGGGTGATCGGCGACTACGACCTGAACGGCGTGACCACGCACCTGACCGAAGGACGCGTGTTCTGATTCCGCTGCGACCGCAGCCCACTTTCCGGGAGCTCCCCGATGACGACCCGCACCGGCCACCTGCACCTCGGCGCGTTCCTGTATCCGACCGGCCATCACATCGCCGCGTGGCGCCATCCCGGCTCGCAGGCGGACGCCGGTGTCGACTTTCGTCATTACGTGCGGCTCGCGCAGGCGGCCGAGGCCGCGAAGTTCGACCTCGTGTTCCTCGCGGACGGCGTCGGCACGCGCGGCGACGACGTCGAATTCCTGAGCCGCACCGCGCACAGCTACGTCGCGCAGTTCGAGCCGCTGACGCTGCTGTCGGCGCTCGCGGCCGTCACCGAACGCATCGGCCTCGTCGGCACCGCGTCGACGAGTTTCAACGAGCCGTTCCACATCGCGCGCAAGTTCGCGTCGCTCGACCACATCAGCGGCGGCCGCGCGGGGTGGAACCTCGTCACGTCGTCGAGCGCGCACGAAGCACGCAACTTCAACCGCGATGCGCATTTCGATCACGGCGAACGCTATGCGCGCGCGGAGGAATTCGCCGACGTCGTGCGCGGACTGTGGGACAGCTGGGACGACGACGCGTTCGTGCGCGACCGTGCCAGCGGCCGCTTCTTGGACCCGGACAAGCGCCACGTGCTCGATCATCGCGGCCGGTTCTTCCGGGTGGATGGGCCGCTGAACGTCCCGCGCGCGCCGCAGGGGCAGCCGGTGATCGTGCAGGCCGGCTCGTCGGCGGCCGGCACGCGGCTGGCCGCGCGCACGGCCGAGGTGATCTTCACCGCGCAGCAGACGCTCGACGACGCGATCGCGTTCTACGCAGACGTGAAGGGGCAGCTCGCCGCGTTCGGCCGAGACCCCGACACGCTGAAGATCATGCCCGGCGTCTTTCCGGTGGTCGGTCGCACCGAGAGCGAGGCGAAGGAGAAGTTCGACGCGCTGCAGGCGCTGATCGACCCGAAGGTCGGGCTCGCGCTCGTGTCGGGCCTGACCGGCGGCGTCGACCTGTCCGCCTATCCGCTCGACGGCCCGATCCCGCCGCTGCCGGAAACGAATGCGAGCAAGAGCCGGCAGACGCTGACACTCGAGCTCGCGCGCCGCGAGAACCTGACGATCCGCGAGCTGTACCTGCGCATTGCGGGCGCGCGCGGTCACTGGCAGCTCGTCGGCACGCCGGAGCAGATCGTCGATGCGCTCGAGGAACGGTTCGTGCATTACGGCGCGGACGGCTACAACGTGATGGCGCCGACCTTGCCCGGCGGCCTCGACGATTTCATCGCGCTCGTGCTGCCCGAATTGCGTCGTCGCGGGCTGTTCCGCAGCGACTACGCCGGCAGCACGCTGCGCGATCACCTCGGATTGCGGCGGCCCGCGGCGCGGCGCACGTCGGCCGTGCCCGGCGCCGCGACGGCCGCGGCTGCCTGAGCTCAGCGCCGCAGGCCGGCGTCGCGCAGCAGCGGCAGCACGTGTGCGCCGAAGAAGTCGAGATCCGGCCTGAAGTCGTAGAAGCTCAACTGGATGCCGTCGATGCCCGCTCGATGCAGCCGCACGATGTAGTCGGCGACTTCCTGGGGCGAGCCCGTGATCGAGATGTTGCCGCCGATCGCACGCGCGGCCGCCTGCGCGCGTTGTTCGAAGCCGCCGCGCCACGCATGGGCGTCGCTGTCGAAGCGGTGGAAGCTGCCTTCGTCCGCATGCGCGACGATCGCGTCGCGGTACGCGCGCGCCTCGGCCGCCGTCTCGCGGCAGATCACGAGCGGATTGAGCAGCGTGCGGATCGTCCTGCCGCGCGCGGCGGCCGCCGCCTTCACGCGGGCCGTATGCGCGGGCAGCGCGTCCAGCGCGAGATCGACGTCCGGGCCGGCCGGGCTCGTGACGAACACGATGTCCGAATAGCGGGCCGCGAAATCGATGCCGGCGTCGGAGCCGGTCGCGTTGATCAGCAGCGGGCGGCCGTAGCGCGGCTTCGGCGTGACGAACGCGCCGGAGAGCCGCCAGCTCGACAGCGCGGGCGCATAGCTGAAGTTGTCCGGCTGGGCCCACAGCTGGCTGACCGCGTCGACGAACTCGGCGGCCATCTCGTAGCGCTGGTCGTGCTCGATCCGGTTCCAGCCGAACATCTCGTGTTCGATCGCGCGGTGGCCGGTCACGACGTTGATGCCCCAGCGTCCGCGCGAGATGTGATCGAGCGTCGCCGTGAACTTCGCGAAATGCAGCGGATGCCACGGCCCGTAGAGCACGTGGCTCGTCGCGACGAGGATGATCCGTTCGGTGCGCGCGGTGAGTGCCGCGAGCGTCATGAACGAGTCGAGCGCCTGGCCGTCGAACACGCCGCCGTAGCCGCCTTTCGGCAACCACTGCGACAGCGCGAACACGAGATCGAAGCCGAGCGCCTCGGCGCGCGCGACCAGGTCGGCGTTGTAGTCGAACGTCCAGTCGGTCGAGCGCGGCAGTGTCGAGGCGCTCCAGCCGCCGGCCTGGATCGGCAGGAACAGCCCGAGCATCAGCGGCTGCGCGAGCACGCGCGACGCCGGGCTGTCGGGGAAATCGGCCGGCGAACGGACGTCGACGAACGGCGACGGCACGAGCGGCGCGTCGGCCTGGGCCGTAGCGGATGTGTCGGTCAAAGTTGGCTCCCTGCGCGGCGCGCTGGCGCCGAACGAAAAAATCCGGCACGCGATACCGGCAGTCTTGCCGGACCGATCTGCGTCCTGCCGGCCGGTGGATCGCGTCGCGTCACAGTTGTCCCGGCCGCGGGTCGGGCACGAAGCCGTCGCGGTTCGGCATCGTGACGCGCGGCAGCGTGCGCGCGTCGAGCGTCGTGTCGTCCGGCACGATGCCGTTCAGGTGCAGCACGTAGGCCGTGACCGCATAGACTTCGTCCGCGCTCAGCGATTGCGGTGCGTTGTACGGCATCGCGCGGCGGATGTAGTCGAACAGCGTCGTCGCATACGGCCAGTAGCTGCCGACCGTCTTTTTCGGCTTCGCGCCGGCCAGCGAGCCAAGGCCGCCGACGAGCGGATCGCCGACGCCGCCCTGGCCGCCGGCACCGTGGCACATCGCGCACTTGTCGGCGAACACGTGCGCGCCGCGCGCGACCGTGCCCGTACCGGGCGGCAGGCCGCTGCCGTCGGGCGCGACGTCGATGTCCCATGCGGCGAGCGCCGCGCGGTCGAGCGGCTGACCGAGGCCGAAGCCGGCACCGAACGCGGGTAAAGCAGACGACGTGAGTGCGCCCGACACGACCGCGCACGATGCGAGCCGACGCACGATCGTGTTACGCATTGCGCACCTCCCCGTCCGCGCCGACGCGCCAGTTCTGGATGCCGTTGTAGTGGTATTGCGAGTTGACGCCGCGTGCGGCGACGAGCGCGTCGCGGGTCGGCTGCACGTAGCCCGTTTCGTCGGTCGCGCGGCTTTGCAGGTCGGCGGGCTCGCCGTTCCAGACCCAGTCGGCTTCGAAGCGCGTCAGCGCGCGATCGCGCACGTCGCCCGCGAGCCGTGCGGCGCGCCAGGTGCGGCCGCCGTCGGTCGAGACGTCGACCGCGCGAACCCGGCCGCGCCCCGACCACGCATAGCCGCTGATCGGGTAGTAGCCGTGCGATGCGAGCCGGTGGCCGGCCGACGGGCGTGTGATCACCGATTTCGCGTCCATCTCGAACACGAACTGGCGGGCGCAGCCGTTCGGCAGCAGGCTCGTGTATTTCGATGTTTCCTCGCGCGTCATCTCCGGCGCGCGCACGAGCTTCAGCCGTCGCAGCCACTTGATGTTCGTGTTGCCTTCGAAGCCCGGCACGATCAGCCGCACCGGGTAGCCGTTCTCGGGGCGCAGCCGCTCGCCGTTCTGCGCATAGACGACGAGCGCGCGTTCGAGAATCCGGTCGAGCGGCAGGCTGCGCGTCATCGCCGCGCCGTCCGCGCCTTCGGCGAGCAGCCACTGCGCGGCCGGATCGATGCCCGTTTCGTCGAGCAGCGTCGACAGCCGCACGCCCGTCCATTCGCAGCACGACAGCAGTCCGTGCGTGAACTGGACGGGCAGGCCGCTCGGGCCGTTCCATTCGCTGCCGGTATTGCCCGAGCATTCGAGGAAGTGGATCCGCGATTCGGACGGAAAGCGCAGCAGGTCGTCGAGCGTGAAGCTGCGCGGCTCGCGCACGAGGCCGTGCACGACGACGCGGTGGCGTTGCGCATCGATCTCGGGCACGCCCGCGTGATGGCGCTCATAGACGAGGCCGTTCGGCGTGATGTCGCCGAACAGGTCGGCGAGCGGCGTCATCGACGAGCCGGAGCCGGGCAGTGCCGGCGTGCGCGCGCTGCGACGGATGACGTCGCGTTCGTGCGCGCCCGGCAGGCCATACGGCGGCGACAGCAGCGGTGCGCCCGGTGTGCGCGTCCACGGCGGCACGTCCAGCGGGGCGATCGGTGCAAGCGGCGCGAGCGGCTGGCCCGCGAGCGCGCCGCCGGCCGGCAGCATCGCGGCGGCCCAGCCGCCGGCGAGTTGGCGCAGCGCCGTGCGTCGGCCGGTGCGGCGTGGGCGGGAAGGAGAGTCGGTCATGATCGAAGCCGTGCCGCGCGCGGGCGCGGCAGCATCCGGAAAAACGGACATTCTCGGCAACCGGGCACGACGCGGCAAACAACGATTCCCGCTTTGCTTATCGCGCCGCGCCCGCTGCGCGAACGCTCAGAACTTCACGCGCAGCCCGCTGACGAACGCGAGCTGCCGATTCGTCGACGATGCGCTGCCGATGTTCGAGATCGCCGCGATCCGGCGATAGCCGCCCGACGTCGCGGTGCTCGCATCGCCCGCGGCCAGCTGGTAGATGCCGGACAGGTAAATGTCGGTGCGCTTGGACAACGCATAGTCGAACCCGAGCGTGAACTGGTGCCAGCGCGGCTTCAGCGTCTGGCCGCCGGTGCCCGGCAAGCCGCTCGCGCGTCCGTCGGTGAACGTGTAGACGCCGATCAGCGTCGCCGCCGGCGTGATCTGGTAGCGCCCGTTCACGTCGTAGTTGTTGAACTTGCGCGACGAGCCGTCGACATAGTCGAGCTGCGTGTGGCTCCACGCGAAGCCGAGCGTCGCGCGGCCGAGCGCGTAGTTCGCGCCCGCGACGCCGATCTGCTGCTTGCGCACGCCGCCGTTCAGCCCGTAGAAGAACGCGCCGCTGTAGTCGTTGCCGGTCGTCGTGGTCGCGCCGCCCACCGCGCCGCTCGTGTTCGACGTCGCGTTCGGGTGGTTGAGCCGCACGTAGCCGGCGCCCGCCGACAGCGGGCCGTTCACGTAGTTCGCCGACACGCCCCATGCGTTGTTGTTCGAGAAGCCGGTGCCCGCGCCGCCGTTCGCCTGGTTGCTGAACGCGTACAGCACGTCGGCGGTGAAGCCCGCGATCGTCGCGCTGCGGAACTTCACCGCGTTGTTGATCCGGAAGCTCTGGTTCAGGTTGTCGTTGTCGCCGACATGGGTGGCCGGCGACCAGAACCCGGACCCCGCGTACTGCGCGACGAGATCGGTGATCGGCTCGTACTGGCGGCCGAACGTCAGCGTGCCGAGGTCGGCCTTGCTCAGGCCCACGTACGCGGAGCGGCCGAACAGGCGGCCGCCCTGGCCGAGCCCGCCGTCGCTCGGCCGGAAGCCGCTTTCGAGCGTGAACACGGCCGCCAGGCCGCCGCCGAGATCCTCGCTGCCTTTCAGGCCCCAGCGGCTGCCGCTCAGCTTGCCGCTCGTCTGCTGGATGTTGCTCGCACCGCCCTGACTGTTCGTATAGGCGAAGCCGGCGTCGACGACGCCGTACAGCGTGACGGAACTCTGCGCATGCGCGCCGATGGAACCGATCGAAACCAAACCCAGGACTACCGATTTCTTGATCATGAATAACCTCTGTTTTTATGGGTACGTCTGCGAGGATCACGATGCTATTGACGTCGGTCCGGTCGACGAACGTTCGATCCGTGGTTTGCAATTCGCTGCGCGAGCGAATTGCAATGCGTGCCGATGCACGCTCGACGCGCGCGCCGCGATCGCGTCCGGCACGCGTGCTGCGGCGGACGCATTGGCATCGATGGCAAACATCGCGCGACGGCCATGCGCGGTCGTGCGCATATCGATCGATGAAATCGTTGGATATCGCCACGCGATCCGTTCGGATGACGATGTTTTTATGCAACGCGGCTCTGTGAGACGCGCAGCCGATGCGGTAGGCACGCCTGCATATCGATTCCGCAAAACGTTGGTAGGGCCGCGCGATGCAAGGCTGTAGAGTCGGGCATCCGGCCGCGATGCCGGCCAGCGCCGGGCGCAGCGCACGCTGCGTGCAGCCCGGTCGAACCACGAATAGGGGAGCCGTGTGAAATGAGTCGGGATGTGTTGTTTCTGCTGGAACCGGGCTTTGCCGATCCGAAGTATCCGGGCCGACACTTCGTCTGTCCGCACGGACTGGCGATCGAAGGCCTGCTTGCGAGCGCGCCCGACCGGGCCGGCCGCCTCGACGTGCGCCGGGTCGGTTTCGAACGGCCGCGGCACGCGGTGATCGACGTGCTCGACGACGCGCATCAGGGCCTGCCGGTGCTCGTGCTCGGTAGCGCACAACCGGCGCCGGACGATGCGCAAGCGCTCGGCACGGTGCGCTTCGTCACCGACCCGCGCCGCATCCTCGACCTGCTGGCCGAGCGCCACGGTTTTCCTTCGCTGCATTGACGCGCGCCGGCCGTCGCGCACGGCGGCTTCCTTTTTCCCTCTACCGTTCAATCGACAGGAGTATCCGATGGCGTCAACTTCGGCGGCACGTCGCCGCCTGCTGCTCGCCGGCGCCGCGATCGCAGCGGGCCCCGTGGCCGCGCGGGTCGCGCTTGCCGCGCCGACCGTCAACGCCGATCTTGCCGGCACTACGCTGCGCGTCGCGACCTACAAGGGCGGCTGGCGCGCGCTGCTGCAGGCGGCTGGCCTGAGCGACACGCCGTACCGGATCGAGTGGCGCGAGCTCAACAACGGCGTGCTGCACATCGAGGCGCTGAACGCCGATGCGCTCGACCTCGGCTCGGGCAGCGAGATTCCCGCGGTGTTCGCCGCACGCCAGAAGGCCAGCGTCCGGTTCATCTCGCGTACGCGGGAAGATCTGAACAACCAGGTCACGCTCGCGCGCAAGGACACGCCGATCCTTGGTATCGCGGACCTGAAGGGCAAGCGCGTCGGGTACGTGCGCGCGACGACGTCGCACTATTTCCTGTACCGGCAGCTTGCGGAGGCCGGCCTCGGTTTCGACGACATCCATCCGATCAACCTGTCGCCGGCCGACGGGTTGTCCGCGTACGACCGCGGCGACCTCGACGCGTGGGCGATCTACGGCTACAACGGCCAGCTCGCGCGCAACCGTTACGGGGCACGCGTGCTGAAGACGGGCAAGGGCTATCTGTCCGGCAATTTCCCGATCTATGCGAACCCGCGCACGCTGGACGACCCGCGTCGGCGCGCGGCGACCGGCGATCTGCTGCTGCGGTTCCAGCGCGCCTATGCGTGGGCGAACGGGCATTTCGGCGCCTATGCGCGCGTGCAGAACGGCGAAACGCGTGTGCCGGTTGCCGATCTCGAAGCGATGTTCGCGCAGCGCAGCGACGACTACGCACTGCTGCCCGTCACGCCTGACGTGATCGCGCAGCATCAACGAGTTGCGGACGTATTCGCGCGAATCGGCGTGCTGGATGGGCCGGCCAACGTCGCGCCGTTCTGGGATACGTCGTTCAACGCGCTGGTGGCGTCGGCGTAATGCGCGACAGGCGCTTCAAACACCGGTAGGTGATGCACGGGCGCGGGAAGGGCGAATCCTCCGTGACGGGAGATCCGCATGGTCGGCCGCCTGCGCGGCGAACGGCCGGTCGTCGTGCGTGCAGTTGCGCGGCTGGCGGATCCCGACGCCCGTGCCACGACAGGCAGGCGCAGGCGCCGAAGCGGGCGCGCCCGGCGCGAATCCGGTCGCGCGGACCGAATCAGGAGAACGTCGATCAGGCGAACGTCGATCGGGCGAACGTCGATCGGGCGAACGTCGATCGGGCGAACGTCGATCGGGCGAACGTCGATCAGGCGAACGTCGTCGCGACCATGATGCCGAACACCAGGCCGAGCGCGATGCCGGTCAGCCGGCCGTAGATCGAGGCGCGCACATTGTCGTCGAGCTCGAACGGCGAGCGCTTGTGCTTCCATACGGTGCTGAATGCCACCGGGCGGGTCAGCAGCACGGTGCACGCGATCAGCACCGGCATCGCGACGAGCATCGCGATGCGCGGCCCGGTCCAGTCGACGCCATGCATCATCAGCGAAACGAGCACGGCGAGCGGCACCTCGACGCACAGGCCGAGCAGCGAGCCGCCGACGAAGGAATCCCCCGGTGATTGGAACATGGTCGGTCCGTCCGTTCGAATGAAAGCCGCGCCCGTTTTCGCGCCGTTGAAAATGGTGACCGCGGTCCGTACTGATGACCATGGTCGATCGTGTGGCCGGATGTTAAGGCAAATTGTCGACCGGTTGTCGGCTATTCAAGCTATTTAACAAATGTTCGCTGGAAACCGGGTATCTTGCGCGGATCGGGACGATTCGCCGGGGTAGCCGCCGGCCACGCCGTTCCGGCAGACGGCGCCGGGGCGCCGACGCGACGTGACCGAGCGGGCGGCGCGTGCGCTTGAAGCCAACCAGGGGACTGCAACATGATGGACATTCCGACCAACCATCCGGCGACGATCGCCTGCAAGGTGTGCGGTGCCGACGCGGACATCTGCGGCGTGGTCGATTTCTCGCGCTGCGGCGCCGACATGATCGCCGGGAAAAAGGTCGATCCGTTCGTGGGCGTGCCGATCTACTACTACGCGTGCCGGCAATGCGGATTCACGTGTACGCCGGCCTTCGACCGCTGGACGCACGACGATTTTGCGCGTCACGTGTACAACGACGACTACGCGCGCCACGATCCGGAGTATCTCGAGCATCGTCCGCAGCAGCACGCCGACCTGATCTGCACGAGCTTCCCGTCGATGCGCGAGACTCGCATTCTCGATTTCGGCTCAGGGCTCGGGCTGCTGGAAAAGAAGTTGTCCGCGCGCGGCTTCGCGGATGTGACTTCGTATGATCCGTTCAGCCATCCCGTCGCGCCGCAGGGGCAGTTCGACTCGATCCTGTCGTTCGAGGTCTTCGAGCATCATCCGGATCCTCGCAGCCTGTTCGCCGACATCATCCGCTACCGGGGGCCTGCCGGCGCACTGCTGTTCCAGACGTCCCTGATCACGCCGGAGATCCTGGCGCGCGGGATCGAGCAATGGTGGTACTGCGTGCCGCGCAACGGGCATATTTCGTTCTATACGAGCCAGGCGCTGACACTGCTGGCGACGCAGCATGGGCTTGAATTCGGCTCGTTCAGCCCGGAGCTGCACGTGGTTTTCGATCGTGCGGCGGCGCCGGGGTGGCTTGCGAAATTCTTTTAGTGAAAGGGGCGCGTCGAGTCGATCGCGACATCGGCCGCGCGTTCGTCCTAGAAACGATCGATCACGCCGAACTGGATACCGCGCACCGACGCACCCGGCCACGAAGGCGTGAGGCCGGTCACGTTCACGCCTCTCAGCGTATAGGCGGCCTGGCCGCGGTTGTGAAGCCAGGCGGCACTCGCATAGACCAGCATCCGCTTCGACACATCGTATTCGCATGCCGCGCTGAACTGGTCGGCATCGTTGTCGCGGCCCGACCGGTCGCGCAGCCACGTATAACCCAGCGACGCGCGAAAACGCGCGTTCACCGCGTAGCGCGCGGAAGCCGACACGCCGTCGTTGTGATATCGGGGCGTTCCGCCGTCGCCATTGAAATATGATAGGAAAGCCGTCACCGGGCCGAACGCATAGGACACGCCGCCGAGGTTGGCGCGCAGTGCGCCGCTGCCGTGAGTTTGCTGGCGCGCGTACGAAATGCGCAGCGGGCCGTCATGCCAGGCGAACGTCTCGATATGGCCTGCCAGCCCGTTGCCGTCGCCGTCCTTCGCGTCGCGCAACGACACCATGATCGTGGTCGAAAAGCCGTGCACCTCGGGGGACAGGTACGTGATCGCATTGCTTTCGTACGGCGTGATTTTCGACAGATTGTTCAGCCCCGACGCGATCGTGCCGGCACCGAACGCATCGAGCTGCCCCTTGAACGGGATGTAGATCGGCGAATACTGACGGCCGACCCGCACCGTGCCGTAGCGTGAGCTCACGCCGATCCAGGCCTGGCGGTTGAACAACGTGTTGGCGACGGCCAGGGTGCCGTCCGCCGAGCCGAAGCCGTTCTCGAGATCGAACAGGATCTTCACGCCGTTGCCGATATCCTCCGCGCCGCGCACGCCGATGCGCGAGCCGCGATACGCGCCGGAATCCATCCGCGCGACGTAACCCGCGCCGGGATTCGTGATCTCGATGCTCGTGTCGATCGTGCCGTACAGCGTCACGCTGCTTTGCGCATGGGCCGCGGACGCGTGTGCGGCAATGGCCGTTGCGGCCGCACCGATGCGCAGTGCGAAACGCGTGACGGCCGCCGGCCGGCGCGATCGGCGGTGTCCCGGCGTGAGGTCGTGATTTCGGGTGCGGGAAGCGGGAAAGGAATGATTCATGGACAACGGTGGCATGCAGTCAAGACAGTGAGGTGACGCGCTGAATGCGGGACGGTGCGGCAACCCTCGCCACCCCATCCCGCACGCGATCCGGTCGATTCCGGCGCTTACTTGCTGTCGGGCAGGGCGTAAGCCACCACGTAGTCGCCCCGATCGGGCGACTGGCGCGCGCCGCCTGCCGAGATGACGATGTACTGCTTGCCGCCGATTGTATAGCTCATCGGCGTGCCCTGGCTCCCCACCGGCAACCGTGCCTTCCACAGTTCCTTGCCCGTCGAGCTGTCGAACGCGCGCAGGTAGTAGTCCTGCGTCGCGGCGAAGAACACGAGACCGCCGCCGGTCGTCAGCGAGCCGCCGATGGTGGGCATGCCGATCGGTGACGGCATGTTCATCTGCACGCCGTGAAGGCGCGTGTCCTTCACGGTACCGAGCGGGACTTGCCATGCGATGCGGCGGGTTTTCAGGTCGACCGCGGTGAGGCTGCCGAACGGCGGCTTCTGGCACGGGATGCCGATCGGCGAGAGGAAGCGGTCCTTCAGCACCGAGTACGGCGTGCCGCCGAGCGGCACGGCACCCATGCCCGCGTTCACCGATTCGTTGCCGTTGGAGGTGCCGCCGCGGTGCTTCTCCTGCTCCAGATGGACCCACAGGCCCAGGCGCATGTCGTTCACGTAGATCATGTCCGCGTTCGGATCGTACGACAGGCCGCCCCAGTTCATGCCGCCGAGCGAACCCGGGAAGCTGAGCGAGCGATCGGTGTCCGGCGCGGTGAAGAGGCCGTCGTAGCGCATGCCGCGGAAGATCACGCGGCACATCAGCTGGTCGATCGGCGTGACGCCCCACATGTCCGAATCCTTGAGCACGTCGGCGCCGATCTGCGGCATGCCGACGGACAGCGGCTGGGTCTTCGAATACGGCTCGTTCGGAATCGACGCGGTCTTGACCGGATGTTCGACGACCTGCGTCAGCGGCTTGCCGGTCACGCGGTCGAGCACGAACAGCTGGCCCATCTTGGTGCCGACGATCAACGCCGGCACGCGCTTGCCGCCTTCCACGGGGAACTCGATCAGCGTCGGCTGCATCGGCACGTCGTAGTCCCAGAGGTCGTGGTGGACCGTCTGGAAGTGCCACTTTTCCGCGCCCGTCGTGGCGTCGAGTGCAAGGAGGGACGCGCCGTACTTCTCGTCGAGCGCGGTGCGCTTCACGCCCCACAGGTCGATCGCCGCGTTGCCCACCGGCATGTAGATCGTGTTCGACGTCGCGTCATAGGTCATCGGCGCCCACACGTTCGGCGTCGAGCGCACGAAGGTCTTGCCTTGCGCCGGCTGAGCGTGATCGTCCGGATTGCCCGGATCGAACGCCCACTTCATCTTGCCGGTCATCACGTCGAAGCCGCGGATCACGCCGCCGGGCATGTCGAGCGACACGTTGTCGGCGACACGGCCGCCCGTGACCACCGTCGTGCCCGCGACCGTCGGCGGGGACGTGAGCTGGTACAACGGGCTCTTCGCGTTACCGAGGCCGGCCTTCAGGTCGACGATGCCGTGATCGCCGAAGCCGTCGCACAGCTTGCCGGTGTCCGCATCGAGCGCGACGAGCTTCGCGTCGATCGTGTTCATGAAAATGCGGCGGCGGCACACGGCCGGATCCCCGGACGCGGCGACCGCCAGGACCGGCGTCGATCCGGCGACGGTCGGCTGCACGAGCGGCTTGTCCGCATCGAAGTACGCGAGGCCGCGGCAGCGGACCCAGACCGTCGTTTTGGTCGGGAACGCATGGCGCCATTTCTCCGTGCCCGTCGCGGCATCCACGGCGATCACGGTGTTGTGCGGCGAGCACAGGAACAGCGTCTTGCCGACCTGCAGCGGGGTTTGCTGATCTTCCGAGCCGCCGCCGTCCGGGCTGAGCGGCGTGTCGCCGGTGCGGAACGTCCACGCGACCTGCAGGTGCTTCACCGTGTCGCGATCGATCTGCGCGTAGCGCGCGAAGCGGTCGCCGCCGTCCGAGTGACCGTAGGCCGTCCAGTCGTCGGTACCTGCATTGCCGGCCGCCGGCACGGGCGTCTCGGTGCCGAACGTGCCGTGCGGCACGAACATGCCGTAGACGAACGCGCCGTTGCAGGCGAGCAGGAGTGCGGCAATGCCCCATGCCATGCCGCGTGCGGGTGCCTTGCCTTCGGCACGGCGCAGCAGCGGCCAGACCGCCGCGAGCAGCATACCGATCATCGAGAACATGAAGATCCGCGCGTTGAGCGGCCAGAACGCGAAGCCGACTTCCCACACGGCCCACAGCGCCGTGGCGATCAGCATCACGAGGTAGATCGCGACCGCACTGGCGCGGCGCCGGACGAGCTGGACGCCGGTCGCACACAGGGCGAGCCCGGCCAGCAGGTAGTACGCGCTCCCGCCGCGGGCGACGAGCATGCCGCCGCCGATGACGAAATAGAGGCCGAGAAGCAGCGAGAGCGCGCCCGCGGCGATCAGGCCGATTCGGGCGGAAGCACGAATCGGCTCTGCAGGGGATTGCTTGGACATGAGTGTCTTCTTATCCGTTTGCGCCGGGCTGCATCGAAAGGCGGGAAGAGGGCGCGGTGGGTGGCCCTGTCCGAACACATGGAGGAGACGCCGCGTGGCATGCACGCGCGGGCGCGGGCTTCGCAGGTCCTGATCGTGCAGCCTGGTTAGCTGTGGAAATTAACTAAACGGTGCATTTTAAGGGCGAACCGGAGATTTTGCTCGCCCTTTTTTTCGTCGATTCTTGTTAGATTGGTTGAAAGTGTGTTGCAGGCGCTCACGACGGGCAGCCGTCTCGATCGGTCTTGCGCCCGGGCGCAGCGTCGCCGCGACCGTGTCCTCGCTGATCCTTGTGTCGCGGGATTCGTGCTGCAAAGGAGGGAGATTGAGGCAGGTCAACCGCATTCATCACGTCGGCGATACAGTCGATTTCAGCGCTTGCGCAGGACGGCGCGCGGAACTCACGGTGTTGCAGGACATTGACGATGAAACGACGGGCGTTGGCGGTTGGCATGCTGCTTGCGTTGGGCGCCTGTGCCGGCGCGGCGCGGAACAACGCGTTCAGGTCGACGGAAACGCAACTGCTTGCGGCGCGTCAGGCCGCGTCGCTGCAGTGTGCGACGCCATCCGAATGCGACCGCGCGTGGAGCCGCACCCGGCGCTACATCGACGCGCATTCGTCGACCCGGGTGACGCGATTCAGTGCCGATCGGATCGAAACGGCGCAACCGTATCTGGCCGGCGCAGTCTATCTGTGGGCTTCCCGCGCGGCTTCAGGCGACGGCGGCGCGGTGATCCGGCTCAAGGCAATGTGCAAGGGTATGTATGACGGCGATGGCGGCTCGGGCTGGCAATACGATGCGTGCGCAACAAAAATCCTCGAGATCGAGCAAGGCTTCCGGTCCGACGAGAACCTGCCGCGTTCGCCGCCGATGCCGTCGCCGCCGGTCGTACCGCGATGACTCGGCGTCGCCCGTCCCGGCGCGCCGCACGCAATCACGTCGCGCCGCAGGCTTGACGGCCGACGGTCTCGTGTCGCGCCGGTCTCCCGGTGTTTTCAAACCGCTAACGGCGTAGCGAGCGACGCCATTGCGCCGGCGACCGATGCCGAGGCACGCCGCCGGGCATCATGCCACCTTGAGCGCGGAAAGCTGCAGCGCCTCCGCGAAGCGGGCCAGTGTGGCGATCGATCCCGTCACGCTTTCGTACCGCTCGCGCCCGATCTGCCCGTCGAGTGTCACCAGCATGCCGGCGTCGCGGGCAAGCGCGACGAGTGCCAGCGTGTCGAGCGCGGCTGTGCCGAACGTATTGGACGTATTGGACGTGTTGGACGTGTCGGATGCGGCGGCCCGCATCCCTGAATCGGAACGATAGTCGGCGTGTGACATGACGTCTCTCCTGGTTGTTTTGCGATCGGTGTGCCGGGCAGCCGGTATCCGTGGTTCCAGTATCGTTGCCGCGCGCCCCCGATTCAATCAGCCTGCTCCGAAGCCGAGGTAGGAATCCCACCCGTTTCGTCGGCGGATTCCTACACGGCGCGTGACATCGAAAACGCATTGCAGCGGGCCGGCGCGTACTCCCGACGGCGTGCGTGCCCGTTTCCGGTCGAGTGCCGGATCGCCGCGGGCGGATTCGCAGTACGCCAACAGCGCCAGATCACGCGATCGATCATCCCTTCGTCCGCGGGCAACGCGCGAACGCGATCCGTGCAGACCGTGATCGTGGTGCTGTTGACCAGAAAGCGCCACGGTCGGGCGTTGTGGCTGGACGGAGCCAGCACCGCGTAGCCCGGCACCGACCTCGGATCGTGGTCGGGACGGGTGCTTGCGGCAAGCGGGGGAACGGATATCATCGATCATCTCCAGGTCGCCGCGAGGGCGCCGTCACGCCACTTCATCGTGTCAGCGACCGTCAGGCGGGCCGGGGACCCACGTCAAGCGCCCGTCATCGGGCCGAACGCACGCGGTGCAGGGCGACTAGCCTTGGATAGCGAAGCGCGCGAAACCGGGCGCGCAGGGAGGCGAGCATGCTTGCGATGATGTTTGACGGCACGACGCCGCATTTGCGCGAAGCGCGCGTGCCGGATCCGTCGCCCGCGGCGGGCCAGCTGCTGATCGACGTCCACGCATGCGGCGTCTGCCGGACCGATCTCCACGTCGTCGATGGCGAGCTCGCGCACCCGAAGCTGCCGCTGATTCCGGGTCACGAAATCGTCGGGACGGTGCGCGGGCTGGGCGAAGGCGCGACGGGCTTCGCCGTCGGCGACCGGGTGGGCGTGCCCTGGCTGGGCTCGACGTGCGGGCATTGCGCGTATTGCACGTCCGGCCGCGAGAATCTGTGCGACACCCCCGGATTCACCGGCTATACGATCGACGGCGGCTATGCCGAGTGCGCGCTCGCCGACCATCGCTATTGCGTGCATCTACCGCAGCGCTATTCCGACCTGGAAGCCGCGCCGCTCCTGTGCGCGGGCCTGATCGGTTATCGCACCCTGCGGATGGCGGGCGACGCGCGCCGCATCGGCATCTATGGCTTCGGTGCGGCGGCCCATCTCGTCGCGCAGGTCGCGCATTGCGAAGGACGCAAGGTGTTCGCGCTGACGAAGCCCGGCGACACGGCCGCGCAGCAGCTCGCGCTGTCGCTGGGTGCCGCATGGGCCGGCGGCAGCGACGAAGCGCCGCCGGAGCCGCTCGATGCCGCGCTGATCTTCGCGCCCGTGGGGGCGCTGGTGCCGGCCGCGCTGCGCGCGCTCGACAAGGGCGGGATCGTCGTGTGCGGCGGCATTCACATGAGCGACATCCCGGGCTTTCCGTATGCGTGGCTGTGGGGCGAGCGCCGCATTGCGTCGGTGGCCAACCTGACACGCGCGGATGCGGTCGAATTCATGCGGATCGCGGCCGCGATGCCGCTGCGGGTCGAGGCGGTGCGCTATGCGCTGACCGACGCGAACCGCGCACTCGACGATCTGCGCGGCGGCCGCGTATCGGGCGCCGCCGTGCTGGGCATGCGCGGTTGATCGGCTCGACGGCTTCGCGGCGCGCTCAGATCTGCTGCAGGCCTTCCGAATCGACGATCCGGATCTGCTTGCCTTGCGCCGCGACGAGCCCCTTGTGCTGGAACTTCGACAGCATGCGGCTGACCGTTTCGAGCTTCATGCCGAGATATTCGCCGATCTCGTCGCGCGTCATCCGCAGCACGAATTCCGCGGCCGAGTAGCCGCGTGCCTTGAAGCGTGCAGACAGATTCAGCAGGAACGCAGCCACCCGCTGTTCGGCGCTCATCGTGCCGAGCAGCAGCATCTGCGAGGATTCGCGCACGATCTCGCCGCCCATCATCTGGTACACGTGGTGCTGCATCGGGCGCACTTCGCGGCACATCTGCTCGAGCTGGCCGAACGGGATGATGCAGACCGTGCTGTCCTCGAGCGCGATCGCGTCGCCGTTGTGGTGCCCGGTGTACACGCCGTCGAGTCCGAGCGACTCGCCGACGATCTGGAAGCCGGTGATCTGCTCGTCGCCGTCGCGATGCATCACGATGGTCTTGAACGACCCGGTTCTCACTGCGTAGATGCTGTTGAACGCATCGCCCGCGCGAAACAGCGTTTCGCCGCGCTTGACGTGGCGCGTCGTGCAGATCATCGCGTCGACGCGCGCGAAATCGTCGGGCGACAGATCGGACGGCATGCAGACGGTACGCAATGCGCACGTCGAACAGCGGGATGCGGCGCGCTTGGGTTGATCCGCCGGTTCGACGCGATGCAGCGGGATGAACGGGCGCATCGGCATGGTCGTCGTGGCTTCGGCGCTGCTGTGCATGATCGGCTCCAGTTCGGGGACAGCGGCGGCTCGCCGTCGGGCGGGGTCGCGCTGGCCGTTGTACCGGCGGCTTTGGTCGCTGCCGCCTTCCTCTCGGGAAAGCCCCGCCGGACGCGCCGGGAGGCCACCACGCCGGTCTCGGCGATGACGCTGCCCGTGCTCCGGGAGGCACGTTTGCTCGTTTTTCTCGATGCGAAGTATGGACGTTGCGCGAGGTCAAGAAAATCAGCCGGAATTGAAGTTGAAGTAGGGGAGTGGGAAGTCTTGTAGGAGGTTTCCTACAAGGGTGCGGCGTCTTGTCGCGATCGTTGCGGGCGTGTGCCGACATGGGCCGCGGAAAGTCATCGCCGCACCGGCCTGGCTGTCGTCGCCGATGTCGTCAGGACAGCCGGGCCGGGGACGCGATCGTGCCCGATGCCGCCGTCAGAGTTCGTCAGGGTCCTCGAGCAGCCTGTGGCGCATCGCGTAGCGCACGAGTGCCGTGTCGTTCGGCATCTGCATCTTCTCGAGGATTCCGCCCCTGACGAGGGCGTGGTCGCCGGCGACGAGTACCCGGATCATGACGGCCCGTCTCGTTGCTGGATGGCGTGAAGCGGCAGCGCCACGGTGATCGTGAATCCCGCGCCCGGCCGGTTGTCGATCGTCACCGTGCCGTCGAGCACGTGCGCGCGCTCGCGGATGCCGATCAGGCCGAACGACGGACGGTCCTGCGCATCGTGGCCGTTGCCGGGCGCGCCGTGACCGTTGTCCGCGATGCGCAGCATGTAATAACCGTCTTCCACTTTCAATGCCAGCTTCACGTTCGTCGCGTCCGAGTGTCGCGCGACGTTGGTCAGCGCCTCCTGAACGATGCGGAACAGCGCGGTTGCGCCAGCGCCGGTGAATGCGGTATCGACGGGCGGGAGATCACGGTCGACCGTGATCCTGTAACGGCGCGTGAAATCGTTTGCAAGCCATTCGATCGCCGGGACGAGACCCAGGTCGTCGAGCATCACCGGCCGCAGGTCGGCCGCGATGCGCCGGACCGACGCAACGGTTGAATCGATCAGCCGATGCATGCCGCCCAGCTGCTCGCGCACGGCGGTGCCGGGGGTGGCACCGCCCGCGAGCCCCCGCTCGACGGCCGAAAGATCCATCTTGAGCGCAGTGAGTTGCTGGCCGAGGTCATCGTGCAATTCGCGCGCGATCCGCGTTTTCTCTTCCTCCCGCACGTTCTGCAGGTTGGCGGACAGCTCGCGCAGTTCCTCGCGCGACTGCTTGAGCGCATTTTCTGCGCACACCCGCTCGGTCACGTCGCGCAGCATGACCGTGTATAGCTTGCCGGTGCCGTCGCGAATCTGCGAGATCGACGCCTCGATCGGAAACTCGGTGCCGTCGCCGCGCAAGCCGAACAGCACGCGTTGCCGCCCCATCTGGCGCTCCGACACGCCCGTCACGCCGAACTGTTCGATGTGTCGCGCATGCGCGGCGCGAAAGCGCTCGGGGATGAAGCGGGACAGCGGCGCGCCGATCGCCTCCATCGCGCAGACGCCGAACACGTGTTCGGCGGCCGGGTTGAAGATCACGATCGTCTGGCTTTCGTCGACGGTGATGACGGCCTCCATCGACGACCGGATGATGCCCATCATCCGGGCCTCGGTGGGTTGGCTGTCGCCGGCGGGGGCAAGCGTTCGTTTCGCGACGACCTGCCGCACGAGCGCGGCCAGCGTCAGCGAGAGCGCGATGCCTGCCAGCAGCACGGCCGTCGCGGCGCCCGCCGTGGCGGCGCGTGGCGCGCTGTAGTGCAGCGCGAGCGGCGTGCCGCCGAACGTCAGCGTATCGGTTCGCGTGAACGCGTCGCGGGCGCCGGCGCCGACGACGAAGCCGGAACCGCCGAAATACGCGGGCGCCGCGGGATTGTCGGCCACGATTTCCAGGCGCAGCGGATCGAGCAGGGAGGGATCGACGAGACGATCCGGATTCAGCGCGGCATAAACGTACCCGGTCGCCGTTGCGTGCCGCGGCCCGGACGCCGTGCCGTCCCCGGCGTTGGCATTGGCGTTGGCGTAAATCGGCAGGTAAAGCGTCAGCTCCATCCGGGCAAGCGTCGCAGCGGTGCCGTCCTTAATCGCGCTCGCGGCAAGCGCGACCTCGCCGGTTTCCGCCGCGCGCTGCAGCGCCTGCCGGGTCGCCTGATCGTCCTCCGCGGCGCTCGGCTCGATTCTCCCGATGCTGTGGACCGGCGACTGCAATCCGTCCAGATCGAGACCGGTGAGATAGCGGCGCCATGCCGCGCCGGATGGCGGCGCAGGCAGTGCCGATGCGAACCCGCGGGCGCCGTGCAATACGGCAGCGGCGCCGAGTAGACTGCGGCGCAGCGCGGCCGTCGCGCGCGTCGCGGATTGCTCGAACCTTGCGTGGGCGGCGTGTTGTGCGTCGTTCTGCAGTACCCGGAATGCCGCAAATGTCGCAGTCAGGCCGAGCGCCAGCGTCAGCACCGCGGCCAAGGCGGCATATCGCCCGGGCCGGATCCGGTGCGGACCCGGCCCGGCCTTCAAGGGGGGCGCATTCACTGTCATTGCCGTTCATCCTGACGGATTTCGTCGACGGCTGGCTGGCGGCGAGCGGGACGCGGGGCACGAACGGCTGGGCGGGCCGCAACTGCGATATCGCACGGAATTGTGCGCGTTTTGCTCGCGTTCGCCAATCGGGACCGATGCGCAAGAGGCGCCGCCGCGCGTGTTTGACCCGTGTCAACGGACCAGCGTCCGCCGCGATCAGACTGGCTTCACGAACCGGTCGAACCGGGACGACAGCGGGGAGGCGTCATGTACCCAAGGATCTTTGCGGCACTCGACGGCAGCCGTGGCGCGCGCCTCGCGCTCGACGAGGCGATCTCGCTCGCCGCGCTGCGGGCAGTCTGCGGGCAGCCGCGAGCGGCTGCCCCGTTTTCGCTCGCTCAGTGAGACAGCAGGACCGGCACCGTCATCGTTTCGAGGATCGTGCGCGTCGCGCCGCCCAGCACGCGTTCGTGCATGCGCGCATGGCTGTACAGGCCCATCACCAGCAGATCCGCATGCAGGTCGGTCACCCGGTTCAGCAGCGTCGCGCCCACGCTCACCGGCCGTTCGCGCGGCGTGGTCGAGAACGACGCGCGAATGCCGTGCCGTTCGAGATACGCGGCGACGTCGACGCCCGCCGGCGTCTGGTCCGGATCGGGTTGCCCGCGGGTGACCGTCTCGACGTTGACGAAGCGCGCGCGGGCGAGCAGCGGCAATGCGTCGGCCATCGCGCGGGCGGCTTCGCGCCCGCCGTCCCAGCCGATCAGCACGTTCTCGCCGAGCGTGCGCACTTCGCCCGCGTAGGGCACGACGAGCGCCGGCCGTCCGCTGCCCATCACGACGTCCTCGACGAAATGACGTGCGACGTAGGTCAGCCGATCGTCGGGGTCTTCCTGGCCGAGCACCAGCAGATCGGCATGGCGCGCGTGCAGGACCGCGGCGGCGGTCGCTTCGCCGGCCGGCGCCTGCCATTCGACATGGTTGTGCCCCGCGCGCTCGGCGGCGGCGAGGAATCGCTCCTCGGCCTCCTTGCGCCGCTGTTCGCACAGGCGTTCGTAGACGGCCAGCTTCAGCGGTTCGTCCGGCCGCCGCAGCGGCTCGAGAAGGTCCTGGCAAACCACGTAGAGACCGATCAGATGGGCGTTCCAGCGTCGCGCGAGCTGGAGCGCGAGGTCGACGCGCGTCGCACAGCGCTCGCTGTCGTCGAGATGGACGAGCAGGGTCTTGTAGCTCATGACGGCTCCTTTTCGGTTGATGCCGCGGCGGTTTCGGCGGGCGCCTGCACGGCGCAGCTCGCCGGTATCATCAGGACCGGGCACGTGGCCTGACGCAGCACGCGCTCGGCCACGCTGCCGAGGAACATGCGCCGGAAACCGCGCCGGCCATGCGTGCCGATCACGACTAGGTCGGCGCCGATCTCGCCGGCGAGACCGACGATCCGGTGCGCAACGTCTTCGCCGGCCGGCGCGACGTTGGAGATCTGCGGCGTGCCGGCCACGTCGCGCGCTTTCATGCGGCGTGCCGCGTCATCCGTGACGCGCAGTCCTTCCTCGCGGAATGCATCGACCAGGATCGACGGATCGTATCCGTATGCGTCGTAGGCCGGCACCAGGAAGTCGACGACGTAGACCGGGGTCAGCCGCGCACCCGTCTCCGCCGCGAGGTTCAGCGCGGCGTCGAGTGCGCGGGACGACGTATCGCTGCCGTCGAGCGCGACCAGAATGTTCGAGTACATGACGTTTCCCTTCAACGGATGCCGATGGAACCATCATCGGCGCGTATGCGCCGCTCGCGCTGATCTGGATCAAGCGTCGCGATTGGCGCGCAGCACGCGCACCGCGGCGCGCGCCGCGACCCACGCCTCGTTGGTCGGCTCGACGACCACCGCGACCGCACTCGACGCGCACGACACGACATGCGCATGATCGGCATTCGCGCGCGCGTCGAGCGCGATGCCGAGCCAGCCGAGCGACGCGCAGATCCGCTCGCGCAACACCGCCGAGTGTTCGCCGATGCCGGCCGTGAAGACCAGCATGTCGAGGCCGCCGAGCAGCGCGGTCAGCGCGCCGGTCTCGCGCACGATGCGATGGACGTACAGCGCCAGCGCATCGCGGGCAGCTTCGTCCCCGGCCGCCTCGCGCGCGAGCAGCACGCGCGGGTCGCCCGACGCGCCCGACACGCCCTTGAGCCCCGATTCGTGATACAGCATGTGTCCCAGTGCGTCGCCGGACAGCTTGCCGGCCTCGAGCAGGTGCAGGACGACACCGGGATCGAGCGTTCCGCTGCGGGTGCTCATCATCAATCCGTCGAGCGCCGAGAAGCCCATGGTCGTCGCGACGCTGCGGCAGTCGCGCAGCGCGCACAGGCTCGCGCCGCTGCCGAGATGGGCGGCGATCACGCGGCCGTGCGCACGCGCGCCGAACGACTCGTCGAGCGCGACGGACAGGTATTCGTACGACAGCCCATGGAATCCGTAGCGGCGCACGCCCTGGTCGAACCACGCATGCGGCAGCGGCAGCAGCTGCTCGACGCGCGGCAGTGTGCGATGAAACGCCGTGTCGAACACGGCGATCTGCGGGACGTCCGGAAACGCGTCGCGCAGCACGTCGATCGCGTCGAGGCTGTGCGGCTGATGCAGCGGCGCGAGCGGCGTCAGCGTGCGCAGCGCGTCCAGCACGTCGTCGTCGACGACCGCCGGCTCCACGTATCGTGGGCCGCCGTGCACGACGCGATGCGCGATCGCGCCCAGCGCGACATGCGGCAACTTCACGCGGATCCACGTCGCGATCTGCGCGAGCACGGCGCGGTAGGGATCGTCCGCCGTGCCGAGCGGCAGCGAGCTGTTGGGCTCGGCGTCGAAGCGGATCGACACGCTGTTGCCGGCGGCGACCGCTTCGCCTTCGTGCAGCGGCCGCCGCGCGGGGTCGCCGTGCGGCGGGTGGGCAAAGAGCGCGAACTTCACGCTCGACGAACCGGCATTGACGACGAGCAGGGCGAGCGTACGCATCGGCCGGCTCAGTGCGACATCAGCACCGGCAGCGTCATCGACGCCAGCACCGTGCGGGTGGCGCCGCCCATCACCAGCTCGCGCCAGCGCGGATGGCCGTAGGCGCCCATCACGAGCAGGTCGGAACCCGTTTCATAAGCGCGCGACAGCAACGTGTCGCCGATCGCCGGGCCGGCGCCGGCATCGATGTCGAGCACGTTCACGTCGCGTGCGTGGCGCGCCAGCATCAGCGCGGCATCGGCGGCCGGAATGCGTGTGGCCGCCGCTTCCGAAGCGCCGTCGACCACGGCGGCGACCGTCGTGCGCTTCGCGTGTTCGAGAAAGGGCAGCGCGTCGTGCGCGGCGCGGGCCGCCTCCCGGCTGCCGTCCCACGCGACGAACACCCGCTCGCCGACCGACGGGAATTCGCCCGCGTACGGCACGAACAGCACCGGGCGGCCGGCGGACAACACGAGGTTCTCCGGAAACTGGTCGTCGATGTAGGTCTCGGGATCGTTCGGGTCGCTCTGGCCGGCGATTACGAGGTCGGCCAGGCGCGCGGCGCGCGGCACGGCCAGGTTCGCGCGCTCGTCGGCACGCACCCACGCGGCCGGCACTTTCGCGCGGGCCGTCTCGGCATGGAACAGGCGTTCCAGCGCGGCGAGCCGTTCGTCGCGCTGTGCGCGTTGCTCGCGGAAGTAATCGGCGGACCCGGCCATCACGTAGAACGAATGCGGTTCCGGCGTGTAGACCGCGAACAGGCCGGTCAGATGCGCACCGAAGCGCCGGGCCAGACGCAGCGCGAACTCGAGGCGCGAATGCGCGCGGGCGCTCGTATCGAGGTGCACGACCATGCTCTTGTAGCTCATCGGAATCGCTCCATCGACGGGGGAACCGCCAGTGCAAACCAGTCTACGGAGCAGGGTTTCCGCGTACTTGACTCAGATCAACGGCTCCCTTGCGCGATGCCCGCACAGTGAAGCGGTCGCGATGCCGATCCCGGGCAGGCGGCATGAGGCGGGATGCCAACCGATCGACCGGATCGAACGAGGGAGGCCGATGAGTACGTACGCTTTGACGACACCGAATGACGCTTGCCGCGCGGGCTGCGATCTCGCGCTGCGCATGGTCGCGCTGACTAGCGACTGGCAGCACGAATGGCATGCGCTGGCAGGGCGGCGCATCGAGCGGGACCGCGCAGCGGTTCGCCACCTGCAGCAGGCGCTGGCGGACACGAACGAGTGGACGGCCCTCGGCGAGGCGACCCGGCAGGCGATGCGCGACTACGCGATCGCGAGCGTCGCGATCGGGCTGCACGCGCATTCGTCGGGCGACGTGCCGGCGCGCGTGCCGGCCGCCGGCTTCGGCGCGGCGCCCGGCAGCTACGTGCTGGAGACCTGAACATGAACCTGAACCTGCCTCCGGATCCGTCCGCCGGCGCGTGCCTGCCCGGCCTGTTGCCGCGCGCGGACGGCGAACTGCCCGCCCTGATCGCGCGTGCGCGCCATGCGCCGCCGCTGACGATGGCCGTCGTGCATCCGTGCGACACGGCCAGCCTCGTCGCGCTTGCCGCGCTCGACGCGTCGCCGCTGGGCGCATCGATCGAACCGCTGATCGTCGCGCCGCGCGCGAAGGTGTTGCGCGTGGCGAGCGAAGCGGGCGTCGATCTCGCGAAATGGACGATCGAGGACGTTCCCCACAGCCACGCCGCGGCGGCCCGCGCGGTGGCACTCGCGGCGTCGGGCCGCGCCGGCGCGCTGATGAAGGGCAGCCTGCATACGGACGAACTGATGGGGGCCGTCGTCGCCGCGGAATCGGGCCTGCGCACGGACAAGCGCATGTCTCACTGTTTCCTGATCGAGGTGCCGGCGTATCCGCGGCCGTTCATCCTGACCGACGCCGCGGTGAACATCGCACCGGATCTCGCGCAGAAGGCGGCCATCACGCAGAACGCGATCGACGTCGCGCATGCGCTGGGCGTTGCGCGCCCGCGCGTCGCGGTGCTGTGCGCGGTCGAGACCGTCAATCCCGCGATGCGTTCGACGCTCGACGCGGCGGCCCTCGCGAAGATGGCCGAACGCGGGCAGATCACGGGGGCGGTCGTCGACGGCCCGCTCGCGTTCGACAACGCGATATCGCAGCGGGCCGCGCGCGAGAAGGGGATCGACTCGCCGGTTGCCGGCCGTGCCGACATCCTCGTCGTGCCCGATATCGAAGCGGGCAACATGCTCGCGAAACAGCTCGAATACCTGGGCGGCGCCGCGAACGCGGGCGTCGTCGTGGGCGCGCGCGTGCCGATCGTGCTGACGAGCCGCGCCGACGGCGTCGCCGTCCGGCTCGCGTCCTGTGCGCTCGCGGTGTTGCTGGCACAAGTCCGGCATGACGCCGCCCCGATGCCTGAACAGGCCCCCCTTTCGATGGAGGAATCGCAGTGAAAGCACTCGTTTATCACGGACCCGGGCGCAAGGCGCTCGAACGGCGGCCCAAATCGGAACTGCAGTCGCCCACCGACGCGATCGTCCGCGTGACGCGCACGACCATCTGCGGCACCGATCTGCACATCCTCAAGGGCGACGTGCCGACGTGCGAACCGGGCCGCATTCTCGGCCATGAGGGCGTGGGCATCGTCGAGCAGGTCGGCGCGGCGGTCGATTCGCTGAAGCCGGGCGACCACGTGCTGATTTCGTGCATCTCGTCGTGCGGCCGCTGCGAGTACTGCCGCCGCGGACTGTATTCGCATTGCACGACCGGCGGCTGGATCCTCGGCAACCGGATCGACGGCACGCAGGCCGAGTTCGTGCGCATCCCGCATGCGCCGACCAGCCTGTACCGGATTCCGGCCGGCGCGGACGAGGACGCGCTCGTGATGCTGTCCGACATCCTGCCGACCGGATTCGAATGCGGCGTGCTGAACGGCAAGGTGCAGCCGGGCTGCTCGGTCGCGATCGTCGGCGCGGGGCCGATCGGGCTGGCGGCGTTGCTGACCGCGCAGTTCTATTCGCCGGCGCGGATCATCATGATCGACCCGGACGGCAACCGGCTCGACGTCGCGCGGCGCTTCGGCGCGACCGACTGCATCGACGGCCACGGCGGCGACCCGGTCGCGGAAGTGATGAAGCTGACTGACGGCGTCGGCGTGGATTGCGCGATCGAAGCGGTCGGCATTCCGGCGACGTTCGAGATGTGCACGTCGCTCGTGGCGCCTGGCGGGGTCGTCGCGAACGTCGGCGTCCATGGCGTCAAGGCCGACCTGCACCTCGAGAAGCTGTGGGATCGCAACATCTCGATCACGACGCGGCTCGTCGACACGGTCAGCACGCCGATGCTGCTGAAGACGGTGGGCGCCGGGCGCCTCGATCCGGCGCGCCTGATCACGCACCGGTTCTCGCTCGACGACGTGGAAAGCGCGTACGACACGTTCGGGCGCGCCGCGCAGACCCACGCGCTGAAGGTCATCATCGAAATCGGCTGAGTGCCGGGCCGCGCGTGGCGGAAAACGGGTGCTTCCGCTGCCCGTCACGCGCGGCCGACGTTGCGCCGGCGACGCGCCGGCAGTCAGGACCGGTCAGGACGACAGCGCGGCAGGTTCGTGCGTGTTGTTTGATTCAACCGCGTCCAGATCGACGCACTGCTCGTAAGTCGGCACCTCGCACGGCCAATGCAGGCGCTCCGAGATGCGCCGGCGCATTGCATCCGCGGCAGCGGGTTCGCCATGCGTGACGAACGTCCGCACGGGTGCGCCCTGCATCGTGCCGAGCCACTTCAGGATCTCTTCGTAGTCGGCATGGGCCGACAGCGTCGTGATCGACTCGACCTGCGCGCGCACGCGCACGTACTCGCCGTGAATCTTCAGCGTCGGCTCGTGCGCGGCGAGCGCCGCGCCGCGCGTGCCGGCGGCCTGGTAGCCGACCAGCGCGATCGTGTTGCGCGCATCGGGCGCATAGCGGCTCAGGTGATGCAGCACGCGCCCGCCCGTCGCCATCCCGCTGCCGGCGATGATGACCATCGGGCCATGGTGTTCGGCAATCGCCTTCGACTGCTCGACCGAGCGGATCATCGTGGCCGCGTGGCCGAGCGCATTCGCTTCGGAAGCCGTCAGCCGGTGTTCGAGGATATGGTGGCGATAGATTTCGGTCACGTCCGTCGCCATCGGGCTGTCGACGAACACCGGGACGCGCGCCATGCGGCTGGACGCCTTCAGCCGCGCGATGTAGTGCAGGATTTCCTGCGCGCGGCCGACGGTGAAGCAGGGCATCACGACGACCCCGCCGCGCGCGAAGGTCTTGTCGAACATCTCGGCCAGCTCGTTTTCGGGATCCGACGCCGGATGCAGCCGGTCGCCGTACGTCGACTCGACCACCAGGTAGTCCGCATGCGCGGGCGGGCGCGGCGGTTGCATGATCGGGTCGTGATACCGGCCAAGGTCGCCGGAGAACGCGAGCACCTTGTGATCCCAGTGCATCACGACGCTCGCCGCGCCGAGGATGTGCCCGGCCGGCAGCAGGCGGAACGACAGGCTGCCGCCCAGCGCGGTGCATTCGTCGAAGGCGACGGGTTGCAGCAGGCGCAGCGCGCGCTGCGCGTCGTCCAGCGTGTAGAGCGGTTGCGCGGGATGATGCTTCGAGTAACCGTGCCGGTTCGCGAAGTCGGCTTCCTCCTCCTGCAGCCGCGCGCTGTCGCGCAGCATGATGTCGCAGAGTTCGGCCGTGGCGGCCGTGCAGTACACCGGCCCGCGATAGCCGTCGCGGGCCAGCACCGGGAGATAGCCGGTGTGATCGAGATGCGCGTGCGTGAGCACGACCGCGTCCAGCGTGTCGGGCGCGAACGGCAGCGCACGCCAGTTGCGCAGCCGGAGGTTCTTGGTCCCCTGGAACAGGCCGCAATCGACCAGGACGCGCCGGCCGCCGTGCTCGAGCAGATATTTCGAGCCGGTCACGGTTTCGGTCGCACCGAGAAAAGTCAGTTTCATGGGTTGCCTCCCCGGGAGTCGACGGAACAGTAAGTCGATTACATCCCGAACGCGCGCGCGGCGGTTGATCGAAATCACGAATGGCGGGATTCCGACGACGAACGGCTTGAACGCGAGGCGTAAGATGCCGCTCACGATGCCGAATGCGATGCGTCCGGGCCGCGCCGCTAGCGCCCGGACGGCGCCGGATCCCGCTCAAGTCATCTGACCAATCGTCTTGCGGAACCGCGTCAACGACAGCAGGAACAGCACGCAACCGATCGCGAACAGCGCTGCGAACTGGGCCCACACCGCATCGAACCCGGCACCGCGATACAGGATCCGCTGCGCGAGTTCGACGAAATGCGTGGTCGGCGCGGCCAGCATGATGTCCTGCACGACGGGCGGCATGCTTTCGCGCGGCGTCAGGCCGCCCGACAGCAATTGCAGCGGCAGCAGCACGAGGACGAGCAGCATGCCGAACTGCGGCATGCTGCGCACGAGCGTCGCGAGAAAGATCCCCATCGACGTCGTCGCGAACAGGTGCAACGCCATGCCGGCCACGAACAGCGGCACGGATCCCGGAATCGGCACGTGCAGCGCGCCGCCCACGACGAACGTCAGCGATGCGACGGCCGCCGCCGCGACGACGAGCCCCATCGACCAGACCTTCGCGAGCATGATTTCCGCCGCGGTCACCGGCATGACGAGCAGATGCTCGATCGTGCCGTGCTCGCGCTCGCGAATCAGCGCGGCCCCGGTGAGGATCATCGACAGCATCGTCACGTTGTTGATCAGTTCCATCAGCGCGCCGAACCAGACTTCGTCGAGATTCGGGTTGAAGCGCATCCGCATCGCGAGATCGACGGGCGGCAAGGACGTGCCGCGATGGCGCCGCACGAACGCATCGATCTCGCCCGACACGATCTGCTGGACGTAACTGCCGCCGGTGAACGCCTGCGTCATGCGGGTCGCATCGACGTTGAGCTGGACCGTCGCGTGACGGCCGGCGAGCACGTCGCGCTGGAAGTCCGGCGGAATGTCGAGCGAGAACGTGTAGTCGCCGTTGTCCAGCCCGCGATCGGCCGCGCCGGCGTCGACGATCGGGGGCGGCGCGAACTGCGGCGGGAAGAACGCCGCCGCGATGCGCGCCGACAGCGGCGACGCATCCTCGTCGACGATCGCGATCGGCACCTTGTGCAGCGTTTCCGGGCGCGCGGTGGCCGCGACGTAGATCGACGCGCTGAACGTATAGACGATCAGCGCGAGCAGGATCGGGTCGCGGGCGAGGCTCCACAGTTCTTTGACCCCGAGCCGGAAAATGACGAGCAGGCGCGACATGGTCAGCGCTCCTGCTTGCGCAGCAGCACGCCGGTCATGACCAGGATGACCGGCGCGGCCGCGAGCATCGGCCAGAACTGGGACGACAGGTCGGCCAGCCCGAGCGCCTTGTTGTAGACGCCGCGGCTGATCGCGAGCATGTAGGTGGCCGGATAGACGGTGCCGACCCACTTGCCGCTGCCCTCGAGCGACGACAGCGGCGTGAGCAGGCCCGAGAACTGCACGACGGGAATCAGCGTACCGACGATCGTCATGAAGATCGCGGCGATCTGGCTGCGGGTAAACGTCGACGCGAACAGCCCGATGCCGGTGGCCACGACGTTGAAGATCAGCACGGCGGCCGCCAGCGTCGCGAAACTGCCCTTGATCCGCACGCCGAACACGAGGTCGGCCAGCACGACCATCAGCAGGAAGTTCAGCATGGCCAGCATGACGTACGGCGCCTGCTTGCCGAGCAGGAATTCGGCCCGCGTGACGGGCGTCACGTACAGGTTGACGATCGACCCGAGCTCCCGTTCCCGCACGACGGCGAGCGCCGTCAGCATCGCGGGCAGCATCAGCAGCAGCATCGGCATGATCGCGGGAATCATGGCCGGCAGGCTCTTGACGTCCGGGTTGTAGCGATAGCGGATCGCGATGTCGACGGCCGGCGCGAGCGACACGCCGAGCCGGCGCTTCGCCTGGTCGCGCAGCCAGTTTTCGTGCATGCCGGCCACGTAGCCGCGGATCGTCTCCGCGCGCATCGGCATCGCGCCGTCGACCCATGCGCCGATCTCCACGCGGCGGCCGCGCGCGACGTCGCGCGCGAAACCGGGCGGGATCTCGATCGCGAGCGACAGCCGGCCGTTGCGCATGCGGCGCTCGATGTCGCGGTCGTCCGCGAGCGGCGCGCGCGGCACGAAGTAGCGGGAACCGGCGAGGTTCTGCGCATAGTCCTGGCTCAGGATCGACTGATCGCGGTCGAGCACTGAGAACGTCAGGTTGTCGACGTCGAGACTGATGCCGATGCTGATCACGCACATCAGCACGAGCGAGCCGAACAGCGCCAGCGTCGCGCGCAACGGGTCGCGTCGCAGCTCCAGCACTTCGCGCCACAGATAGCTGCCGGCGCGCGCCGGGCTGAACCATGCCGCCGCACGACCGGCGCCGGCCGCCGCGGGCGGCGCGGCGAGCCAGCCGGCGTCGGCCGGCGCATTGTTCACGCCGTCCGCACCGTCTGCGCGCTGGGCGTCGCTCAGGTAGCCGATGAACGCGTCCTCGAGCGTGGCGGCGCCGCGCAGGCGCACCAGTTCGTCGGGCGCGGCGCTCGCGAGCACGCGGCCCGCATGCATCAGCGAGATGCGGTCGCAGCGCGCGGCCTCGTTCATGAAGTGCGTCGAAATGAAGATGGTGACGCGATCGTTGCGCGCGAGTTCGATCATCAGCCGCCAGAAGTCGTCCCGCGCGACCGGATCCACGCCCGACGTCGGTTCGTCCAGGATCAGCAGCTCGGGCTTGTGCACCATCGCCACCGCGAGCGAGAGCCGCTGCCGCATGCCGAGCGGCAGGCGCTCGGGCAGCGCGTCGAGGGCGTCGGCCAGCCCGAAGCGCGCGACCATTTCGGTCACGCGCGCGGGCACGTCCGCCTCCGGCACGCCGAACAGGCGCGCGTGCAGCACGAGGTTCTGCCGGACGGTCAGTTCGCCGTAGAGCGAAAACCCTTGCGACATGTAGCCGACGCGCCGGCGCGTGTCGATGTCGTTCGCGGCGACCGGCCGGCCGAACAGCGTCGCCGTGCCGTCCGACGCGGGCAGCAGGCCGGTGAGCATCTTCATGGTCGTCGACTTGCCGCAGCCGTTGGAGCCGAGAAAGCCGAAGATTTCGCCGCGGCGGATCTGCAGGCTCACGTGGTCGACCGCGACGAAATCGCCGAACCGCATCGTCAGCCCGTCCGCCTCGATCGCGTAGCCGGTCGCCTGATCGGCCTGGAACGGCGCGATCACGACCGGCTGGTGTCCGTGCCGGCGCGCCTCCGGGAGCAGCGCGATGAACGCGGCTTCCAGCGTGTCGCAACCGGTGCGCTCGAGCAGCTCGCCGGGGCTGCCGGTTGCCAGCACGCGGCCGGCGTCCATCGCGATCAGCCGGTCGAAACGCCGGGCCTCGTCCATGTACGCGGTGGCGACCAGCACGCTCATCGCCGGGCGGGCGGCGCGAATGCGGCCGATCAGCTCCCAGAACTGCGCGCGCGACAGCGGGTCGACGCCGGTCGTCGGCTCGTCC
This sequence comes from Burkholderia sp. BCC1993, assembly GCF_905339865.1. Lineage (NCBI taxonomy): Bacteria > Pseudomonadati > Pseudomonadota > Betaproteobacteria > Burkholderiales > Burkholderiaceae > Burkholderia > Burkholderia sp. BCC1993. The sequence goes on along the minus strand of NZ_CAJPGZ010000024.1, from coordinate 69,009 downwards.
AGGATCAGCAGGTCGGGATCGTGGATCAACGCGCAGCACAGACCGAGCTTCTGCTTCATGCCGCCGGACAGCTTGCCGGCCGGGCGGTCCAGGAACGGCTGCAGGCCGGTGCTGCGCGTCAGCGCGTCGATCCTTCGGCGCCGCTCCGCCGCATCGTGGCCGAACAGTCGCGCGAAGAACTGCAGGTTTTCCTCGACCGACAGCGTCGCGTACAGGTTCCGGCCGAGGCCTTGCGGCATGTAGGCGATGCGCCGGCACACACGCGCGCGATGGCGGCGCGACGACAGGTCGCCGTCGAGCGTCCACACGCGGCCCTGCTGGATCGCGCGCGCGCCGGAAACGAGCGCAAGCAGGCTCGACTTGCCGACGCCGTCCGGCCCGATCAGCCCGATCATGCGGCCGGCCGGGATATCGAGCGTCACGTCGTCGAGCGCAGCCTTGTCGCCGTAGCGCAGCGAGACGCCGGACAGCCGTGCGACCCAGCCCGGATCGGCCGGCACCGGCGGAGCGCCGATCGCGCCGGCATCCGTCTCGACGGGCGGCGCCGCTTTCATTGCGGCACCCTGATCGCGAGGCGATCCGGCCAGCCCGCGTGCGGGTCGGTCTTCAGCCACGCCACGCCCGGCAATCCGGTCTTGACGAGCTTCAGGTGGCGCTGCAACAGATCGCGATCGATGCGTGCCTTCACCCGGAACATCAGCTTCTGCCGCTCGGTGGCCGTTTCGACCGTCTTTGGCGTGAACTGCGCGGTGCTCGACACATAGGACACGCGTGCCGGAATCACGTATTCCGGTGCCGCATCGAGCACGATCCGCACGTCGGCGCCGAGCGGGACCCGGCCGGCGACCGCTTCGGGCAGGAAGAACGTCATGTACACGTCGGACAGGTCGACGACGTTGAGCACCTTGCCGCCTGCCGGCAGGACTTCGCCCGACTCGGCAATCCGGTACTGGACGCGCCCGTCGCGCGGCGAGGTCAGTTCGCTGTCCGAGAGGTCGGCCCGCACGCGCGCCACGGTCGCCTGCGCGGCCGTCACGGCCGAGCGCGCCGCGACGAGCTGGGCCCGCGTGGCGTCGATCGCGGCCTGAGCGGCTTCCACCTGGGCCCGCGCGGCGTTCACGGTCGCGCGCAGGCTGCCGGCGCGCGCGCGATCGTCGTCCAGTTCCTGCATCGACGACGCGCCGTCGCGCGACAGCGTTTCGGACCGTGCGAGCCGCCGCGTGGCCGCGTCCAGCTCGCTTCCCCGCTGCACGACGACGGCCGCGGCCGCGGCCTTGTCGCTGCGGCGCTGCGCGACCTGCGCGTCGATGCTCGCCGCGGTGTTCACCGCCTGTTGCTCGCGCGCCCGTGCCTCGTCGAGCTGCGCCTGCAGGACGACGACGTCCATGCGTGCGAGCGGCTGGCCGGCGGTCACGAAGTCGCCTTCGTCGACGAGCATGGCGGTAACGCGCCCCGGCAGCTTGGTCGCGACGTCGATTTCGGTCGCCTCGATGCGGCCGTTGCCGCTGACGAGCCCCGCGTCCGCCTGGCCGTCGTGCCAGCGCGTCCACCCGTAGTACGCGAGGCCGATCGCAAGCGCGGCCGCACCGATACCGATCAGAAGAGGGCGCGGGATGGTTTTCATGGTGTGTTGTCCGAATCAGTCGAAAGGGGAGCCGTTGCCGCGGCAGTCTTGCCGGTGTCGATCACGCCGCCGCCGAGCGCGCCGTACAGGGCGACGCGGCTCGACAGCAGCGCACGACGGGTCGTGACCAGCTGCTGCTCGGCGTTCATCAGGTCCCGTTGCGCATCGAGCACTTCGAGGAAGCGGGTTGCCCCGCTGTCGTAGCGCAGCTTCGCGAGGCGCGCCCGCTCGGCCTGCGACGCCAGCGTGGCGCGCTCGATGGCGACCTGGTCGGCGAGCCAATGGCGCGCGGCGAGCGCATCGGACACGTCGCGGAACGCACGCTGCAGCGTCTGCTCGTAGCGGGCGAGCGCTTCTTCGCGTTGCGCGCGCGCGAGTGCGAGATTCGACCGGTTGCGACCGCCGTCGACGAGCGGCAGCGTGACGTTGGGAATCACCGACCACACGCCGGAACCGGACGACAGCAGCTGGTGCAGCGCGCTGCTTCCCGAACCGATCGCACTCGTCAATGCGATGCGCGGAAAGAATGCAGCGCGCGCCGCGCCGATGTTCGCGCGGGTCGCCTGCAGTTCACGCTCCGCTGCAATCACGTCCGGGCGCCGGGTCAGCAGCGACGAGGGCAGGCCGGGCGCGAGCGACGGCAGCACCGCACCGTCGTCGAGCGCGAGCGGGGTGGCGGCCAGCGCCGGCGGCGCACCGACGAGCAACGCCAGCGCATCGGCCGCCGTCGCGCGGGCTTGCTGCAACTGCACGCCGAGCGATTCCGCCTGCTGCAGCAGGATCTCCGATTGCGTGAGATCGAGGCGCGAGATCGCGCCGGCCGCGTGACGAAGCCGGAAAATCCGCAGCGATTCGCGGCGGGTGTCGATCGTCGCGCGGGTCAGCGCGATGCGTTCGTCGATCTCGCACAGGGTCAGATACGCGTCCGCGACACCGGTGACGACGCTCAGCGTTACCGCCTGCCTGGCTGCGTCGCTCGCGAGGTAGCGCTGAAGCGCCGCTTCCTTCAGGTTGCGCACGCGGCCCCAGAAATCGATCTCCCATTGCGTCTCGGCCAACTGAACCTGGTAGACCTGGCCGATGACGGGCGCCGGAGAAAGGAAACCGCCCGGCGTGCGAAACCGCGCGTAGGCCGCGCCCGCACCGATCGTCGGCCATTGATCCGCGCCGCGGATGCCGTACAGCGCGCGAGCCTGCTCGACGCGGGCGACCGCCGCGCGCAGATCCCGGTTGTCGGCGAGCGCCTGGCCGATCAGCGCACGCAGGCGCGGGTCGACGAAGTAAGCCTGCCAGTCGGGCACGGGCGCCGCGGGTGTCGCGTCGGTGGACGGATCCGGAAAGGACGCGGGAATCGGTGCGGCGGGACGCTCGTCCGGTGGCGCAAGCGACAGGCAGCCCGACAACAGCCCCATGCCCGCCGCCAGCGCAATGGCACGCATGCGCCGCACGACGGCAGGATGACAGCGAACGGCAGGCGCGGCAGCGCGCATGGGATGCCTCGTCGAATACGGAAATGCGGGAATTCGGGATGGCGCCGCCCGCGGGGCGTCGCCGCTTCGGATTCACTTATATCCGACGATTACCGGGTTTCCCCTTGATCTGTGTCACTCGGGCGGGGATGCGTTTCGAGGGGCTGCTCGCTTGACGCGCGTGCCCGATCAATGCCCAGGAACCGGCATGCGCCCCATGCACCGGCCCCGCTTCGCGGAATGAACCGGTTAGGTAATTTGGTGCGCCGGCGCGCGCTGCGAGGGCAGCCTCTGACGCCGGTGCCGGCTCATGCACCGAAGTGGGGAATGCGATGCGCCGGGATTCCCGTCGGGTGCCGGTACGGCAGGCGTTTCACGGCGGTGGCCCGGTTTTTGCTGGAGTACCCGCGGCCGCGCAACGGTTGCGCGCTGCCCGACGACATACCAGACAAGGAAGATTCACCGTGAGCCCGACGACTCGACCGTTCCCCCGACGCACCTGGCTGGCTGCGCTGATCGCAGCCCCCGTGATGGCGCTGTTCGCCGCTGCGCCGGCGCATGCCGACGCGCTCGACACCATCGCGAAAAACGGCGCGCTGCGCGTCGCGGTGCCCGAAGACTATCCGCCGTTCGGCTCGGTCGGCACGGATATGCAGCCGCAGGGCTACGACATCGACATGGCCGAACTGCTCGCCAAATCGCTCGGCGTGAAGCTGAAGCTGGTGCCCGTGAACAGTGCGAACCGGATTCCGTACCTGACGACCAACAAGGTCGACATGGTGATCTCGTCGCTCGGCAGGACGCCGGAGCGCGAGAAGGTCATCGACTTCTCGAGCGCGTACGCACCGTATTTCCAGGGCGTGTTCGGGCCGGCCGACGTGAAGGTGAGCGCGCCCGCCGACCTGTCCGGCAAGACGGTCGGCGCCACCCGCGGCGCGCTCGAGGAGATCGCGCTGTCGCAGCTCGCACCGAACGCGACGATCAAGCGCTTCGAGGACAACAACGCGACGATCCAGGCGTTCCTGTCGGGGCAAGTACAACTGATCGCGGCCGGCAACATCGTCGCGGCGGCGATTCTCGCGAAGAATCCGCCGCGCCGGCCCGAGGTCAAGTTCGTGATCAAGAATTCGCCGTGCTTCGTCGGCGTCAACAAGAACGAACCGCGCCTGCTCGCGAAGATCGACGACACGATCGCCCATGCGAAGCAGGACGGCACGCTGGGCGCGATGTCGAAGAAGTGGCTCGGCCAGCCGTTGCCGGCCGGACTGTGACGAATCGCAGTGTCGCCTGATATATCGCCGCGGCCGGCACCGCCGGCGCGGCGGGTGTCGTTGTCCGAACCCGAATTTACTCAATCGTCATGAGCTACCAGCTTCAATTCGGCGAGCTCGCCGAATACGCCGGCGTGTTCGCGAGCGGCGCGGCGATCACGCTCGCGCTCACCGCGGTCGCGACCGTGCTCGGCGTCGCGCTCGGCGTGCTCGGCGCGGCCGCGTACAGTGCCGACGCGCGTGCGGCCGTGCGGCTGCGCCCGCTGATCGGCGCGTACGTCGAGGCGATCCGCAACACGCCGTTCGTCGTCCAGCTGTTCTTCATCTTCTTCGGCTTGCCCGCGCTCGGCGTGCACATCGACGAATACACGGCCGCAGTCCTCGCGATGACGCTCAATCTCGGCGCGTACTCGGTCGAGATCGTGCGCGCGGGCGTCGCCGCCGTTCCGAAAGGGCATCTGGAGGCGGCGTCCGCGCTTGCGATGTCGCGCGCGCAGATGCTGCGCCACGTCGTGCTGCCGCAGGCGCTCGCCAAGGTGTTTCCGGCGCTCTCCAGCCAGATCGTGATCACGATGCTCGGCTCGGCGGTCGTGTCGCAGATCTCGGTGGCCGACCTGACCTATGCGGCCGGCTACATTCAGTCGCGCAACTTCCGCTCGTTCGAGACGTACTTCGTCATCGCGCTCGCGTATCTGGCGATGGCGCTGCTGCTGCGTGCCACGCTCGGCTCGATGGGGCGCCGCCTGTTCTCCCGTCGCGTGCGAGGTGCGCGATGATCGACTTCACGTTCGGGCAGATTCTCGCGAACCTGCTGCTGGCCGCGCGCTGGACGATCGTGCTGTCGATCGTGTCGTTCCTGTCCGGCGGCCTCGTCGGCCTCGGGCTGCTCGTGATGCGCGTGTCGAGCTCGACGCTGCTGCGCGGCATTGCGAAGCTGTACATCGAGATATTCCAGGGCACCCCGTTGCTGATGCAACTGTTCATCGTGTTCTTCGGCCTGCCGCTCGTCGGGCTCGACGTTCCGCCGTGGCTCGCGGCCACTGCAGGGCTCACGTTCTTCACCAGTGCGTATCTCGCGGAGATCTGGCGCGGCTGCGTCGAGGCGGTGCCGAAAGGGCAGTGGGAGGCGTCGGCGAGCCTGGCCATGAGCTACGTCGAGCAGTTGCGCCACGTGATCCTGCCGCAGGCCGCGCGCATCGCGATCGCGCCGACGGTCGGCTTCGGCGTGCAGGCCGTGAAGGATACGGCGCTGGTGTCGATCATCGGCTTCACCGAGCTGACGAAGGTCGGCATCGCGATCTCGAACGCGACGTTCCGGCCGTTCGTCGTGTACGGCCTCGTCGCGCTGATCTATTTCGCGCTCTGTTATCCGCTTACCCGTTATGCGCGCACGTTGCAAAGGAGCTGGCATGCCGCTCGTTGAAACCCGTGGTCTCGAAAAGAACTTCGGCACCCATCATGTGCTCAAGGGCATCGATTTCTCCGTCGAGCGCGGGCAGGTCGTCTCGATCATCGGCCGCAGCGGCTCGGGCAAGAGCACGCTGCTGCGCACGCTCAACGGACTCGAGAGCATCGACGCGGGCACGATCTCGATCGACGGCGAACGTGTCGATGCGCGGCACGCGGACCTGCGTGCGCTGCGGCTGAAGGTCGGCATGGTGTTCCAGCAATACAACCTGTTTCCGCACCTGAGCGCCGGGCAGAACGTGATGCTCGCGCAGTCGGTCGTGAAAAAGTCGCATCGCCAGCAGGCGCGCGCGATCGCGGAACTGATGCTCGAGCGCGTCGGCCTCGGCGACAAGTTCGACGCGTTTCCGGAACAACTGTCGGGCGGCCAGCAGCAGCGCGTCGCGATCGCGCGTGCGCTCGCGATGAAGCCGAGCGTGCTGCTGTGCGACGAAATCACGTCCGCGCTCGATCCCGAGCTCGTCGGCGAGGTGCTGGGCGTCGTCGCGCAGCTTGCGCGCGAGGACATGACGTTGATCATGGTCACGCACGAGATGAACTTCGCGCGGGCGGTGAGCGACCGGATCGTGTTCATGCACCAGGGCAGGGTGTGGGAGAGCGGGACGGCCGAAGAGATTTTCGAGCGGCCGCAGACGGTGGAGCTGACGCGGTTTCTGGGCAGCGTCCGGAACACGGAAGCGGTTGCACGCTGATTCGCGATGCCCCGGGGTGCTGACAGGGTCGCACCGATCGTCGACAATCCGGCTTGTGCGCCGCGCCCGCGCGCGCCAAGCCACCCGAGAGCGTCTTCCATGTCCGGAATATCCGTCAGGTCCGCCCACCTCGACGATGCGCAGGCGATCGCCCGTTTTCACGTCAAGGTCTGGCGGCATACCTATCGCGATCTCGCGCCGGCGCAGGCGCACGCCGTCCTCGACGAGCGCCATCGCGGCAGGACGTGGCGGGAAAAGCTGGCGTCGAACGAGCGCGACCAACTGGTGCTCGTGGCGGAAACCGACGGCAGGATCGTCGGCATCGGCGCGGCCGGCGCGCCGTCGGAGCCGATCTTCGGCGGCCGCGGCGAGATCAAGTTCCTGTATGTCGATCCCGGGTTCAAGCGTCGCGGCATTGGCCGCACGCTGCTCGCCCGGCTCGCAACGCATCTGCAAACGATGCGGTACCGGGGCGCGGCATTGAGCGTCGTCAAGGGAAACGATGCCGCGATCGCCTTTTACGCGTCGTTGAACGGCCGGCTGGCCGGCGAGTACGTCGATGCGGGGCCGATCTGGCGATCGCGGAACATCGTGATGGTGTGGGACGACCTGACGAGTCTCGTTGCCTGAGTGCGCCTGCTGCCACGCGCACGCGCGTCACACCGATGTGCGCGGTGCCGGGTTCCAGAATGCGGATGCCCGGCAGCCCGCGTGTTCTACTTCACGTCCCGCGCCACGCGAAACCCGTTTGCCGAATAACGTACGCTGCTGTCGTACTTGAAGCGTGTCGAGACGGGCATGTAGCCTGCACCATCCCGCCACGAGCCGCCGCGGATGACGCGGACCTGGCAATTCGGCTCGTCCCATGAGCGGCCGTCGGCAGGCGCATTCCTGTACGAGTTGTGCCAGCAATCGCTGACCCATTCCCATACGCCGCCACCCATGTCGTAGAAGCCGAGCGGATTGGCCGCGAACGAGCCGACGTTGTCCGGTGCGTCGGCATGCCACGGTTGACCGCAGTCCTTGCAGTTGGCGTTGCCCGGGCGCATCTCGTTGCCCCACCAGTAGCGCGTCGCAGTGCCGCCACGGGCCGCGAATTCCCATTCGGCCTCGGTCGGCAGCCGGTAAGACTTGCCGCTCATTTTCGACAGCCACTTGACGTACAGTTGCGCGTCGTCCCAACTCAGGTCGCGCACCGGCGCGTTCGCCGCCGTGTTGCTGTCGTTGGGCAGGCGCGGGCAGGCGCCCGCATCGCGGCACGCGTTCCACTGCGCAACGGTCACGCCATACTTCGCCAGCGCAAAAGAATGATCGAGCGTCACGCGATGCGAAGGCTTTTCCGACGGATCGCCCGAATTGCTGCCCATCGTGAAAGCCCCCGGACTGACCGCCAGCATGGCGGGGCAGGCAGGGCAATCGTGGATTTCATTGGCGGCCGTCGCGCCGCCTTTCTGCGGCGGTGCCGACGGGGCCGCCGCGGCAGCGGGCGGCGGTGCTTTCGGCGTTGAGCCAGACGTGTGCGCGGGCTGCGCCGCCGCAGGTGCCGGAGCCGGAGCCGAAACGGCGGCGGGGGCCGGCGCGGCGCTCGCCGTTTGCGCGGGCGCGGGCGCCGCTGGCGTCTTGGGCGCGGCCGCGCGCAGTCGTGCGAGACGAGCCTGCGCCAACTGCGCGAAGCGGCCGTTCGGGTAGGTCTTCAGATAGGCTTCGTAGTCGCCCGCCTCCTTGCTGTCCTTGATCGACTCCCAGAACGTGATTTCGTACTGTTCGGCGCTGTCTTTCGGCATCACGCCGCGGCTATCGAGTGCCACGACGCCGACGTCGGCCAGCACGTCGGATCGTTGCGCCGTGCCGCCGCCGGCATGCGCCCCGGCGGTTCCTGCGCGACGCGCCCCGGTGAACGCCAACGTCGCGGCCGCACCGGACAGGGAAGACGCGATCCACGGCGTCTGCCGATACCCGGTCGCGCGTTCGACCATCGCGCCGGCACGGTCGAAGACCTGTGCGATACCGAGCCCCGGCACCGCGAGCGACTGCAGCAGCGCTGCCGTGTAGACACCATGCGCCGTACCGTCGGCGGCTCCTGCGCCGGGCGCTGCCGCGTATGCGACGAGCGTATGCGGCGGCGGCTTGCGGGCCGCCACGCGGCCGGCACCGGGAGGCGCGATCAGGCAGGAATCCAGAATGATCAGATCAATCCCGTCGCCGCGAGGCCGCGACGTCGCATCGAACACGGTTTGCAGGTCGACACCCGTTCGCGACAGGCTGGCCGGCGCGCCGACGTCGGCATCGACCGGCGCAAGCCATGTCGTTCCGCCGAAGCTGGCGCCGTGGCCCGCAAAATAGACCAGCCCGGTGCCGCCGGCCGCGCCGTGGCGTTCGAACGCGGCAAGCCCGTCGAGCATTTGCTGCCGGGTCGCGTTGCGCAACGTGATGACGTCGAAGCCGAGCGCGCGCAGCGCGTCGCTCATTGCATCGGCGTCATGGACGGGATTGGCGAGCGGATGATCGCGATAGGCGCCGTTGCCGATCACGAGCGCGACGCGCTGCGGTTCGACTGACGGGGCGCGCGCGGACGCAGACGGCGGTGCGGGAAAAGCATGCATGTCCTCGCCGGAGCACGTGCTCGATGCCACCGAGATCGACGCAAACAGGCATGCGGGCAGGAGTATTCGCCACATGTTGAGCCCCCCAGGGTGCGCCGTCGGACCCGATGCCGAAGGCGGAGCGCAGCCATTGCCGGGTGTTCGGTCGCGGCGAGCGCAATGCCGGCTTGCGGCAGGCACGGGCGCGGCCGGGACACATTCAAGATAGCACGTGCGCCTGGTGGCGATCACCGGATCCACCCGCGGGTCTTGCAAAAAACAGACATACGCATCCGCGCATCGCGGCCGGCCCGTTACCCTGGAACATCGTTATGTGCCTTCCTGTCGATTACGTCCTAAGCTGTTAGACACGCTCCACTGTCCGACGCCGCGCGCCGCCATCCACGCGAGGAGCAACACGATGCGAAGAAGGGCTACCTTGTTGGCTTTGGCCGCCACCGTCCTGGCGCCGAGGATCGCGTTCGCCGCCGGGCGTACGCCTTCGCCGCCCGGCGCCGAGGCCTACATCATCTGGCCGTCCGACGGCGCAACGATCGCGGGCGGCAAGTTCTGGGTGCGCATGGGCCTGCGCAACATGGGCATCTGCCCGAAAGGCATCGAGCGGCCCAACGTGGGCCACCACCATCTGCTCATCGATACCGATCTGCCGCCGCTGGACCAGCCGATACCGTCGGACCGGAATCACCTCCATTACGGTGCCGGTCAAACCGAGGCGCGCATCGAGCTGCCACCCGGCAAGCACACGCTGCAGATGCTGATGGGCGACCACGACCACGTGCCGCACGATCCGCCGGTGTACTCGAAGAAGATCACGATCACGGTCAAGTAGCGCGCCATGCAGCGCCTGCCGCCCGAACCGGGAATTGCCGCCATGAACAAGCTCATCCTCTTCGCCGTTGCCGTGACGTTGCTATGGACGGGGGCGGCGACCGCAGAGACCAGCACGCATCCCCCGAAGGCCGTCGTCTACATCGGCTGGCCCAACGATGGCCAGGTGATGCCGGCCGGACGTCCGTTCCGGGTGTGGTTCGGCTTGCGCGACATGGGTGTCGCGCCGTCGCATGTGCAGTTTCCGAACACGGGCCACCATCACCTGCTGGTCGATACGGACCTGCCGCCGATGGACCAGCCGATTCCGTCCGACCGCAATCACCTGCATTTCGGCGCGGGCGAGACCGAGACCACGCTGGAGCTTCCGCCGGGCAAGCACACGCTGCAGCTCTTGATGGGCGACGCCAACCACGTGCCGCACAATCCCCCCGTCTACTCGAAGAAAATCACGATCTACGTGAAGTGACGTCGCGCACGCCGATCGGCGATCGCGTGACGTACGCTTGCTCGCGCGAGTAGGCGAGCACGCGAGCGCCGGACGGCGACGCGGCCGCCCGATGCGCCAAGTGTCGGCGCATACCCGACATCCCGAGCCTTAACTGTCTGCGACGCCCCATCACGCACCTTTGATCCGGGTGCCGCGCACACGTCGCCCCCACTCCCGTCTTCGTGGCCCGGACCCGCGCCGGCAAGCCTGCCGGCACGATTCCGGCCGATCCCGCGAGCGGCTGGCACGCCCCATGCGAGATGAGACGCGAGCGTGCCACGCTGCAGCATCGACACCAACACATTCCCCGATCCCGCATCGTCGCCGCGTTCCGCCCAAGGAGTCGATCGTGAACACCTGCCTGTCGCCGACTGCCACGCGCAACTGCCGCGGCCTCATGCGTTCGCTGGCCCGCATCGCCGGTTCCGCCGGCGCATGCGCGGCGTTGCTGTCCGGCTGCATGGACCTGAACATGCCCGTCTACCAGCGCCCCGAGATGCCGGCAAAGACCACCTGGGCGCATGCGCACGGGCCGGTATCCGCGTCGGACGCGGTCAACGCCGAATGGTGGAAGAGCTTCGACGATCCGACGCTCGATGCGCTCATCGACAAGGCCATCGCCGGCAACGTCGATATCAAGGTGCTGGCGGCGCGCATCGGGGTAGCCGGCGCGCAGGTCGGCGAAGTCCGGGCGGGCGCGCTGCCGAGCGCCGACCTCGGCGCGGGCGTGGACTTCGAGAAGAACACGCATCAGACGCTGTCGAAGTCCTACAACCTCGGCAGCCAGGTGAACTGGGAGATCGACATCTGGGGCAAGGTCGAGAAAGGCGTGCAGGCGCAGAAGGCCGAATACCGCGCGACCGAGGCCGACTGGCGCGCCGGCTACCTGACGCTCGTCGCCGACGTGTCGAGCACGTATTTCCGGATCCTCCAGTTCGACGACCAGATCGAGCAGGAACAGCGCACGCTCGACAAGAACCGGAAGATCCTCGCGATCTACCAGTCGATGCTGGCGAACGGCATCGCGCCGCAGACCGAAGTGCTGCGGCAGAGCGCGGAGATCAACGGGCTGGCGAACGAACTGATCGAACTGCACCGCTCGCGCGACACGGCCGAGAACGCGCTCGCGACGCTGCTGGGCGTGCCGGCCGGCGAATTCAGGATGCCTGCCGGCCATCTCCGCCAGCGCGTCAAGCTGCCGGACGTGCCGATGGGGCTGCCCGCGCAACTGCTGGCGCGCCGGCCGGATGTCGTCGCCGCGCAGTATCGCGTGCTCGAATCGTATGACGAAGTGGGCGCGGCGAAGCTGGCGCAGCTGCCGTCGATCAGCCTGACGGGGCGTGGCGGCACCGCGGCGTTTGCGCTGTCGGATCTCTTCAAGGCCTTCACGTTCAGCTTCCTGCCGAGCATCAACCTGCCGATGTTCGACCCGGGCGTGCGCGCGCACATCAAGACGACCGAGGCACAGACCCAGGTCGCCGTGCAGCAGTACCGGCAGACCGTGTTCACCGCGTTCAAGGAGGTGGAAAATGCACTCGTCGATCTCGACGCGCACAAGCAGCAGCGCATACAGCTTCAGCAGCAGAGCGCGCGTCTGCGCACCGTCGCAGCGCAGGTCGAGGCGCAGCTCAAGGAAGGGCTCGTCTCGCAACTCGAGGTGCTCGAATCGGAGCGCTCGGTGGCATCCGCGGAACTCGCGCTGCTCGCCAATCATCAGCAGATTCTGAGCGACACGGTCACGCTCTACAAGGCGATCGGCGGCGGCTGGCGCGCGGTCGAAATCTCGAATGCAGGCAGCGAGCCGGCCGGCCACGCGCTGCAATGAACACGCCAGCCCTGCGCAGCCGCGCGATCGGCGCCAGCCGATTGACTACCGCCATCCGTCGCCTAAACTTTTTTCACGATCGTGCCGCCACGTGCGTTGGCGGTGCGGCTTCACTCAGGTGGTTCGAAAGCGCGTCGCGTTTGCTGCGCCGCGTGTCCATTGGCGGGCGCATGTCGATCGTTGGCCGAATCATGGTTCCAGACGCCGCTTCGATTGCCGAGAAACACGCCGCGCTCGACCGGCAGTTCGACATCGTGCTCAAGCCGGTTTCGCATCCGGAGCTGAGCGAGATCCGGGTCGACAAGGCGCTGTTCGCCGTCGGGCGGACCAACACGCCGTTCGCGTCTGCCAGGCCCGAACTGGTGGCCGACCTGTCGCGCCGCCATGCGCGCATCTTCTTCGAAGGCAGCGCGGCCTATGTCGCCGATCTCGGCAGCAAGAACGGTACGGCCGTCAACGGTGTCGAGGTCGGCGACAAGCCGCACCTGCTGCGCGACGGCGACGAACTGCGCTTCGCCGGCGCGCTCGCGTACCGCGCCGCGTTCGTGCCGCGCGCGACGCATCAGCCGGCGCAGCCGGCCGTCGTCACGCTGGCGCCGGAGCGCGGCGATCTCGGCCTGCAACCGGTCATCATTACCGCCTTCCCGTTCCTCGTGAGCAAGACCGACGACACGTTCGCCTGCTACCGGAACGCGTATCCGCATCAGGTCAACTACCTGTCGCGGCGTCATGCGCACCTCTACGTGCAGGACGGCGACGTCTTCGTGGAAGACCTCGGCAGCACGAACGGCACGTTCGTCGACGGCCGGCGCCTCGACGAGCATGCGGTGCCGCTCGGCGACGGCGCGCTGCTCGCGTTCGGCGGCGATCATTTCGTCTATCGCGTCGGGGTGCAGCGCGAGCCGGGGCCGGACTCCACCGTGACGGCCGCATCGTCGCCCGGCGCCGCCGCGCATGCGGCCGCCGCGGACCCCGACCGGACCACCTTCGTCGATACCGCGCATTCGTTTCTCGACATCTTCTGCACGGTGCCGACCGTTCAGCCGGACGACGAGGTCAACCCGCACGCCGCGCACGGCGCCGCCGAAACCGCGCATGACGCGCGCCACCGGCGCGGCAGGATCGAAGTCTTCCTGTCGGAGCTGAGCGAGGCGTTCGGCGGCAGCGGGCACGTCAACCTGCGCCGGCTCGGCGGGTGGAGCGGCGCACTGCTCGCGGCGGTCGTCCTGCTGGTCGCGACGCTGTATTTCCAGGACGCGCCGCTGCGCGAGATGCACGCGCTGCTGGCGCGCGGCGACGCCGCGCAGGCGGCGCAACTCGCCGACCGCCATCTCGCGAGCCATCCGGACGACCCGGCGTTCCTCGCGCTGGGCACCGAGGCGCTCGTCCGGTCGAAAGTGCCGGACTGGATCGCCGCCATGAACGCGCGCGCCTTCGACCGCGCCCGTGCCGTCGTGCAGGACATGCGCACGCTGGCCCGTCACAACACCGACGCGCGGCCGCTCGTCGACGAAGTCGCGTGGATCGGCGAGCTGCAGGCGTTCGTTGCCGGTCGCGGCGGGGCGGAAGCGCCGATCCGCATCTATCGCGACGAAGCGCCGATCAAGGCCCTGACCGGCCGCTGGAACGACGACCCGGGTGCGCATCAGCGGCTGCTCGACCGGATTTCGTCATACGTTCCCGCGTTCGGCGTGCTGTATGCCGACGCGCTCAGTCAGCTGCGCCGGCTGCAAAGCGACAACTCCGTCTACGTGGCCGCGCTCGAGCGGCTGCAGCGCGCGATTGCGTCGGCGCTCGACGACGACCGGCTCGACGGTCTCCCGGCGCTGCTCGCCGACGACGAGCAGCGCTATCCGCGCCTCGGCGGCCTCGACGCCGTGCGGGCCGACCTGCAGCAGTACCTGCAGTTCGAGAGCGACGCGCGGGCCGGCCACGGGCCGGCCGTACTGGATCGCCTCAAGCAGTTCCGCTTCGCGACGCCGCAATTCGCCGCCCATGTCGCGACGCTGGAGCGGCTCGCTTCGTCGGGAGGGCGCAGTGAAGCTCGATAGTCTCCTCAAGCGCGCACGCCAGGCGCCGCCGCCGGAGCCGCCACGCTCGCTGGGCGAGGCGCTGGAGGATCACAGCATCGAAGGGATCGCGATCCTGACGGCGCGGCCATGGCGGCTCACGCAGGCGACCATCATCGCGATGGTCGGGCTCGTCGTGTGTGCGCTGCTGTGGTCGTTCGTCGGCCGTGCCGACGTCATCGTGACGGCGCAGGGCGCGCTCGCGCCGGAGTCCGAGGTGCGCCGCATCTACGCGCCCGTCGACGGCGAGCTGGTGGACATCTACATCGCCGAAGGCCAGCCGGTCGAAAAGAACGACGTGATCGGCCGGATCAACGCGCGCGGCGCGATCGAGGCGGCGACCAACGCGCTCGATGCACGCCTCAAGCTCGACGACGCGGAGCGCGAATGGAAGCAGTTTCCGGACAAGAAGCAGCTGATGGAGCGCAAGGCCGACGCGCTGAAGCAACAGATCGAGGTCGAGGAGCACCTGCACCAGAACCGCATTGCCGAAGGCACCAGCAAGCTCGCGCAGTCGCAGCACGCGCAGATCGACGAAGCGCGCAGCAATATCGACAACGCCCGCCACGCACTCGATCTCGCGAAGGACGAACAGGACAAGTACGCGCGCCTGTTCGCGCTGCCGGGCGGCGGCGGCGTGTCGCAGAGCCAGGTGGAACAGAAACGCAGCGCCTACCTGCAGGCCCAGGACAGCTACCGCGTCGCGCAGGCGCGGCTTACGCAGCTCGAGGCGCAGCAGAGCCACGAGTTCGCGCAGGCGAAGGCGCAACTCGAAGGCAGCGGCGAGACGCTCGCCGGGCTGCGCATCCAGTACGACGCGACCGTGCGCGACATCGCGAACACCGAAGAGAAGCTGCGTCTGCAGGTGCAGACGGCGCGCCTCGCCGCGGATGCCGCCGCGCGGATCCGCTTCGAGAACATCGACAAGGACAATTTCCTGCTCGTGCTGGCGCCCGTCTCCGGCGTGATCACCGATGTGACCACGACGCAGCCCGGCGACAAGATCCTCGCCAACACGCCGCTCGGCAGCATCGCGCCGTCGGATGCGCGGCCGGTGGTGAAGGTCGCGATCGCGGAGCAGGACCGCGCGTTCCTTCACGAAGGCCTGCCCGTGAAGCTCAAGTTCAATGCGTTTCCGTATCAGCGCTACGGCGTGATCGACGGCACGCTCGAATACATTTCGCCGGCGACGAAGCCGCAGGCGCAGACGAAGGAACCCGTCTACGAGGGCCGGGTGGCGCTCGTGCGCAACGCGTACACGATTGCCGGCACGACCTACCCGCTGCGCTACGGCATGACGGCCACGGCGGAAATCGTGGTGCGCGAGCGCCGCCTGATCGGGTTCGCGCTGGACCCGTTCAGGCAGATCGCGGGCTGACGGGCGCCGCCACGGCGTAGTGGAACGCAGGCAAGCGGTGAGGCGAGGCACCGGCGGCGCATCGCGGCGAACCGCCGCTGACAGGGATGAAGGGGAACGAAATGACGGCAATAGTGCGTATCGACGACGAGGTGATCGGCACCGACGACTTCATCCGCGTGCTGAAGCTCAGCGGGCAGTTCGAGGGCCTCGTCGAACAGCAGGTTCGCGACCGGCTGACGGTGATCGCGGCGAGGAAGATGGGCATGCAGGTCACGCCGGAAGAAATCCAGGAGCGTGCCGACCAGTTTCGCCGCGTGCGCGGGCTGCACCGCGCCGCGGACATGAACCGCTACCTGGACGTGTTCGGCGTCAGTCTCGACGAGTTCGAGCGCTTCATCACCGATACGCTGTACCAGGAAAAGACGCTCGACACGGTGTGCAGCGATGCGGCCGTCGACGCGTACTTCAAGCTCAATTCGCCGAAGTTCGACAGCATCGAGGTCAGCCACATCGTGCTCGATTCGGAAGGCAAGGCGCGCGAGATGATGGCGATCCTCGAGGACGACCCGGGCTGCTTCGGCGACATGGCGCGCGAGCATTCGATCGCCGACACGAGCGAGCGCGGCGGCGTGATCGGCAAGGTGCTGCGCGGCTCGCTGAAGACGGATATCGAGGCCAAGGTGTTCAACGCGCGCGTGGGCGACCTGCTCGGGCCGTTCGCGGCGCCCGACGGCGCGTTCTTCGAAATCTTCTCGGTGACCGCGAAACACCCGGCCGCGCTCGACGCCGACGTCGCGTCGGAGGTGCGCCGCCTGCTGCGCGAGGAGTGGCTCGCCGAGCGCGCGCAGGAACACATCATCGAGGCACGCTGATCACGGAGAACCGCATCGATGGACGCACAAGCCCCCGCCCCGGCCAGCACCCCGTCGCTCGCGGCGTTTCTCGCGTCGGTGGAGCCGCTGTCGCTCTTCTCGCACGACGAACTCGATCGCATGGCCGCCCATGCGCAGGTGCGCACCTACGCGTTCGGCGACACCGTCTGCAATCGCGGCGACCTCGCCGAGGGCCTGTATGTGCTGCGCTGCGGGTCCGTGCGCCTGATCGCCGACGAGCGCGGCAAGGAAACCAGCGTCGGCGTGCGCAAGGAACGCGAAGTGTTCGGCGAAATGGCGATGCTGCGCGAGTACTGGCACGAGGTGTCGGTGCGCGCGTCGACCAGGACCGAGGTGCTGTGCATCCCGCGCAGCGCGATCGAACCGATCCTGCGCGACAACCCGGCCGCGCAGTCGTTCGTGACGAGCTATGTCGCGATCAGCTCGGCCGGCGGTTTCGTGACGCGGCTGTTCGACCTGCGCGGCAAGCTGACGCGCGCCGAGCTCGAGGAATACGTGTCGAGCGTCGGCGTGAAGCGCGTGCCGGCCGGCAAGGAGATCGTCCGGCAGGGCCCGGGCGGCGACCTGCGGCTGTACGTCGTGCGCCAGGGCGAGGTCAGCGTCTCGTGCCGCGAGGACGGCAACGACTATCCGCTCGCGACGCTCGGCGCAGGCGAGATCTTCGGCGAGCGCGCGTGCCTGCTGCGGCAGGAGCAGGCGGCGACCGTCACCGCCGTCACCGATACGCGCCTGCTCGTCATTCCGGAAAAGACCGTGCACTTCATGCTCGAGCGCAACCCGAAATTGCGCGAGGTGCTCGAGGAGCGCATCCGCTTCGTCGACCAGGAGCTGCAGCGGCAGAAGAAGCTGGCCGAACGGCGCCGCCATCCGCTGCAGATCGACATCGGCGCCGACGCCGCGTTCGGCGAGCGCATGATCAAGCGCTTCGTGCTGGTGGAGCAGGCGGAGGAAATGGATTGCGGGGCGGCGTGCCTCGCGATGATCTGCCGTCACTACGGCGTCGCGATGACGCTCGGCAAGTTGCGCGATCTGGCGAACGTGACGACCCAGGGCGCGACGCTCGACAGTCTCGCGCGCACCGGCGAGGCGGTCGGCTTCGCGACGCGCGGCGTGCAGTGCACGTACGAGGCGCTGCTCGGGTTCGACCTGCCGTTCATCGTGCACTGGGAGGGCTACCACTACGTCGTCGTGTACGGCGTGTCGAAGTCGTGGGTGCGGATCGCCGACCCGGCGCTCGGCTTCAGGAAGCTGAGCGTCGAGGCGTTCGAGCGCGGCTGGAGCGGCACCTGCCTGCTGTTTACCGCGAGCGGGCCGGCCGCGGCGCCGGCCGAGTCACGCTCGCCATGGGTGCGCTTCATCGGCTATCTGCGCCCTTACCGGAAGATCCTCGCGCATCTGTTCCTCGCGACGTTCGTGATCCAGATGCTGGGCGTCATACCGCCGCTCATCATCCAGAACATCCTCGACGGGGTCGTCGTGCACCAGAACGTCAGGCTGCTGCACCTGCTGATTGCCGGGCTCGTCGTTTCGCACGTGTTCACCCAATTGATGACCACGATCCGCGCGCATCTCTCCAACTTCATGGTGCGCAGTCTCGACTTCGCGATGATGTCGCAGTTCTATAAACACACGATGTCGCTGCCGTATTCGTTCTTCGCGCGCCGCAAGAGCGGGGACGTGTTCGCGCGCTTCCAGGAAAACCAGACGATCCGGGCGTTCCTGACGGAGTCCACCGTGACCACCGCGCTCAATCTGCTGATGATCTTCATCTACTTCACGATCATGTTCCTCTACAACGTGAAGATGACGCTGGTGCTGATTGCGTTCGTGATCCCGATCATGGCGCTCACGGCGCTCGCGACCCCGAAGCTGAAAGGCTATGCGCGCGAGGTGTTTGCCGCGTCCACCGATGCGAAGTCGCTGCTGATGGAGACGCTCGGCGGCGTCGAGACCGTGAAGGGCATGGGCATCGAGCGGTCGGTGCGGCTGAAGTGGGAGCGCAAGTATGCGAAGGCGCTCGACGTCCAGTACCGCGCGCAGGCATTCCATATCGTTGTGGCGCTGGGCGGCCAGTTGCTGAATGCGGCGACGACGATCGTGATCCTGTGGGTCGGTGCGAACCTCGTGCTCGCCCATGAACTCAGCATCGGGCAATTGATCGCCTTCAATGCGTTCATGGGCAGCGTGCTGGCGCCGCTGATGGGACTCGTCGGCATGTGGAGCCTGATGAACGACGCGGCGGTGGCGATGGAACGGCTCGGCGACGTCCTCGACATCGAGCCCGAGCAGCAGCCGTCCGGACTGGCCTCGCGCGTGCTGCTGCCCGACCTGCAGGGCGACATCGGCTTCGAGGGCGTGTATTTCCGCTACGGCGGCAATGAAACGCCTTACGTGCTCGAGAACATCAACTGCACGATCAAGCGCGGCGAGATGGTGGCCATCGTCGGGCGCAGCGGTTCGGGGAAAACCACGCTGGCGAAGCTGCTGGTGGGATTCTATGCGCCCACGGACGGCAAGATCGTGGTCGACGGATACGACCTGAGCGCGATCGACAAGGCGTACTACCGCCAGCAGATCGGCTATGTGATGCAGTCCAATCTGGTGTTTTCCGGCACGATTGCGGAGAACATCGCCTGCGGCGACACGAGCCCCGACTGGCGCCGCATGGAGGAGGTCGCCCGGATGGCCGACGCGCACGCATTCATCAGCAAATTGCCGCTCGGCTACGAGCAAGTGGTGGGCGAGCGTGGCGTGGGCCTGTCGGGCGGCCAGATCCAGCGGCTCTGCATCGCGCGCGCGCTGTATCACGACCCGCGCCTGCTCGTGTTCGACGAGGCGACGTCGTCGCTCGACACGCAATCGGAGAGCAACATCCTCGCGAACATGCACGAAATCCTGCAAGGCCGCACGGCGGTGATCATCGCGCACCGGCTCAGCACCATCATGCGTGCCGACAAGATCCTCGTGCTGTACGAAGGCGCGATCGTCGAACAGGGCTCGCACGACGAGCTGGTCGCCCTGCAGGGCATGTATTACCAGCTCGTGCAGAAACAGCTGGGCGCATCATGAAACTCTTCGACCCGCACGGATTCGGCAACTCCGCGGTCTCGTATGCCGGCCTGCTCGAGAAGATCGAGATCCTGCGCTCGATGCTGCGCTGGGCACCCAAGCTCGAGCGTGCCGACATCGAGAAGCTGCTCAATCAGGCGAACGTGCTGCGCGACGAAGTCATGCAGATGTCGCGCAAGGAGCGCTTCGTCGAGGCCGCCGTGGCCGCGCCGCAGGCGCCCGAGGCAGCCGATTCGGCCGATGCGCCGGAGGCGCCCGCGCCCGCGGTGCAACGACGGCGGCAGGCGCTGATCGAGCGCAGCTTCATCTTCGAGGGCATTTTCGGCGACAACCCGAAGCTGCTCGCCGCGCTCGAAATTGCCGAGAAGGCCGCGCCGACCGATCTGCCGGTGCTGATCGACGGCGAGAGCGGGACCGGCAAGGAACTGATGGCAAAAGTCATCCACGCGAACGGGGCGCGCGCCGACCGGCCCTACATCTCGGTGAACTGCGGCGCGATTCCCGACAACCTGCTCGAATCCGAGCTGTTCGGCCATCGGCGCGGCGCGTTCACCGGCGCGTCGAACGATCGCAAGGGCAAGTTCGAGAGCGCGCACACCGGCACGATCTTCCTCGACGAAATCGGCGAATTGCCGCTGTCGGGCCAGGTCAAGCTGCTGCGCGTGCTGGAATCGCACGAGATCCAGCGGGTCGGCTCGGACGAGCCGATCAGCGTCGACACGCGCATCGTCGCCGCCACCAACAAGAATCTGCGGCAATTGAGCGAGCAGGGGCTCTTTCGCGAGGACCTGTTCTACCGCCTGAGCGTCATTCATCTGACGTTGCCCGCGCTGCGCGAGCGTCGCGACGAAATTCCGCTCTTGCTCGCCTACTTCGGCGACGAGGCGGCAGGGGCACTGAAGCGCAGGCCCCTCAAGACGACGCCGAAGCTGCGCGACTTCCTGCTGACGTACGCGTATCCGGGCAACATCCGCGAACTGCGCAACCTCGTCTACCGTCTGTCGTGCCTGGCCGGCGAGGTCGCAGATATCGAGCACCTGCCCGAGGACATCCGCCCGAAAACCGGGTCGGCCGCCGTTCGCGCGACCGATGACGGCGCGTCAGGCAGGCCGATGTCGCTCAGCGACGCGAAGCGTGCGGCAAGCGACGAGGCGGAGCGTGCGTTTCTCGAACGCGGGTTGCAGGAGACCGGCGGCACCGTGGCCGAACTGGCGCGCCGTTGCGAGATGAACCGGTCGCACCTGCAGATGCTGCTCAAGAAGCACGGCATCCGTTCGAAAGCGTTCCGTCATCAGGACCCCGTGACGCCGGACAAGGACGCGTAGGCGTCGCGCGATCATTCAGCGTTGCACGGAAGGATTGGCGAGCGTCCGGTCCGACGCATCGGGATCGGACGCGCGGATCACGACCGCGGTGACGTTGTCCCGGCCGCCCGCGCGCAACGCGAGGGCGACGAGCTCGTCCGTTGCGCGCGCGCAATCGCCGCAGGCGAGGGCGGCCGAGATGTCGGCTTCGTCGAGCTCGTTGCTCAGGCCGTCGCTGCACAACAAAAACATGTCGCCGTCGCATACGTCGATGCGTCGTTCGTCGAGATGCAGCTGCTCGGCGGCGCCGACCGCGCGCGTGATCACGTGCTGCGACGGGTGATGGCGCGCCTGCTGTGCGCTCAGGTGGCCCTGCGCCTGCAGTTCCGCGACGTGGCTGTGATCGAGCGTGAGCTGCGTCAGGCGCGCGTCGCGGTACAGGTAGATCCGGCTGTCACCGGCCCACAGCCAGCCGCATTGGCGGCCGCTCGCCAGCAGCACCGCCACCGTGCTGCCGATCATGCGCACGCCGCGCCGGGCGGCCGATTCGCGCAATTGCGCGTTGACGGCATCGAGCGCGGTACGCGCCGCCGCGATGAAGTCCGCCAGCGTGGCCGGGGTGGCCAGCCGTTCCAGCGCCTGCACGATCATCCGGCTCGCGAGGTCGCCGGCCGAATGTCCGCCCATGCCGTCCGCAACGGCCCACAGGCCACGGTGCGGCAACGCGAGGCAATCGTCTTCGTTGATCTCGCGAACCCGGCCCACGTCGGTGCGTGACGCCGAAGTCCATTGCAGTTCTGCGCTCACGGCGCGCCATTCCTTTTCGTTCAGGGCGGGTTCATGCCGATCAGGGCTTGCGAACGCGCGTTGCCGGCTGGCTTGAAACCGGCGCTAGACGAGCCGGTTCCTGCCGTCCGCGCCGACCCCGACCACGATGTTCGCGCCAGGCGCCGAGTTCGCGACGTCGATGTTCTGAATCTGGTTGAGAACCTGGTTCGCGTAGAACGTGTTGTACGTCTGATAGAGGTTGACGACGGGCCCGAACGCAGGCGCCGGCGGCGCGTAGGGCTGGATCCAGCCAAATACCCACGGCGCACCTGCGCCGCGGATGAACGACATCGTCTTGCGGTCGATGTCGCGCTGCATGTGAAGGTCGGTAATTGCGAGCGTGGTCATGATGCATCTCCGAATGGGGCTTGCCGACGAACCGGGTACCCGATACGTGCAAACCTCGTGCCATGCGTGACACGACCCGCGTGCGTGGCCCGGGCGCGGGCGTCGATCCGCCCGGGCGCCACACGTGGCAAGGCAAGGCGCGATCGACACGCGTTGCTTGCATCCTAGTGCGTCGCGGCCTCGTCCTGCAATGGTTGTACGCGAGCCAACAGTCGGGGCCACGAACGTGGCCGCGAAACCGACACGTGCTCCGGCACATGCCAACGGCGGTCGGGCGCGCCAACTGGTGCTGTCGCACCAACAAAATCCCCGCTAAACGGTTGGCCGCGCGGCAACAGCGCGGTGCCCGGTTCGCCGGGCGCTTCCCGCCAGGCCTTGCACGGCGGGCGCCGCGGATAGTGGCACGCTTGATGCAGGTTAGTTGGCAACCGGCTGACCCATGGGCAACACGGGCGGCCGCCAACCTGCAGACGGAGCCCGTCATGGAACGCGACCTTCAACCAGTGAACAGCGCTGCAGACGCAAGCGCGCAGGCGGCTTCGCTGCCCGGCGGCGTCGACGCACTGCCGCTCGGCGCGCACCTGGTTTCCGATCGCGGCGCCTACAGCCATCACGGTATCTACGTCGGCAACGGGCGCGTCGTCCACTACGCGGGGCTGTGCACGTCGCTGCATCGCGGCCCGATCGAGGAAGTCACGCTCGAACGCTTCGCCGCCGGTCACGCGGTCCGCGTCGTGCCGCATCCGTACGCCACCTATGCGGGACGCACCGCGGTGCTGCGCGCGCGTTCCCGTCTGGGCGAAAACCGCTATCGCCTGCTGACGAACAACTGCGAGCACTTCTGCACGTGGTGCCTGGAAGGGATGGGCCACAGCGAGCAGGTTCGCACCTGCGTCATGC
The DNA here is from genome assembly GCF_905339865.1 of Burkholderia sp. BCC1993. Classification (NCBI taxonomy): domain Bacteria; kingdom Pseudomonadati; phylum Pseudomonadota; class Betaproteobacteria; order Burkholderiales; family Burkholderiaceae; genus Burkholderia; species Burkholderia sp. BCC1993. The sequence goes on along the minus strand of NZ_CAJPGZ010000024.1, from coordinate 45,969 downwards.
ATCCGCGGACGGCCGTCCGGTTCGCGCTGTCCGTCTGCCGCGCGCTGCTCGCGGCGCGGCGCGCGGGCGGACGAGCCGCCGCGGCCGCCATCGCCGCTGCATGAGCGACGTCCCGGCGCGTTCGACATCGTCATCAGGGGGCTCAAATGAACGGAACCGAATCCTCGCTGCGCATGCAGGTCGACAAGTGGCTCGCGCCGAGCGCGCGCGTGCCGGCGCGCATCGTGCGCTTCAGCCGCCTGCCCGCGCAACGGCGGCGCTTCGTCTGCGTCGAGGCCGTGCATCCGGCCGGCACGATCGCGATCTTCTTCTTTCGTCACGACGACGGCTCGTGGTGCGTGTTCCCGCCGGCCGATCGGCGGCCCGCGATGACGCCGCAGGCGGCCTGACCGTGCATGCGCGGCCGGGTGGTGCCTCCGTCAGCGCAACAGTGTCGGGCGCGCCGGGGACGCCGCCGCTTCGGCCGCCGGTGCATGCTTCAACGCGGCCCCGCGGGCGTCGGTGTGCAGATAGGGGAAAGGCTGCGGCGCGAGCATCGTCTGATGCGCACGGACCCTCGCGCCACCGCTGATGGCGGCCATCGCCTGTCGGTCGAGGTCGACGCTTTCGGGAAGATCGTTGATGACGAGCACGCCCATGGTTGACTCCGCGAAATCGGATGGAAGAGGGGCAGCCATGCAGCATCGTGCGATGTGCCGACGTACCGGGAATCTGTCCAGTATAGGTTCGCCGCACGACCGCGCGCGCTGGAAAATAGACCCGGCAGCGCGCGCGTGGACGGCGAAAACCTGAAGCCGGTTCGCGATTGATCGACGTGAATTCTAGTTCCGGCACCGATTGCACAGGGCGTGACCGCAGACTAGTATGATTTGTTAGACGTCCTGTCAGAAGGCCTGCGGCCGGTGCGGCGCGCAGCCGAATTCGTCTGACGATGACGTGGCGGCACGCAGGTTCGATGGTGTCCGGTGCATCACCGACATGTCGCGCTGCACGGGCACGTCGTGGACGGTCATCGCCCTGGCGGCGCCGGAAGACGCCGAAGCGGGTCGGCAAGCTGAAGCTGAGTAGACGGCATACGAATGATGAGCTTTGCGCAGCTGATTCAGACATTCCAGAGCGGGACGCTCTCGCAGGAAGCGTTCTTCTCGGAGATCGACCGTGTGCTGGCGACCGATCAGGTCGATTGCGCGCGGTTGCGCGAAGTGCTCGACCAGACGCAAACCACGCGGCCGTTGTCCGACGATATCTATGCGGAAGTGCTGAAACGCCTCGAGCGGTGTCGTGACAGAACGGCATCCGCGGGCGACGCAACCCGGATCCAGGAGAGCCCGCTTCGGGCGGACGCGCGTCCGGGCATCGTGCCCGCGCCGTCGGGCGACGCACTGTCCGTTGACGGCGAGCGCGTGAAAGGCATCGGCGATACGCTGAACGGGCGCTTCGTGCTGGAGGAGTGCCTGGGCGTCGGTGGCATGGGTACCGTCTACAAGGCGCTCGACCTCCGCAAGCTGGAAGCGTCGGATCGCAAGCCGCACATCGCGATCAAGGTGCTCAATGTGCAGTTTCGCGGCCAGCCGACGTCGCTGATCGCGCTTCAGCGTGAGGCCCGCAAAGCGCAGACGCTCGCCCATCGCAACATCGTCACCGTCTACGACTTCGATCGGGATGGTCCACTCGTCTACCTCACGATGGAGTATCTGTCGGGCCGGCCGCTCAGCAAGGTGCTGCGCGCGCCGGACTTCAAGGGCATGCCGCTCGATGCCGCGTTGCCGATCATCGCCGGCATGGGCCAGGCGCTGGCCTACGCGCACGAGCGCGGCTTCGTTCACTGCGATTTCAAGCCCGCCAACGTGTTCCTGACTGACCGCGGTGACGTGAAGGTGATCGACTTCGGGATTGCACGCGCATTCCAGCGGCGCGACGAGGATCCCGACGTGACCGTGTTCGACCCGGCGAGCCTTGGCGGCATCACGCCGGCCTATGCGAGCCCGGAGATGTTCGAGCATCTCGAGCCGGATCCGCGCGACGACGTCTACGCGCTCGCCTGCGTCACCTACGAATTGCTGACCGGGCACCATCCGTTCAATCGGCTGTCGGCCACCCAGGCGCGTCACGACCACTTACGGCCCGAGCGTCATCCCGGTCTCGATCGCACGCAATGGCGAACCTTGAGCGCCGCGTTGTCGTTCGACCGCGCGGCGCGCACGCCCAGCGTCAACCTGTTCCTGGAAGGCATGGGCGTGCTCAAGCAACCCGCTCGGGCATCGGGCGTACGCGTGGGGGTGGCCGTGGGCGCTTGCACGGCGGCGGCGGTCGCCGTGCTCTGGTACGGCTACCAGGCGCTTTCGCGCAGCGGTGATGGGCGCCCCGCCGCGGATACGGTCACGCACGCGACCGCCGGCGGCGGGAATGGCGCGACGGCGAGCGCCAGTGCCGGCAGCGCGCCCGCTGCCGCCGCGAACGCCGTGCCCGCTGCTGCCAGCGTGCCGCCGCCGGCAGCGGTACCGGCACCCGCACCGGCGATCTCGCTGGCGGCCGTGACGGCTGCGCTGGCGCGCGTACCGTGTTCGGCGCTGGTTGCATCGGTGCAGGATCGCGTGCTGCAGGTGCGCGGTTATACGGAAGCCGGTGTCGGCATCGGCCGCGTGCGCAGCGCACTCGGCGGCCTGGCGGGCGGGCAGACGGCCAGGCTCGACGTGCGTCCGGTCGATGCGCGCGATTGCGAAGTCGTGAGCGCGCTGGCCCCGTACTGGCGATCGAATCAGGCGTCGTCACACGCCGCGTCGCTCCGTACGCGAGCGCCGGACGCGCATCTCGCGGAAGGCAGCCCGCTGGTCATCGACATCACGACACCCGGTTACGAGTCGTACGTGAACGTCGATTACTACGTGCTGAACGGCAGCGTCGTGCATCTCGTGCCAAGCAGCCGCGAACGCGACAACCAGGCGCCGCCGAATTACGCCGCGACGATCGGCAGCATGGGCGAGTGGGTGATCGGCCAGCCTTTCGGGACCGAGATGATCGCGCTCCTCGTCACGCCCGCGCCGCTGTTCGACGGGTTACGGCCTTCATCCGAACCGCGCGCCGCCTATCTCGCGGCAGTCGAGCGGCAATTGAAGCTGTTCGAGGCCAAATACGGCGAGGGGCGCATCGCTGCCGATTTCATCCAGATCACGACGCATGCCAACGGCCACTGATCGAGCGGATGCGCCGGTCAGCGGCCCAGCGCTTCCGCCGCCTGGTGAATGGCGCGGCGGATGCGGGGAAACGTGCCGCACCGGCATGCGATGTTCTTCATGGCTTCGTCGATCTGGTCGTCGTCGGGGCGAGGGCAGCGCATCAGCAGCGCCGTGGCGGCAATCAGCTGGGCGCTCTGGCAATAGCCGCATTGCACGACGTCGACGGCAATCCACGCGTTCTTCAGCGCCCGCGCTTCGACGCCGTCCAGCCCTTCGATGGTGGTGATGCGCGCGCCGTTCAGCGTACCGACCGGCAGCTGGCACGCGGGCACGGCCTGATCGTTCAGGAGCACCGTGCAGGCACCGCAGACGCCGACACCGCAGCCGAACTTCGTGCCGGTCAGCTTCCGTTCGCACCGAATCACCCAGAGCAGCGGCGTGTCGGGCTCGGTATCGAGGTCAGCGGTTTCCCCGTTGATACGGACTGACACCATCGGTCGTCTCCTTGCCCGGGCGGGCTCGGCTTGATGAGCGGCAGGGTGCGATGACGCACACCCGTGAGCGCATACAGCGCATTCGCCACGGCCGCCGCGATCGGCGGCGTGCCCGCTTCGCCGACGCCGTGCGGCTCGGTCCCGCAGGCCAGGACCTGCGTGACGATCTCGGGACAAGTCTCCATGTTGACCAGCGGATAGCTGTCGAAATACTGCTGCGCGACTTGCCCGTTCTCGATCGTGATCGCCTGCTCCAGCGCGGCCGACAATCCGAAGATAATCCCGCTCTCCATCTGCTGCTCGACCAGGTTCGGATTCACGGCCAGCCCGCAGTCGATCACGCAGACCACGCGCGTCACGCGAAAGCCGTCACCGTCCTGCCGGACTTCGGCGACTTGCGCGACCACGCTGCCGAACGATTCGTGCATCGCCACGCCGCGTGCGCGCCGCGCGCCGGTCTTGTCACGCCACGCCAGCGGCGAACGCCAGCCGGATAGCGCGACGAGCGCCCGCAACACGGCCACGTGGCGCTGGTGCGCCGGCTGCTTCAGCATGTCGAGGCGAAACTGGATCGGGTCTTTGCGTGCCAGCACCGCCATCTCGTCGATGAAGCTCTCGACGAAGAATGCCTGATGCGAGTGTCCGACGGAGCGCCAGTAGCCAACGGGAACCGGGAGCGTCACGGTATTGTGCTGGACGAGAATGTTCGCGCATTCATAGGGCAGGTCGAATGCGCCTTCCGCCGTGGTCGCGTCGGGCAGCCATTTCGCGGCGAGGCCCGGCATGCCGAAGGCGCGCGGCATCGCCTGCGCGCTGATCGACTGGCTCGCCGACACGCCTTTCCAGGCAACCAGCCTGCCGCTCGCATCGATGGCGCCGCTGTATCTCGCCACACAGGCCGGGCGGTAGAAGTCGTGCGTCATGTCCTGCGGGCGCGACCAGATCGTCTGGACGGGCCGTCCCTTCGCATGGAGCGCGATGGCGGCCGCCTGCGTGATGAAGTCGACCTCGAGCCGCCTGCCGAATGCCCCGCCGATCAATTGCTGGTTCACGACCACCTTGTCTTCGTCCAGGCCCAGCAGCGCCGCGACTGCCCGGCGTGCCACCATCGGAACCTGCGTGCCGCACCAGATCGTTGCCGCGTCGTCGTCGACCCGTACCGTGCAGTTCATCGGTTCCAGCGGCCCGTGAGCCAGGTAGGGCACTTCGTACTGCGCGACGAACGGCTTCGCGTGGCCCAGCGCCGCATCGGCGTCGCCGGCGGCGTAGAACACGTGGCGCCCCTCATCGCCGTCGAGGGCGCGCGTCAGCGCCGCGCGGACGTCCGCGGTATTCACGCCGGCAGCCGGCCCGTGATCCCATGTGACCGGCAACCGGCACAACGTTCGCATGGCGATGAAGGGATTGTCGGCAATGACGGCCACGCCTCCCGTTCCGCCGTGGTATGGCGCGATCGTGAAGACGCCGGTCACGCCCTTCAGGCCGGCGACCCTGGACCGGTCGACCGCCAGCGCCGTTCCGCCGAGTGTCGGGCACATCGTGACGCTCGCATACAGGAGCTTGTCCGGAAGCACATCGATGCCATAGCGCGCGCTGCCGTCGAGCTTCGCGTGCGCCTCGATGCGGCCCAGCCGTTTCCCGACCAGCATGAAGGTCTTCGGGTCCTTCAGATCGACATGTGCCGGGCGCGGCACGTCCCGCGCGCGCTCGACAAGTTCGCCGTACGTCGCCGAGCGCCCCGACCGATGCAGCACCACGCCGGCTTTCGTCTCGCATTCGGCAACGGGCACCTGCCAAAGCTGCGCCGCGGCGCTGCGCAACATGATGCGGGCCGTGGCGCCCGCTTCGCGCATGGGGCCCCACAGATCGATCATGCTCGTCGATCCGCCCGTTACCATCGAACCCAGATAGCGTGCTCCGTGGCGCACCAAGGCCGCCGCGCCGCGCGCGAGCAGGCTGTCGTCATCGGGACGAAACGGCAGGCCGTCGGCCAGTGATTCGCGGTCCTTGTAGATCGTGTCGAGCGGGGACATGACGATGCGCACCCGCGACCAGTCCGCATCCAGCTCTTCGGCCAGCAACATGGCCGCGCCGGTATGTATCCCCTGGCCCATTTCGGATTTGCTCATGACGATCGTCACGTCGTTAGCGGAACTGATCATCACCCAGCCGTTCAGCGGCATATCGACGCGCGACATCGCCAACTGCGCGGGTATGGCCTGCCGGTCGTCGCGGCGCCACCACGCCCAGCCGATCACCAGCGTGCCCGCCACGCCCGCACTGCCCAACACGAAGGTTCTGCGCGTCAACATGAGGTGGCCGCCGACATGTGTTGATTGAGTCACGGCGCCGCCGGCGAATCACGCCACGCGCCTCCGGAATTCAATGTTTCGAACACAATCCGACATTTCATTGCAGCTGCAATCACCTATATTAGTCACTGATCTCGGCAACCGAGAACCTGAATGTGAGGTTCGTTTGAAACAAGCGCTGAAGACGCGGCCTGCCGCGACCGGATCGACATGCGTGGGGTTCCGGGACGCGAAGCGCATCGAGCCGGCCGCTTCGAACGCACCACCGCCGGAGGCCGTCGATGCTCGTCGATGAGGTTCACGCGTTGCTGCTCGGGTTGCCGGCTCCGTGGCGAGCAGCGTTCGAACGTCACGGTCTCGACCTGTCCGATTCGGGCACGCCCGAGGAGACGGCGAAGCGACTGAGCCGGCCGCTGCCGATCGATTGGGACGATCCGCGCATTCACGATCTCTGCCCGGACACCACGCGGGCGATCGAGCCCGGCGACCCGGCACGCAGTCTGGTCTATCACATGCTTGCACTGTCCACGTGCCCGGCGCCGGATGCCGGCGTGCGCCTCGAGGCAATCGACTTGCTGGAGAACTACATCGATTCGCTGGCGCCGTTGCCGCCCGACTGGCAGACGCTGGACATCGCGGTGCTGGCTTACCAGTACCGGCCCGCGCGCCGTACCGGACATCAGCAGCATGCGGACCTCGTGTTCTCGCGACTCGGCATTGCCCGCAACGGCGACGTCGACGCAAGCTACGACGAGCAGACCCGCAGCTTCGTGCCGCACGTGCCGGACGGGATCGAGCATGTCCGCGCGATGCCGGCGCGCTATGGCGCGTTTCTCGTGCGCCGGGTCACCGGCCCCGGCACGCTCGCGCTGATCGAGGGCAGGCAAGCGGGCGACGATCGGCGAACCTTCATCGAACCGGTGCGCAAGCTGTTTCCCGATGAATGCCTGCCCGGACGCCGGTTGACGTTGCAATATGGCCACTGCCATCGCGGCGAGAAGCTGAAGCGGGCCGTCGAGGCACGCTGGGGCGTGCGGCCGTCGCCGTCGGGCGATCTGGGCGGCGCACCGTATGCGATCTGCTCTCAGGACGCCGGCACGGCACCGCCTGCCGGCGCGAGCACACCGGCCGTCGCGCTGAAGCGTTCGGGCGCGGCCGTGCTCTTGATCCCGGCCGCGCGGCCGCTGATCGAGCCGGTGAACGCCGCCAACTTCGGCGTGCACGGCTTCGGCGTGCCGGCTCGATGGCGGCTGGCCCCGCTCGCCAACCGGCGCTTCACGACGATGAGAATCATCACGAATCTGTGGAAGCTGGTGCTGGCCGCCGTCGACGACGTGCGGCAGCACTATTTTCCGCATTTCGCGCCCGCATGGCTTCGATTTCCCGAACCCCGCAATGCACCGGAGTTCATCAACATCCGGCACAAGGCGCACGAGGACGGCTCCTGCACGGATATGCGCGCCCATCCCGTCGACCGACAGGCATTCCTCGGGGAAGTCGGCAAAGGCGGCTATCGCGCGCAGTTGTTTCTGGATCACTGCAGCGAAGGCGTCGTGACGATCCGTATCGCCGAGCTGGCGGGATACGCGGTACACCCGGCCTATTCGGTCGTTGCCGCGCCGGATTTCTACCCGTACGCCGACCAGGCGGAACTGCAGCGCTGGTTCACGGACCGGCGGATCGATCCGAAGTCGCAGTTCAGGAGCGGCTCGCCGATATCGCTCAGCGCCGAGCGCCTGCCGGCCAATCCCCATCACATCGATCCGTTCAGCCATACGCAGGCGTTTTCGCCGCGTGACGAGACGATCGCCGTCGCGTTCAGCCGGGCGGCACGCTCGGCGCGGCGGCGGGACCGGGAAGTGCAGATGCCGCGCATGACCTCGTTTCTGTCGGACGCGTCTTCGGGCGTGTTTGCGCCCGGCTGGGACGTCACCTATGCGGGTAACCGGCGGGGCATCTTCCTCGCCACCTTCGGGTTGGGCAGCCCGTTCGCCGAAGATATCAAGCTGTGCGCGGCCTCCAACAGCTTCTGGCCCGCCGTGAGCCCTGATGCGTCCAGAACCTTCAACCGGAGCGACGCGCCGACCGCCATCCCCATGCTCGACCATGAACTCGGCCTGCATCCGTGTCATCCGCTGGTCACGCGCGGCGACGAGTCGAACACGCGGCGCGGATGGGACGGCGAATACGGCCCGTACCTGACGCCCGACGGCAGCGTGGATTACGCGGACATCGAACGCTCGGACTACGTCGCCAACGCGCTGCACGGCGAGATGCTGTACGGCGCGTTCGAGCATGTCGATTCGGCCGAGCTGGTCCGGCGGATCGGTGCATTGCGCCATGCCGTCGCCGCATGCGACCACGGGCAAACGCCGTCGCATACGAAGCTGTGGCTGGTATCCGCACGGGCACTTCGCGAAGCCGACGCTGCGGACGCGCCGGGCGTTGCCGGGCGCTATCGCTTTCTTTTCGTTCTGCCTGCTGCCGATGCGACGCCGGAGCAGCCCATGCCGGGACGGCTGCGCGTGCGCTACGGTGAGGCGATCCGTTGCGATGCGACCGAGGCCCGGGTGATCGGGCACGTGCTGCGCTGCGCACCGGGGCCGGACGCGCTCGGGCTTTACTGAAGGGAACCGCGATGAATGCGATCGACGTGCTCGTGGTCGGCGACGGGCCTGCCGGATGCGCTGCCGCGATCGCTGCGGCGAGAGCGGGCGGCACCGTGTGGATGCTGGGCCGCGGGCGTTCGCGGGCGGCGCCGGAATGCATGTCCGGCGACGCGCTCGCGCTGCTCGATCGGCTGGCGCCGAGCCTCGCCCGGCAGCCGCATACATGGCTCGATGATGTGGCCGATGCGCAGCGGGGACGCGCGGTCATCCGCAGCCGTCTCGACGACGGCCTGCGTGCCGAAGCGCTGGCTGCCGGCGTTCGCTATGCGCGTGCGCCCGCCGGCGGACTTCTCGCGCGTGTCGAACACGGCACGGTCATGGGCATCACGCACGGCGACGGCGATATCGGCGCAAGCACCGTGATCGATGCAACCGGCGTCAACGGGTGGCTGCGTCGCGCGATGCGGCTCGATGTGGCGACCGACTCTTCGCTGTTCTGGCTTCGCCGCGGCTACGCGCGCGGGCCTGGCACGCACCCCGGCACATACTGGAACATCGCGCATGGCGGCTGGCTGTGGATGAGGGCGACGTCCACGTTCCGGATCTGGACGTCGCTATCGACGCTGCGCGATGGCGAGATCGCGTGGCCGGCGGACACGACACCTGTCGGACCTGTGTGGCGCGAGGGCAGGCGCTGGCAGTGCGTGCGCCAGACCGCGGGCCCGGGCTATATCGTGTGCGGCGATGCGGCGGGTTATCTCGACCCCGCGACAGGAGACGGTTTGCGTTTTGCCATCGCTTCCGGCCTACGCGCGGGTGCAATGGCCGTCGACGTTTCGCGTCATCCCGGTCGGGCAAGCGTGCTGGCCGCGCTGTACTGCGACTGGGTGACACACAGCTACGAGCGCAGCAGAGCCGTGTTGGCACGGAGTTACACGCGTGCGGGGCTCGATCTCGGATGGCGCGAGGCAGTCCGCTGCGCGGCAGTGGATGCGGCATGAAGGCCGGTTGCGCTTTCGACCATGCAAAGAAGCCCGCCAGCGGGAACTGGCGGGCTTGAAACGCCGCGGGACGAACCCGCGGCGGGCTGAGGAACTTCGGTACGACTCGATCGAAACACTGCTGCCACTGCAAGCAAGCATCGCGAAACTTACAGGCCCAGCTTCGCGATGACCTGGCCGCCGAGATTGCTGATCGAGTTGGTCACGCTGGTGAGATCCTGGTGGGTCGATGCATCGACCTGCGTCACCGGCGCCGTGATGGTATTGGCGCTGGCGAATGAGAATCCGCCGCCGGTCGCGATGTTGTTGATACCTGCGTTCTGGAACACGCTACCCCCGCTGACGGAAGCCATTTCCTTGCGGCTGAGTTCGTGGGCGTGGGACAGATCGTTGATCATCAGTGCGGACATGGTCAATCTCCTTGAGTGTGCTGCGGTTTGGAAAGAGCACGTTTCGTTGCGCTCGCAGCTACAAATGCACGGGGCGTGCCAGCCTCTGCTCATGGGCGCGGGAAACATATCCAACCTCATGAAAACAAAAGAAATTCAATTCGCTCGACGCGATTTCACCGGTTTCGCCGGGCAAGATCGAAGCACGGCGGTGTCGGGTTCTTCCAGACGGTTTCCGCGGCTGCTGTTCTATCCCGGCCAACAGGAACGGGACGTGGCGCTGTCGATTCGCGTCGAAGGCATCGATGCGCAGCCGCAGCGTGTGAGCGCCTGCGCAGGAAAGCCATCGACGCGATGGTGCGCCGACGGTCGGCAGCAACCAGCATTGACGCAACGATCGTCACGAAGTACTTCGGATCACTGAATTTAACGCGTACCATCCGGAATGGCGCAACGCATCGGGGATGCCGCGCCGAAGGCCAACGACGCATCGATGCGACCACGCGGCACCATGACGGGCGCCGCGGCGCCATCCGCCTCGACGAGGTGAAGCGGATCCGCGTGCAGGGGAGGGAGGTGGAAGGCGCGGCGGGATCAGCCCGGCCGCTGATGGGGGCGAGCGGTGCTGCTGACGGGGCGTCGGCCCATCTGCCCGTTCATGCCTGCTTCGTTTTTATCATGCAGGGAAGCCCGCCAGGGAATACGGCCTGGCGGGCTTTGAACGCCGCGAGGACAACCCCGCGGCGGGCTGGAGCGCTTCGGTACGACGCTGTCGGACACGGTTGCCGCTGAGCGGACATCCGGCGCAGCTTAGAGGCCCAGCTTTCCGACGACCAGGCCGCCGAGGTTGTTGATCGAGTTGGTCACGCTGGTGAGATCCAGGTGGGTCGATGCATCGACCTGGGTGACCGGGGCCGTGATGGTATTGGGGCTCGCGAACGAGAAGCCGCCGCCGGTTGCGATGTTGTTGATTCCGTAGTTCTGGAACACGCTACCGCCGCGGACGGAAGCCATTTCCTTGCGGCTGAGTTCGTGGGCGCGGGACAGGTCGTTGATCATCAGTGCGGACATGATAAATCTCCTAAGTTTGCTGCGGTTTGGAAGAGAGCACGTTTCGTTGCGCTCGCAGCTACAAACGCATGGGGCGTGCCAGCTCGCACCACGCCGGCACGATGCGCGCTTAACCCAATGAAAACAAAGGAAATTTCATCCGGCTTCCGACAATTCGCCGGGTGCGCCGGGCAAGATCGAGGAAAGACGATGTCGGGTGTTGCCAAACAATTTGCCGGGCAGCTGTTTCGCGCCATCCAACACGAAAGCGGCCTGACTGCCCACATCGGCTTCGCGCTGCCCACATCGGCTTCGCGCCGTCCGGCATCGCGATGCCGTCGGAAATCCGGGGATGCTGCGGGTTGTTCGTATCGGAACCGTGGCGCACCTGCGTCAGGAGATCGTCGTCATGAGCGCGCTTGAATACGATGTCATCGTGGTCGGCAGTGGCTTCGGGGGCGCGGTGGCGGCCTGCCGCCTCGCGGAAGCGGGATGGAGGGTGCTGGTGCTGGAGCGTGGCCGGCGCTGGACGCCGAAGACGTATCCGCGCGACGAGACCGACCCGTGGCTTTGGAACCAGCAGAACCCGCAACGATTCCATGGCTGGGCCGACCTGCGGGTTTTTTCCGACATGTCGGTGGTGACTGCCGCTGGCGTGGGCGGCGGGTCGCTGATCTACGCCAACGTCTCGGTCGAGGCCAACCCCGACGCCTTCGAGCATGGCTGGCCGCCGGAGATCACGTACGAGGCGCTCGAGCCTTATTACCAGCGCGTGGGCTGGATGCTTTCGGTCCAGGAGGTGCCCTACAACCAGATCAGCGAACGCACTCGCTTGTTGCGCGACGCGGCCGACGCCTGCGGCTGGGGCGATCGGTATCGCAAGCTGCCGCTCGCCGTGTCGTTTTCGTCGACTTACGATCCGTCCTTGCCCGACGCGCGCGACGACCGGCATTCTGTCAGACACGTCAACGTGCACGGGGTATCGCAAGGCACGTGCGTACACTGCGGCAATTGCGACATCGGATGCCAGGTGTCGGCGAAGAACACGCTCGATCTCAACTATCTGGCCGTGGCCGAGCGCCATGGCGCAACAATCCGTCCGCTGCACGTCGTGCAAAAGCTCGAGCCGCTCGGCCAGGGATGGCGCGTGCATTTCAACGTCATCGATCCCGCCGCGGGCAGTTTCATGCCCGGATCCGTCACCGCGACCAGGGTGATCGTCAGCGCCGGATCGATCGGCAGCACCGAGTTGCTGCTCCGCTGTCGCGACGCGCATCGCACGCTGCCGAATCTGTCGCCGCGGCTCGGCTGGGGCTGGGCCTTCAACGGCGACTTCGTGACGCCGGCCTTCTACGCCAACCGGAAGATCTCGCCGTCGCATGGCGTCACCATTTCCGCCGCGATCGACCTGCTCGACGGGGCTGCTGACGATGGTCAGCGCTTGTTCGTCGAGGATGGCGGCGTGCCCAATCTTGCGCATGATTTCGTGCGCCGCCATCTGCAGCGCTCGCACGGCAGGGCGATGCGTACGTTCTGGCGAGCGTTCGCGCGCCACTTCGATTGCGACGACCCGGTCGAGAACATGATGCCCTGGTTCGGCCAGGCGATCGATCCGGGAGACGGGCGCATGCGTCTCGGTCGCTGCTGGTTTGCGCCGTGGCGTCGCGTGTTGCGGCTCGACTGGTCGTACACGCGATCGCGGGCGGTGGTCGATGCGATGGTCGACACGCACCGGCGCCTGTCGGCTGCCACGGGCGGCGAACCCTTCGTCCCTCCGACGTGGAGCGACTTCCACAGGCTGATCACCCCGCATCCGCTCGGTGGTTGCAACATGGGGCTCACGCACGCGGACGGCGTGGTAAACGCGGACGGAAAAGTATTCGGTTACGACGGGCTCTACGTGATGGACGGTGCGACGATCCCGCGTGCGCTCGGGCTGAATCCGTCGCGCACGATCGCCGCATTGGCCGAGCGCAATGTCGCCGTGTTGCTTGGCCGGCGTTAAGCGAAGGTGTTCCGGATCGGCGACGGTTGACGGGGCATCCTGATTGTCACAACGGATAGCGTGGAAACGCGCGCCGAACGCATCGGGATCGGACCGAAACCCGATACGATTTCCACGCGCGTACCGTTGGGCGGTCCTGCCTTTGCGAAACGGCAGGTATTGCAGGAGGCAAACACCTATTGTTGGTTGCAAGACAGAGCGATATTGCTTCATCACGAGCAACCGAGTGAAGCTGCGCTGCACGGTGGCTGCGGCGAGGCGGAGATTGCGTTTGATTGTTTGAAGGCAGGAGAGCCGATGCTCAAGCGCCCGGCATCAAGGGCGATGCGACAAATGGCGTTGTGTCAAACCAGGTCGAGGTTACCAAGGTCAGGGAGAATCCAAATGGGACAGTGCCGTCGCAACTATGCGCGCTTCGTCGTCACCAGCTCGATCGCCGGTCTGGTCATTCTGGCGGGCGCGGGCCACGCGCACGCCGAGGACAGTCCTGCGAGCTCGCCGGCCGGCTTCAAGCCAGCGGAAAGAAAGATCGACGTCTACGCGGTGTATGGCGACGGCCGCGCGACCGAGGGCGGCGATATGCATTGGCGTGCCTACGAAGTCGGCTTCGGCGACGTCTTGAACGACTACTTCTCGGTCTACCTCGCGTATCTGAACGAGGGCCATCCGCTGAATCACCACCGCGATGGCTTCGCCGCGCTGGGTTCGTTTCGTTGGCCGCTCGGCAATCGCTTCGCGCTCGAATTGTCGGCCGGGCCGTATTTCAGCATGGACACGACACACGTCGACAACCAGCCGCGCAACGACAAGCGATGGGGGGTGCGTGCGTCTGCAGCGGTGCGGTATTACGTCGTTCCCGACCGCTTCTTCCTCAAGGTGCAGTACAACCACGTCCAGATGATCGGCGGATTCAACTCCGACGCGGTGCTCTTCGGCATCGGCTCGGATTTCGGCGGCGGTTCTGGCCCGGCGTTGTCGGACGGCAGGACGCAGGTCAGCGTTTGGGCCGGGACGTCGCAGACGAACCGCCCGCAAGTGCCGATCGAAAAGGGCTATATGGTCGAAGTCAAGCGGCCGCTCGGGAGTGCGTGGGCCTATTCGGCGAGCTTCATCTACGAAGGCAACAATGGCGTTGCCGGCCGAAGAGGTGTGGCAGCGCAATTCTGGTACGTCGCGCCGATCAGGAGCAAATGGACGCTTTCTGCAGGTGTCGGTCCGTATCTCTCGCATGATCGGGACGAGGTCTCGAGCAAAACGAGACTCAATGCGTTGCTCAGTGCGCAGGTGACCTATCAGGTCACGAATGACTGGGCGGCGAGCTTGCGCTTCAATCGTGTCGCAACCGGCAACAACAAGGATCAGGACATGTTCATGGTCGGCGTGGCACGCAATTTCTAGGGCTTATTTCACGCGCAGGTGCATTCTGTACAGAGAGCCTTGCTCGGCAAGGCGAAGGACGCGGCGGTCGGCGAGTGTACGCGGGCACAGGCAGCGCGCTTGAGCACGGGTGGTGCCTCAACGTTCCCGCGATGCAAATTGAGACGCATGCCCGTGCGCGGGCCGGTCGCCCGCCGCTCAATGCCGGCTGCTGCCGCGATAGCTTTCCACTTCCGCGTCGTACGCGGCGAGAAACGCCTTGCCGAATACCGACGCGAAATCGTCTTCGATCGCGAACACCGTGTCGCGATGCGTCGCCGCGTAGCGGTCCCACATCCTCGCCTTGTACAGCGCGGGCACGCGCTTCTCGTACCAGCGCATCGCATCGTCGCGCTCACGCAGCCGTTGCGGCGAAAAGCGCGTCAGCAGGTCCATCAGCGCGGCGCGCATGCCGGCGACCATGCCGATCTGGTGCGCGTGCAGATCCTGGAACGCGTCGCTGACCGCGCTCTGCGGCGACATGAAGCCGGGCAGCGGCAGCCCGAACATCTGGCGCAGCACGGCGCCGCCGTCCGGCAGCAGCTTCAGCGGATTGTTCTCGCGATCGAGCAGCATCGTCATGTGCGCCTTCACCTCCCGCTTCAGGATGCTGCGCGACGACAGCAGCTCGACCGTGCCGTTCGCGAACAGCGCCAGCAACTGCCCCGCGATGTACAGCTGTTCGGCCGACCATTGATGCGACTCGGCGGCGGTATCGAGTCCGGCGCCTGCGAAGAACGCGTTCAGCAATTCATCGGGCGTCGGCACGCGGTTCGCCTGCGGTGCAGGCTCATCGATGGGACGTGGCTCGGCATGCGCCGTCGCCGGTTGCACACGCACGTGCTGCGTCCACTCGGGCGCATGATCGGCTTGCGTCGCGGACGACGCGCCGCGATCCGCCTTGCCGCGTTCGGACGGAGACGCCGAACCCGATCCACCGATATCGGGCGACGACTGTACAAACAAGTCGAGCGGGTCGGTCGATAACTGATTCAGATCGCGTTGCGATGGCACCGGCGGCGCGGCGCGGCTCGCGGGCTGCGCCGCCTCCCTGCGCGCCGCCGTGCCGGATCGCGTGCCGGTGTCCGCTGCTTTGCCGCGCGGAGCGAGGCGATCCTGCAGCAGGCCCCTCAACCGGTTGCCGGTCGTCTTCGCGTCGACGTGCGCGTGTGCGGCGGTTCCCCGCGTGCCCCGCAGGTCGGCGCTCGCGCTGGAAGCAGCGGTGGGCATGTCGACGACCGGCGCGTCATGTCCGTCGTCACGCTCGGCACGCAGCACGTAGGGTCCGATGCGGATGATGTCGCCGGTATTGAGCGGGCGCTCCTGTGCATAGCCGACGGGCTCGCGGTTCACCTCGATCGTCGACACGCTGCTCAGGTTCTTCAGCAGGCACGCATCGTCACCGACCTGCAGCAGGGCCTGCAGCCGGGAAATCTGCCGGGTGTCGTCGCGCAGCACGAGATGGTTGTCGGTCGCCCGGCCGATGGTGCCGCCGGGCGGGTGGAACACGACGGCGTCGTAGGAGTCGCTTTCGACCGGCTCGCCGGCATGTTCGATCACGATCAGTTGCATGTCATACGTCGCTCGGTAAGGAAACGCTCGCGGGGATTCCGGTTCGGTCAGGATGACGACGCATGTCTGCGGCGCGCGAACTCGAACGCGGGCCCCCAGATCGGATGTCCCTTCTCGGCGGGGGACAAGTCGAAGCGCGGGTTGAGGTCGAGAATCTTCGAGAACTCGGCGCGGCACTGCGCGATGCGGTTCGTCACGCAATAGCTGAATGCGAGCAGCTTGTGCGCGGCGACCTGCGTGTCGGTATCGGCCCCGTCGACCTCCTTTGCCCGGGTCAGGATCGCGATCGTGCGCCCGTAGTCGCCGGCGCCATACGCCGCGCGCGCGCTGTCGACCGCGGCGCGCGCCGCCGACTGCGTGGGGGACGTGCTGCATCCGCCGATTCCCAGCAGCAAGGCGCCGAGGAAAATCACGATCGATGAACGGCCTTTCATTCTGAAATGAAATATTTGCGTTATTGGAAGGTGGCGTACAAGCGCTGTTGGATTCTAGTGCCAATCAAGGCAGGTGATGTCGCCGTTACGTTTTGTTTCATTTGGGAAATCGCGTTCGAGTTGCCACTCAAATCGATTCCGGGTTTTCGACTTGTTAATCCATAAAATCGATTCTATAGTTCGCTGTGCTTTTTGGGATTCGTCAGTTGTTTGCCCGGCGCCGGTCAATGATCGTAGAGGTCGGCCCTCCGTTCGGGCAACGCAAACAGCGTGACACGACCCGCAGGACGTCGCCACCCACCGCCGACGGCCGTCAGGCTTGGGTTCGGCGTCCATACAGCAAGTGTCCATGCAATAGAGCCGGGCCGCCGTGGCGAACCGGTCGGATTAATATGCCTTTTAAAAATGACCGAAATCAATTCAATTCATTGCCATTTCCCCAATTTCGATTCAGTCCCGTAATTGGCGATTTGACCCGTCTTTTTCAAGAATAACTTGCCGAATGAAATTTGAGCGGAAGGATATGCAAGTCACATAATTACCGGTCAATTAATTGTCCCCTTTTAATTCGAGGTGTCGATTTCGCGTACGGAAATCGACGGGGGGATTATTGCGCTGCGAGGGTGAAATATGCGCTGGCGGTCGAGCGGGTTCATCGTATTGGAATGTGCATTGCTGTTGCCCGGATGCGGCGCCACGGAGCGTGCCGCCGCGGTGCCGTATGCGATCACGGTCGACGTGGCGCCCGACGTCAATCCGGACCTCAACCGCAAGCCTTCGCCGATCGTGCTGAAGGTGTTCCAGCTGCGCGCGGCATCGGCGTTCGACGGCGCCGACTTCTTCTCGCTCCAGGGCAAACCCGAGAATATCCTCGGCGCGGACCTGCTCGGCACCGACCGCGTGATCCTGCGCCCGGGCGAGTCGCGCACGCTGCATTACCGCGGCAACGTCGAGGCCGGCGCCATCGGCGTGATCGCCGAATACCGGATGCTCGACAAGAACCGCTGGCGCCTGACGGTGCCGCTGCCGCGCGCGAAGCAGCTGAACGTATACAAGTTCTGGCAGACGTCGCCCGGCGAGCTGAAGCTGTCGATCGCGGTCAGGAACGGCGGTCTCGCGCTGAACGACACGCGGGGGCGCCCATGACCGAACCGACGATGTCCGCGACGCCGGTCGCCGCACTGCGCCAGCGCGTGGTGTGGACCGAAGGGATGTTCCTTCGGCCGCAGCATTTCCAGCAGCTCGAGCGGCACTGGGAGCGCTACGTAGCGCTGCGCTGCCTGCCGCTGCAGGGGTTCTACTGGGGCTTCGACACACTCGAGATCGACCGGGAGCAGCTCGCGCTCGGCAAGGTCGCGCTACGCGCGGCGGCGGGCGTGATGCGCGACGGCACGCCGTTCGACCTGACGCATCCCGACGATCTGCCCGAGCCGCTCGATGTGCCACCCGATGCGAAGGATCAGCTCGTCGTGCTCGCACTGCCGCTGTGGCGCGGCGGCGGCGAGGAGGTGTCGTTCGGCGTGGACGCAGGCGGTAACGGCGGCGCGGACGTCGCGCGCTACGTCGTGCGCGAATACGAAGTGGCCGATGCGAACGCGGTCGCGCTCGGCCCCGCACTGCTGCAAACGGGGCGCCTGAACGTCCGGCTGATGCTCGACACCGAGCTGACCGGCGACTGGCATGCGCTCGGCGTCGTGCGGATCGTCGAGCGGCGCACCGACGCGCGGCTGCTCGTCGACGACGGCTACATTCCGCCGCGCCTGGTCGCGCAGCGCGATGCGGCGTTGCTGGCATACACGCGCGAGCTGCACGGATTGCTCACGCAGCGCAGCGACGCGCTGGCCGAGCGCCTGTCGGAGCCGGGGCGCGGCGGCGTATCGGAAGTCGCGGATTTCCTGCTGCTGCAGCTAGTGAACCGCTATCTGGCGCTGACCTGGCACGCGCAGCAGGACGTCGCGACGCATCCGGAGGCGCTGTTCCGCGACTGGCTGAAGCTCGCATGCGACCTCAGCACGTTCACGGCGGCCGGCCGGCGCCCGCAATCGCTCGCCGTCTACGTGCACGACGACCTGCGCACGAGCTTCGCCGAATTGATGACGGAGCTGCGCCGGTCGCTGTCGACGGTGCTGGAGCAAAACGCGATCCAGATCGAGCTGCGCGACGCGGGCAACGGTATCCGGGTCGCGACGCTCGCCGATCCCGCGCTGCGCGAGACGGCCGGCTTCGTGCTGGCCGTGCGCGCGGACGTGCCGGCCGACAGCCTGCGCGCGCGGTTTCCCGCGCAGGCGAAGCTCGGCCCGGTCGAGCGGATCCGCGACCTGGTGCAGTTGCAGCTACCGGGCATCACGATGCGCCAGTTGCCGGTCGCGCCGCGGCAGATCCCGTATCACGCGGGTCATACGTACTTCGAGATCGACAAGGGCAGCGACCTGTGGAAGCAGCTGGCGCGCTCCGGCGGTCTCGCCTTTCATTTCGCCGGCGAATTTCCGGGGCTCTCGATGGAGTTCTGGGCGATTCGCGGGTGAGGGCGGGGCAGCGCGATGAATTCTTCCTCCGATTCGATTTCCGCCGGCGCAGGCGGATTCGTGCCGCCGAATCCGGGCGGCATGCATCCGCCGGCCGCGTCCGGTGCGACCGGGCCGACGGCCACGCAGCCGCGCCCGGGACGCTGGGCCGCGAGCGGCACGAACCCGCTCGTCGCGGCCGCGAACCCGCTGCTCAATCTCGTGCCCCAGATCCGCTCGACCGTCCATCATCCGAATCCGGCGTGGCTGCGCGAGCATCTCGTCGTCGAGATCCGTCAGTTCGAGGCGCGCGCGCAGGAAGCCGGCGTGCCGTCGGAGGCGATCATCGGTGCGCGCTACTGCCTGTGCACGGCGCTCGACGAAGCAGCCGCGCTGACGCCGTGGGGCGGCAGCGTGTGGTCGTCGCACAGCCTGCTCGTCTCGTTCCACAACGAAACCTGGGGCGGCGAGAAGTTCTTCCACCTGCTCGAACGCCTGTCCCAGCAGCCGCGCCAGCACCTCGACCTGCTGGAGCTGCAGTATTTCTGTCTCGCGCTCGGCTTCGAGGGCCGCTATCGGGTGCTCGACAACGGTCATGCCGAGCTCGACGCGCTGCGCTGGCAACTGGCTCATACGATCCGCTCGGTGCGCGGCGAATTCGCCCCCGCGCTGTCGCCGCACTGGCGCGACGTCGTCACGCGCGACGTGTCGCGTCGCTTCATCGTGCCGCTATGGGTCTGCTTGGCGCTTGCGCTGCTGATCGGCTTCGGCACGTTGGTCGGGCTGCGCATCGCGCTGGCCGGACATTCGGACCGGCTGTTCGCGTCGATCGACGCGCTGCACGTGCCGAAGCTGCAGCCTGCTCAGGCACCGCCGCGCCCGGCGCCGGCGCCGCGCGTCGCGAAGTTCCTGGCGCCCGAGATCGCGGCTGGCCTCGTGTCGGTGCGCGACGACGCCGATCGCAGCGTGATCGTGCTGCGCGGCGACGGGCTGTTCAAGTCCGGCTCGACGTCGGTGATCGACCGTTACGCGCCGGTGCTCGCACGCGTCGCGGATGCGCTCGACCAGGTGCCCGGCAACGTCCGCGTGACCGGCTATACCGACGACACGCCTGTGCATACGGCACGCTTCGCGTCGAACTGGGACCTGTCGCGCGAGCGCGCGGAGGCCGTGCGCGGCATGATCGCCGCGCGCCTCGACCATCCGGAGCGACTCGCGGGCGAGGGGCGCGGCACGCTCGATCCGGTCGCGCCGAACGATACGCCCGCGAATCGCGCGCTGAACCGGCGCGTCGAGATCACGCTGCTGCCGGCGCCCGGCAGTGCCGCCGTCGGCGCGACGCAGGGAGCGCACTGACATGAACCAGGCCGTCGCGCGTTTCGTCCGGCCGTTGCCGTCGCGGGAGATCTGGACCTTCGCCGGTCTCGTCGTGCTCGCGTGTTTCGTGTGGCTCGCCGGGCCGCTGTTCGCGTTCGCCGAAATCCGGCCGCTCGAGAGCGGCTGGGCGCGCGCGGTGACGATCGCGGTGCTGTTCGCCGCGTGGGGCGCACGCGTGGCGTGGCGAAGCTGGCACGCGAGCCGCCTGAACGCGCAGTTGCTGAACCAGTTGCGCGAGGCCGCGCCCGGGCCGGCCAACGCCGACGATCCGGCCAAGGCCCAGCTCGACGAGCTGCGCAGCCGCTTCGACGAGGCCGCGGCGCTGCTGAAGAAAGTCCGCTTCGGGCGGGCGGACACCGCGCGCAAGGGGCTGGCGCGCTGGTTCGACCGGATGTCGCGCCAGTATCTGTACCAACTCCCGTGGTACGTGTTCATCGGTGCGCCCGGCTCGGGCAAGACGACCGCGCTCGTCAATTCCGGGCTCAGTTTTCCGCTCGCCGAGCAGTTCGGCCGTGCCGCGATTCGCGGCGTGGGCGGCACCCGGCACTGCGACTGGTGGTTCACGAACGACGCGGTGCTGATCGATACGGCCGGCCGCTACACGACCCATGAAGGCAACCGCGCACTTGACGAAGCCGAGTGGAAAGGCTTCGTCGAGCTGCTGAAGAAGTACCGCACGCGCCAGCCGCTGAACGGTGCGATGCTGACGATCAGCGTCGCCGATCTGGTCGGCGCGTCGGAAGCCGAGCGCACGCAGCACGCGATGGTGCTGCGCAAGCGGCTGCTCGAGCTGCGCGCCCAGCTCGGCATCCGGTTTCCCGTCTACCTGCTCGTGACGAAGGCCGACCTGCTGGCCGGCTTCGCCGAGTATTTCGGCGGCTTCGGCCGCGCGGAATGCGCGCAGGTGTGGGGCTTCACGTTCCCGCTCGCGCAGAGCGAGGCGCCGGGCTTCGACCTGCGTGCCGCGTTCGACCGCGAATACCGGCTGCTGCACCAGCGGCTGAACGACGGGCTGCCCGAGCTGCTCGCGACGCAGACCGATGCGCGCCAGCGCGAGATGGCGTACCTGCTGCCGCAGCAGGTCGCGGACTTGCAGGACATGCTCGGCCAGTTCGTCGCCGAAGTGTTTTCCGTGTCGAGCTTCGAGCCGATGCCGATGCTGCGCGGCGTGTACCTGACGAGCGGCACGCAGGAAGGCACTGCGTTCGACCGCGTAATGAGCGGCATCAAGCGCTTCCTGAAGATCGAGGGCGTGCCGCCGGTTGCCCAGGTCGGCTCGACCGGGCGCAGCTTCTTCCTGAAGTCGCTGCTGCAGGAGCACATCTTCCGCGAAGCCGCGCTCGCCGGCAGCGACCTGCGCTGGCATCAGAAGCGGCGCGTGTTGCAGATCGCCGGCTATGCGCTCCTCGCGCTCGTGAGCGTGGTCGTGCTGGCTGCCTGGCTGCGCAGCTATGCGAACAATCGCGCGTATCTCGACCGGATCGCGCAGCAGGTACCCGCCGTCGATGGGCAGATCGCCGGCGCGAAGTTCTCGGATGCGACCGACATCGCGCGGCTGCTGCCGGTGCTCGATGCGCTCGGCGGGCTTGCGAATGCCGGCGGCGTCGACCGCTCGCATCCACCGCTCGCGTACCGCTGGGGGCTGTTTCAGGGCGAGAAGATCGACGAGGCCGTCGACGCCGTGTACCGGCGCGCGCTCGACGACGTGCTGCTGCCGATCGCCGCGCGCCGGATGGAGGCCGCGCTGGGCGATGCACGGCCGGACGAAACCGACTACGCGTACGCGGCGCTGAAGGCCTACCTGATGCTGTATGACAGCGCGCATTACGATCCTGCGTTCGTGCAGGCCGTCGTCGACCTGGAAATGGAGCGCTCGCTGCCGCCCGATTTCTCGCCGGCCGAACGCTCGGCGCTGCGCGCGCATCTCGCCGCGCTGTTCGGCAACCGGGTGGCCGTGTCGCCGTATCCGATGAACGAGCGGCTCGTGGCCGACGTACGCGACCGGCTGCGGCAGGTGCCATTCTCGCAGCGGCTGTATCGCCAGCTCACGCGCACGCTGCGGACGGCGACGTCCGCGTTCGATTTCAGCGTCGCGCGCGCGGTGGGGCCCGACGCGTCGCTCGTGTTCCGCCGCCAGAGCGGCAAGCCGCTGTCGGAAGGCGTGCCGGGTCTGTATACGCGCAACGGCTATCGGAACGTGTTCGCGCCGCGCCTCGCGGGCGAGGTCGACGCATACGGGCGCGAGGAGGTGTGGGTGCTGAATCTCGGGCTGTCCGAGATCCCCGGGCCGAACGACGCCGCCGCATGGGCGCGCGACATCCGCCAGCTGTACCTGAACGACTATCTGAAGATCTGGGACGACTATCTCGCCGACATCAAGCTGCAGCGCACGGCGACGCTCGCGCAGAGCATCCAGGTCGCGCGCGCGCTGTCGTCGGCGGATTCGCCGCTCACCCGGCTGATGATCGCGCTCTCGCGCGACACGGCGCTCGGCGATGCGCCGGGCGGCGCGCGCAATCTCGCGTCGCGCGCGCAGGACAAGGTCGACGAGGCGCGCAGTTCGCTGTCGCAGATCTTCGCGGGGCAGGGCGCGAGCGACGCGAATCCGTCAGCCGCGGCGCCCGCGAGCCCCGAACAGGTGGTCGACAGCCACTTCGCCGGGCTGCGCGCGTTCGCGCCGGGCAGCGGCGATCAGGCGCAGGCATTCGACGCGGTGCTGAAGTCGATCGACGCGCTCTATACGTACCTGACGGCCACCGACGATGCACTGCGCAGCGGCGCCCAGCCGCCGCCGTCCGACGCGCCCGCGCGGCTGCAAGCGCAGGCCGGTCGGCTGCCCACGCCGTTCCGTGAAGTGCTCGACGACCTGTCGAACGTCGCGAACGGCAGCGTCGCGACCGTCGAGCAGCGCAGCGTCGCGCAGCGGGCCGGCGCGAACGTCGGTGATTTCTGCCGGCAGGCGATCGCGGGTCGCTACCCGTTCGCGCGCGGATCGTCGCGCGACGTCGCACCGGCGGATTTCGCGCAGATGTTCGCGCCGGGCGGCCTGATGGACGATTTCTACCAGAAGAACCTGCAGTCGATCGTCGATACGACGTCGCACCCGTGGCGTTTCGCGAACCGCAATGCGGACGCCGATCCGGCGGCCGCCGCGATGCTTTCGTCGTTCGAGAAGGCCGCGGTGATTCGCGACGTGTATTTCGGCGGCGGCGCACGCACCGCGCAATTGAAGGTGCAGATCCAGCCGCTCGAAATGGATCCGTCGCTCACGGAGATGGTGCTCGATGTCGACGGCCAGATCGTCCGTTATGCGCACGGCCCGCTCGTGCAGAGCGCGGTGGACTGGCCGGGCACGCGCGGCAGCAACCAGGTGCGCCTGCAGGTGTCGGGGCAGGCCGGCGCGACCGACGGCTTCACGACCGACGGGCCGTGGGCGCTGCACCGGCTGTTCGACCGCGCGGCCGTGTCGGCCGGGCGCGGGTCGGACCAGATGGTCGCGCGCTTCACCGTCGACGGCAAACCGCTCGTGCTGCAGGTGAATGCGGGCAGTGTCCGCAATCCGTTCAGGCTGCCCCAGATGGAGTCCTTTACATGCCCTCCGAAGCAATGAGCCGCCTCCCGCCGCTCGCGCGCGCCGATGGCGACGCCCCGGCCTGGTACGGAAAGATTCCCGGCGCCGGCGACTTCGTGAACAGCCGGCTGCCGCATGCGCTCGCGCAGTGGTGGGAACGCTGGCTTCAGCAGGGGATGGCCGCGATGCGCCAGCGCGGCCCGGACGAGATCGCGCGCCACTACACGGTCGCGCCGGTCTGGAATTTCCTGGTGCCGGCGGGCGCCGGCGCGTCGTGCGTGCAGGCAGGTTGTCTCGCGCCGAGCTGCGACCGCGTCGGGCGTTACTACCCGGTGATCGTCACGCTGGCGATGCCGGCGGCTGATTACTGGAACGGGCTGCCGGACGCCGCCGACGCGTTCTACTGGCAGATCGGCCATGCACTGCTCGACGCGATCCGGCATGCGCGCGCGCCGGTCGACCTCGAGGAGACGCTCGACCGCGTGCGGCTCGCACCGGGCGACGGGCCGACGGCGGACGTGGTCGACGGGATCACGGCGACGCTGCCGGAGCGGCCGGCGCTCGCCGCATGGCCCGGGCTGTCCGGCTATTTCGATCCGCACGGCGGGACGAGCTTCTGGTGGACCAATCGCGCCGACGGCTCGCCGCTGCGCACGCATGCGCATACGGGCGCGCCCGACAACGCGCTGTTCCTGACGCTGTTCGGCGGTCGCTGACGGTGCCGGTCGGCGGTCGGAGGCAGGCAACGCAGGCAATACGGATGCGGTATCGCGAGGTAGACATGAAGGACCCTTCATCGAGAGACAACGAGCACGACACGGCGACCCGCGGCGACGCGCCCGAATTCACGGTGCGGCCGCTGCCGCTCGGTCATCGCCTGGGCGAGCTGCAGCTCGACGAGGTGCTGGGCATCGGCGGTTTCGGCATCGTCTATCGCGCGTTCGACCGCACGTTGCGGCGCGCGGTCGCGATCAAGGAATACATGCCGTCGATGCTCGCGACGCGCGGCGGCGACTACACGGTGTCGCTGCGCTCCGAGCGGTTCGCCCAGGCGTTCGACGCGGGACGCGGCGCGTTCCTCAACGAGGCGCGCCTGCTCGCGCAATTCGACCATCCGGGGCTCGTGAAGGTGCTGCATTTCTGGGAGAGCCATGGCACTGCATACATGGTGATGCCGTTCTACGAGGGGCGCACGCTCAAGCAGCTGCTCGACGGCGGTGTGCGGATGAGCGAGACGCAATTGCGCAACATCGTCGGCGCGCTGCTCGGCGCGCTCGACACGCTGCATCGCGCGCAGTGCTTCCATCGCGACGTTGCGCTCGACAACGTGCTGATCCGCCCGAACGGCAGCGCGATCCTGCTCGACTTCGGCGCGGCGCGCAAGCGGATCGGCGATCTCGTCGACGACGGCGCGATGATGATCAAGCCCGGCTACGCGCCGATCGAGCAATACACCGACGACCCCGCGTTCAGCCAGGGGCCATGGACCGATCTCTACGCGCTCGGCGCGGTGATGCACGCGTTGATCACCGGTGAACTGCCGCCCGCGGCCGTCGTGCGCAGCATCAAGGACACGTACCGGCCGCTCGCGTCGCGCGAGTTGCCGGCCGGCGAGGTGTACAGCCCGGCGTTCCTCGCGGCGATCGATCACGCGTTGCAGTTGCGGATCCCGGATCGGCCGGAGTCGGTCGCGGCGTTCGCGACGGAACTCGGGTTGCGCGATCTCGACCGGACGGGCGGCGGGTATGGTGCGGCCGTTGTGTCGCCGGCGGCCGATGCCGGGGGCGGCGGAGCAGGGAAGGTTGGTTCCGGCGTTTCGGGTGCGGCTGCGGGAGCGCCGGCTTCACAGGCGTCGTCCGCTTCTTCAACTGCTTCGTCATCCGTATCGCAGGCGTTGTCGCCCTCCGCGAAAACGGGGCTATCCGATGGACGTGAAGATGATGAGGAGCATGCAAAGGAAGCGTCGCACAACGACCGGTCGGCTTCGAAGACCGAAATGCATGGCGATGCCGGCATGCGATCGGCAAGCGCCGGGGCGGACAGTGAGCAAGGCCGTGCAACGGATACAGGGAACCTGAACGGAACGGCACTGCCGATTGCTGGCGCTGCTGGCGCTGCTGGCGCTGCTGGCGCTGCTGGCGCTGCTGGCGCTGCTGGCGCCTCCACATCCACGCCCTCGCCGGGTGCATTGCCTCCGATCCACCCGCCGCGCCGCCCATCGTTCATCGCGGCGGGCAACCGGCGCACGAAGACCTACGTGGGTGGCGCGCTGGCAGCACTGATCGTCGTTGGCATCGCCGCGACCTATCTGTCGCATCCCGCGAAAGTCGCGGGCGAACCGGAAGCGGGCGCAAGCCAGCCGCCGGCCGGCGTCGCGTCCTCGGCCGGTGCGTCGGATGCGATGCTCGCGCAGCACGGCCCGACGCCGATCGTCGTGCCGCCGTCGAGCATGCCGGGCGGATCGTCCGCGCAGGTGCCGCCGCCATCGCTGGCCGCCGCGCCGGCCAGCAAGCCCGCCGCGGTGGCTGCCGTTTCCGCGCCGCAGGTCGCGACGACCGCCACGGACATCGCGGGCGTCACGCCGTCGCAAGCGGGTTCGAGCGCGACCATCGCGCCGGCCGGCAGCCTCGACGCATCGGAGCGCGTCGTCAACGTGTCGCCGTCGGAGGCTGCTGCGTCGCCGTCGGCCGCACCGGTGCCAGCACCGGTGCCCGCGCCGGCGTCGCCATCGGAAGCGGCGACAGCCGTCGCGGCGATCAACGCGCCGGCCGTCGAGCAGCGCCCGCCGAAACAGGAGACCGTCCAGGTCCGTTTCAACGTGCGCCCGTGGGGCGACGTGTACGTGAACGGCGCACGGCGCGGCGCGAGCCCGCCGCTGCGCTCGGTGTCGCTGACACCGGGCGTCTATCAGATCGAGATCCGCAACGGCTCGCTGCCGCCGTTGCACCGCACCGTGGCGATCGACTTCGGCAGCAAACCGGTCAACATCGACTATGCATTCGAATGACGTCAGCCAGGCGGCGCTGGCCGCCGCCGCATTGTCCTCGCCGTCGCCCGGTTTGCCAGCCGCGACGCCGCGCGCCGGGTTGGTCGACCGGCTGCTGGCGGCGGTCTCGCCCGAAGCCCCGTGCGGTCCGAACCTCGAATACGACGCCGACTTCCTGCAGCTTCAGGAGCGGGCGACACCGCGCGCCGAGCAGCAATACGGCGACACCGTGATTCCGGCCGAGACGCCCGACTGGCGCGCGGTCGAGCGCCTCGCACTCGCGCTGGGCGAGCGGACGAAGGACTTGCGTGTCGCCGCGTATCTCGCGCGCAGCTGGACCGAACAGCACGGCATTCCCGGCTACGCGGACGGGCTCGCGGTCGTCGCCGGCCTGATCGCGCGCTGGTGGGACGACCTCCATCCGCGTCTCGACGCCGATGGCGAACCGGATCCGACATTGCGAATGAACGCGCTCGCCGATGTCGCCGGCGCGCACGAATGCGCGCGCGCGGCGCGGCGCCAGCCGCTGTTCGACGGCGGCCCGAGCGTGCGCGACGCCGAACGCGCGCTCGACGGCCGCGACGAAACGGGCGACCCGGCGGCAGGCAGCCGCGACGGCCTGGTCGCCGCGCTGTCGACCGCACGCGACGACGGCCGCGCGCCGATCGACGCGGTGCGCGCGGTGCTGGGTGCGCTGGATGCGATCCGCACGCACGTCACGGACCGGCTCGGCAGCGAATGGTCGCCCGATGCGAGCGACACGGAAAAGGCGTTGCAACGCATCGTGCGCGAAATGCCGGAGCCGGCACCGGTGCAAGCGGCACGGCCGGCGGACGGTTCGATTCCGGCAACGCCGGCCGCATCCGGCGCCGCGCACGCCGCGTCCGCGCCGGCCGCGTTGCCGAACGGACAGGCCTGGCGCGATGCCGAGGTCGCGAGCCGCGACGACGTGCGGCTCGGCCTCGACAAGATGTGCCGCTATTTCGAACTGCACGAGCCGAGCCACCCGGCGCCGCTGCTGCTGCGGCGCGCGCAGCGGCTGCTCGCGCTCGACTTCTACGAAATCATCCGGGACCTCGCTCCGGAGAGCCTGCCGAAGCTGGACCTGCTGAGCGGCGAGCGGAGCGAATGAGGCAAGCCGCCCGGCGGCGGCGACGTACATGCACAATCTGATCGATGTGAAGGAGCGGACGATGACGGACAGAACCAAGGCGGCAGGCAGCGGACAGAAGTTCATCGCGCGCAATCGGGCGCCGCGCGTGCAGATCGAGTACGACGTCGAGACCTACGGCGCCGAGCGCAAGGTGCAGCTGCCGTTCGTAATGGGCGTCATCGCGGACCTGGCGGGCAAGCGCGCCGAGCCGCTGCCGGATTTACCGGAGCGCAAGTTCCTGGAGATCGACGTCGACAACTTCGACGAGCGGATGAAGTCGGTCGCGCCGCGCGTCGCGTTCCACGTGCCCAACACGCTGACGGGCGAAGGGATGCTCAACGTCGACATGACGTTCGAGCAGATCGACGATTTCTCGCCGGCGGCGATCGCGCGCAACGTCGACGCGCTGCGTCGGCTGCTGGATGCGCGCACCGAGCTGTCGAACCTGCTGTCGTACATGGACGGCAAGCACGGCGCCGAGCAGCTGATCGAGCGCGCGATCAACGATCCCGACCTGCTGAAGACGCTCGTGCGCGAACCGCGCGCCGACGCGCAGGCCGGCGACGCGACCCAACCGGAGGCCCGCGATGAATGACCCCGTCCAGTCCCGCGCAGAAACTCGCAACACCCGCGACGCCGCGCAGCCGGCCGTCGCGCACGGCGAGTTCGCCGCGCTGCTGCAGAAGGAGTTCAAGCCGAAGACCGCCGAGGCGCGCGAGTCGGTCGAGCGCGCAGTGCGCACGCTCGCGCAGCAGGCGCTCGAACATACGGTCGGCATGACGACCGACGCATACGGCAGCGTGAAGCAGATCATTGCGGAGATCGACCGGAAGCTATCCGAACAGATCAACCAGATCCTGCATCACGACGAATTCCAGACGCTCGAAGGCGCATGGCGCGGCCTGCATTACCTCGTCACGCACACCGAGACCGACGAGCTGCTGAAGATCAAGGCCTTGCCGGCGTCGCGCAACGAGGTCGCGCGGATGCTCAAGCGCTACAAGGGCGTCGCGTGGGACCAGAGCCCGCTGTTCCGCAAGATCTACGAGGAGGAATACGGGCAGTTCGGCGGCGAGCCGTTCGGCTGCCTCGTCGGCGACTTCTACTTCAATCACAGCCCGCCGGACGTCGAGATGCTCGGCGAGCTGTCGAAGATCGCGGCGGCCGCGCACGCGCCGTTCATCGCGGGCGCGTCGCCGGAACTGATGCAGATGGATTCGTGGCAGGAGCTGTCGAATCCGCGCGACCTCACCAAGATCTTCCAGAACACCGAATACGCGGGCTGGCGCAGCCTGCGACAGTCGGAGGATTCGCGCTACGTCGGCCTCGCGATGCCGCGTTTTCTCGCGCGGCTGCCGTATGGCGCGCGCACCAATCCGGTCGACGAATTCGACTTCGAGGAAGACACCGACGCCGCGAATCACGACCACTACACGTGGGCGAACTCGGCTTACGCGATGGCCGCGAACATCAACCGCTCGTTCAAGCTGTACGGCTGGTGCTCGTCGATCCGCGGCGTCGAGTCGGGCGGGGCGGTCGAAGGGCTGCCGAGCCACACGTTCCCGACCGACGACGGCGGCGTCGACCAGAAATGCCCGACCGAGATCGCGATCAGCGACCGCCGCGAGGCCGAGCTCGCGAAAAACGGCTTCATGCCGTTCGTGCACCGGAAGAACTCGGATTTCGCGGCGTTCATCGGTGCGCAGTCGCTGTACCAGCCGGCCGAGTATCACGACCCCGACGCGACCGCGAACGCGCGGCTGTCCGGCCGCCTGCCTTACCTGTTCGCGTGCTGCCGCTTCGCGCACTACCTGAAATGCATCGTGCGCGACAAGATCGGCTCGTTCCGCGAGCGCGACGACATGGAGCGCTGGCTCAACGACTGGATCATGAACTACGTCGACGGCGACCCCGTGAATTCGTCGCAGGAAACCAAGTCGCGCAAGCCGCTGGCGGCCGCGCAGGTGGTCGTCGACGAGGTCGAGGACAACCCCGGCTACTACACGTCGAAATTCTTCCTGAGACCGCACTACCAGCTCGAAGGGCTCACCGTGTCGCTGCGGCTCATCTCGCGGCTGCCGTCCGCGAAGGCGGTGAACGAGTGAGCGGCAACGGGGATTCGATACGGCATTCGACCCGGCATTCAACCTGATTTCGCACCGAAACGGAGACGGCAATGGGCGTGGCAATGTTTATGAAGGTGGACGGCGTGACCGGCGAATCGGCGGACGCGCAGCACAAGGGATGGACCGACATCGAATCGTTCACGTGGGGCGCGAGCCAGCCGGGCGCGATGGCGAGTGGCAGCGGCGGCAACGCGGGCAAGGCGAGCTTCAACGATCTCGTCGTGGCCGCATACATGGACAAGGGTGCGCCCGCGATCGTCAAGAACTGCGCGAGCGGCAAGCACCTGCCGAAGGTCGAGATTTCCGCGTGCAAGACCGGCGGCACGCAGGTCGAGTTCATGCGCGTGACGCTGCAGGAAGTGCTCGTCACGTCCGCGCAGGTCGCGGGCATCGATCCCGGCGACGCGGCCGACCGGCTGATGATGCACTACGGCTTCCAGGCCGCGAAGGTGAAGAAGCAGTACTGGCAGCAGAACGACAACGGCGGCAAGGGTGCCGAGGTGTCGGTCGGCTGGAACATCAAGGAAAACACCGAGATGTGACGGCGGAGCGACGACGATGGACGATCCGAACGCCCGCGCCGGCCGGCACGGCGGCATGCGCGACCGGCTGCAGCCCGCGCTGCTCGACCGGCTGACCGACGACGCGCCGCAGCGCACGGCCGATCTGCCCGGCACGCAAGGGATCGGCGCCGAGCGCCTGCGCGCGGCCGTGCTGCGCGATCTTGCGTGGCTGCTCAATACGCGCAACGCCGAGGACGGCTTCGTCGACTGGACGGCGTTCGCGCACGCGCAGGCCTCGGTGCTCAACTACGGGATGCGGCCGCTCGTCGGCAAGCCGATGTCGGGTGTCGAGCGCATGTCGGTCGAGGCGTCGATCCGCGACGCGATCGTGCGCTTCGAGCCGCGCATCGCGCCCGACAGCGTCGAGGTCCGCAGCATCGCCGATGCATCGGACGGGCGCGCCGGCGAACGGCGTCACAACGTGCTGCTGTTCGAGATCCGCGGCACGCTGTGGTCGATTCCGCATCCGGTCGAATTCGTGCTGCGCTCCGACCTCGATCTCGAGACGGGCGCGATGTCGCTGCGGCCGGCGGCAGGAAACTAACACGATGGATACGCGCCTGCTCGACTACTACAACCGCGAACTCGCGTACCTGCGCGAGCTCGGCGACGAATTCGCGCAGCAGTTCCCGAAGGTCGCCGCGCGGCTGCGGTTCACCGAATCGGGGCCGCCCGATCCGTACGTCGAACGGCTGCTCGAAGGCTTCAGCTTCCTCACCGCGCGGGTGCAGCTGAAGATGGATGCCGAGTTTCCGCGCTTCACGCAGGCGCTGCTCGATGCCGTGTATCCGGGTTACCTCGCGCCGTTGCCGTCGATGGCGATCGTGCGGTTTGCGCCGATGCTGAACGAAGGCAGTCTCGCGCAGGGCTGGCGGCTGCCGGCCGGCACCGCGTTGCGCGCGCGCCCGGCCGCGTCCGAACAGACTGCGTGCGAATTCCGTACCGCGCACGACCTGACGCTGTGGCCGCTCGAGCTGACCGATGCGGCCGTCACCGGCGCGCCGTCATGGCTGCCGCGCGGCGCCGTGCCGGCACGCCAGGACGTGCGCGGCGCGCTGCGCATCCGGCTCAAGGCGCGCGGCGGCGCCAGGCTGGCGCAACTGCCACTCGAGCGGCTGGCCTTTCATCTCGCGGGCCCCGAACGCGACGCGCTGCACCTGCTCGAACTGATCGCCTCGCATGCGCTCGGCGTCGTCTGCCATGACCCGGGGCAGCCGCCGCGCTGGCTGCACACGCTCGACGCCGACGCGATCGTCCACGAGGGATTCGATCCGGCGCAGGCGATCCTGCCCGACGACGGGCGCAGCTTCCACGGCTACCGGCTGTTGCGCGAGTATTTCGCGTTTCCGGCGCGCTTTCTGTTCTTCAGCATCGGCGGGCTGTGCGCCGCGCTCGCGCGCGCCACCGGCGACGAATGCGAGCTGACCGTGCTGTTCGATCGCCACGACGCCGCGCTCGAGGCGGCCGTCGATGCGCGGCATCTGGCGCTGAACTGCACACCGGCCATGAACCTGTTCGCACGTCGCGGCGACCGCATCCTGTTGCAGCCGGGCGCGCGCGAGCATCATGTCGTCGTCGACCGCAGCCGGCCGCTCGATCACGAAGTCTATGCCGTGCAGCGGCTTGCGAGCGAGCAGCGCGACGATGGCCAGTCGCGCGAATTCCGGCCGTTTCATGCGTCGTTCGCGCGCGACGACGGCAACTACGGCGCGTACTACACGGTGCGGCGCGAGCCTCGGCTGGTGTCCGCGCAGGCACGCGCGAACGGCACGCGCACCGGCTACGTGGGCAGCGAAACCTACGTGTCGCTCGTCGACAGCCAGTGCGCGCCGTACGACGAGACGATGCGCTACCTGTCCGTCGACACGCTGTGCACGAACCGCGATCTCGCGCTGCTGCTGCCGCCGGGCGATGCGAACGCATTCACGCTGCGCATCTCGGCGCCCGTCGAGCGCATCGTCGCGATTCGCGGCCCGTCGCGGCCGCGCCCGCCGATCGCCGACGCACAGACGGCCTGGCGGCTCGTTCGCCATCTCGGGCTCGCCCGCCAGACGCTGACCGATCTCGACGACGACGAGGGCGCGCATGCGCTGCGCGAGCTGCTCGGCCTGCACGCCGACCCGGCCGATGCCGCGATGCGCCGGCAGATCGACGGCGTGCGGCGCGTCGCGTTCTCGCCGGTGTTCCGGCGGCTGCCGGCGCTCGGCCCGCTGATGTTCGGACGCGGCGTGCAGGTCGACGTGACCGTCGACGATCATGCGTTCTCCGGCGACAGCCCGTTCCTGCTCGGCGCGGTGCTCGAACAGTTCTTCGCGCGGCATGTTTCGATCAATGCGTTCGCCGAATGCGTGCTGACCAGCGTGCAGCGCGGCACGCTCGCGCACTGGCCTGCGCGCATCGGCAGACGGCCAGCGATATGAAACACGGCACGCCACCCGGCGCTCGATCGGCCGTCGAATCCGCCCGCCGCGATGCGTGGTGGGCGCAACTACGCGCCGCGCCGCATGGTTACGACCTGTTCCAGGCGTTGCGCTGGCTCGACGCGCTGTCGTCCGGCCGCGCACCGCTCGGCCATGCCGCGCGGCCGCGCGACGAACCGGTGCGGCTCGGGCAACAGCCGTCGCTCGCATTCGCGGCGTCGATGGTGGCCGGCGCATACGATGGGGACGGCGGCGCCACGCGGCCGCGCATCGCGATCCACGGTTTCGGATTGTTCGGACCGAACGGTCCGCTGCCGACCCACCTGACCGAATACGCGCACGAGCGCGCGGCCCAGCATGACGACCCGACCTTCGCCGCGTTCGCGGACCTGTTTCATCACCGGCTGATCCTGCTGTTCTACCGCGCATGGGCCGACGCGCAACCGACGGTGAGCCTCGATCGTCCCGGGCGCGCACGGTTCGACGCGTATGTCGCGAGCCTCATCGGGCGCACCGCGCATGACGACAGGCCGGCCGCGCAGGCCGATGCGGAACGCACGGCCGCCGACACGCTCGCGCCGCATGCGCTTTATTTCCACGCGGGTCATCTCGTGCGACACACGCGCAACCCGGAAGGGCTCGTGCAGATCCTGCGACGCCATTTCGGCGTCAACGCGCGCATCGTCGAGCACGTGCCGCGCTGGGTCGCGATCGAGCGCTCGCAGCGCTGCGTGATCCGTGCGACGCGGCCGACCCTGCGCGTCGGCGGCGTCGCGCTCGGCATCGCGGTGCGCGACGCGCAGTCCCATTTCCGGATCGTGCTCGGGCCACTGTCGCTCGACGCGTACCGGCGCTTCCTGCCGGGCGGCCCGCACGCGCGGCAGCTCGCGCACTGGGTGCGCGAATACGTCGGCATCGAGTTCGACTGGGACGTTCAGCTCGAACTGGCGGCCGACGCGGTGCCCGCGATCGCGCTCGGCGTGCCGCAGGGCCTCGGCCGTACCGCGTGGCTCGGGCAACGACTCGACGCGGGGCCCGCGCGCGATCTCGTCGTCCGTTACGACGCGCGCCGTGGCGGCCCACCGCGCACCGGCGCCGTCCCTCATCGCGAAATCGCCTAAACGGGAACCGTCATGTCCGATATCGGCCGCGTCAACCTGTTCGGAAAGCTCAACCCGCTCCTCTACGAGACGCTCGAGCAGGCGACCGGATTCTGCCGGCTGCGCGGCAATCCGTACGTGGAACTCGCGCACTGGTTCAAGCAGCTCCTGCAGCGGCCCGACGGCGACCTGCAGCGCGTGCTGCGCCGGTTCGAGATCGACGAGGCCGCGATCGAGCGCGGCCTCGTCGCGTCGCTCGATCGGCTACCGCGTGGCGCGGGATCGGTGTCGGACCTGTCCGTGCACATCGACGACGCGGTCGAGCGTGCGTGGGTCTATGCGACCTTGAAATACGACGCGACGCGGATTCGCGGCGCGGTCCTGCTGCTCGCGATCCTGAAGACGCCGCAGTTGCGCAACGTGTTGTACGCGATCGCACGCGAGTTCGAGCGCATCGTGCCCGACGTGCTCGCCGACGAACTCGCATCGATTGTCGACGGTTCGCCCGAGGCGCAACCGGCTGCGCGTGGCGACTCGGCCCTTGGCGCCGACGCCGCCGCGATGCGCGGTGTGCCAGCCGCGGAAGGCTCGGCCCTGGCGCGCTTCGCCGTCGACCTGACCGCCCGAGCGCGGGCAGGCGAGATCGACCCCGTCGTCGGGCGCGACACGGAGATCCGCCAGATCGTCGACATCCTGCTGCGGCGCCGGCAGAACAACCCGCTGCTGGTCGGCGAGGCCGGCGTCGGCAAGACCGCTGTCGCGGAAGGCTTTGCGCTGCGCATCGCCGCCGGCGACGTGCCGCCGTCTCTGCGAGACGTCGCGCTGTGCCTGCTCGACATCGGGCTGCTGCAGGCCGGCGCGAGCGTGAAGGGTGAATTCGAGAGCCGCCTGCGCGGCGTGATCGACGAAGCGATGTCGTCCGAGCGGCCGACGATCCTTTTCATCGACGAAGTCCATACGCTCGTCGGCGCGGGCGGGGCGGCCGGCACCGGCGACGCCGCGAACCTGCTGAAACCGGCGCTCGCGCGCGGCCTGCTGCGCACCATCGGCGCGACCACCTGGTCCGAGTACAAGCAGTACATCGAGAAGGATCCCGCGCTGACGCGGCGCTTCCAGCTCGTGCATGTTCTCGAACCCGAGGAGGCCGCCGCCGTGACGATGCTGCGCGGCCTCGCCGCGAAGCTCGAAGCCCACCACCGCGTGCTGATGCTCGACGATGCGCTTCAGGCCGCCGTGACGTTGTCGCATCGGTATATTCCCGCGCGGCAGTTGCCGGACAAGGCGATCAGCCTGCTCGACACGGCCTGCGCGCGCGTCGCCGTCAGCCAGCACGCAGTGCCCGCTCCGATCGAGGACGCGCGCCGACGCATCGACGGCCTGCGCGTCGAGCGGGAACGGATCGCGCGCGAGTGCGCGCTCGGCAGCGGCGACACCGCGCGGCGCGACGCGATCGATGCCGAGCTTGCCGCCGTGCAGACGGAGCTCGATCGGCTCGATACGCGCTGGCAAGCCGAGCGCGACGCATTGGCCTCGATCGTCGAATCGCGCGCCGCGCTGCTCGACGACGCGCCGTCGCGCGCGCTCACCAGCGACGCACGCGCCGATGTCCTGTCGCGTCTCACAGCCGCGCAGCAGGCGCTGGCCGAGATGCAAGGCGACGCACCGCTCGTGCTGCCCGCCGTCGACACGCATGCGGTCGCCGCCGTCGTCGCCGACTGGACCGGCATCCCGCTCGGCCGGATGGTGCGCGACGAGACGCAAGCCGTGCTCAAGCTCGCCGAAACGCTCGGCGAACGTGTCGTCGGCCAGCACCATGCGGTCGAACTGATCGCCCAACGGATTCAGACCGCACGTGCGAAGCTCGACGACCCGACCAAACCGCACGGCGTGTTCCTGCTGTGCGGGCCGTCCGGCGTCGGCAAGACCGAGACCGCGCTCGCGCTGGCCGACACGCTGTATGGCGGCGAGCGCAACGCGAT
Source organism: Burkholderia sp. BCC1993 (assembly GCF_905339865.1). NCBI lineage: Bacteria > Pseudomonadati > Pseudomonadota > Betaproteobacteria > Burkholderiales > Burkholderiaceae > Burkholderia > Burkholderia sp. BCC1993. The sequence goes on along the minus strand of NZ_CAJPGZ010000024.1, from coordinate 9,732 downwards.
CACGATCAACATGAGCGAGTTCCAGGAGGCGCACACGGTATCGACGCTGAAGGGCGCGCCGCCCGGCTACGTCGGCTACGGGCAAGGCGGGGTGCTCACCGAGGCCGTGCGCCGGCGGCCGTACAGCGTCGTGCTGCTCGACGAGATCGAGAAGGCGCACCGCGACGTGCACGAGATGTTCTTCCAGGTGTTCGACAAGGGCTGGATGGAAGATGGCGAAGGGCGCGACATCGACTTCCGGCATACCGTGATCCTGCTGACGTCGAACGTCGGCGCCGATCGCGTGATGCAGCTGTGCCGCGACCCCGAGCGCCTGCCCGACATGCAGACGCTTGCCGATGCGCTGCGCGCGCCGCTGCTCGACGTGTTCCCCGCCGCGCTGCTCGGCCGGCTGACCGTCGTGCCGTACTACCCGCTGACCGATGCGACGCTCGCGCGCATCGTCGAGTTGCAGTTGCGGCGCTTCGAGAAGCGGATCGATCTGCATCACGGGATCCGGCTGCGCTGCACAGATTCGGCGACCGCGCTGATCGTCGAGCGCTGCCGGACGATCGAATCCGGCGGCCGCATGGTCGACGCGATCCTCACGCATACCGTGATGCCGCGCATCGGCCGCGCGATCCTCGAGGCCACGCTCGAAGGCCGCGCGCTGGCTTCGATCGAGGTGAGCGCGGCCGGCGGCGAATTCGCTTACCGGTTCGACGAGGAGGGAACGACGTGAATCGCGTATTCACACTCGACAGCCCGCACGGCGACGACCTGAAATTCCATACGCTCGACGGCAGCGACGAACTCGGCCGCCTGTTCGAATTCCGGATCGAGGCGCTGGCGGACAGCCATAGCCTGTCGCTGAAGGACATGCTCGGCAAGCCCGTGACCGTGCGGATCGAGCAGCAGGACCTGTCGACGCGTTACTTGAACGGCATCGTCGTGCGCGCGACGCTGGCCGGCCGGCGCGCCGAACGGCACTACGGCTACGAGCTGATCGTGCGGCCGTGGCTGTGGCTCGCGACGCGCCGCTCCGATTGCCGAATTTTCCAGAATCGCACCGTGCCCGACATCGTGCAGGAAGTGCTCGCGCCCTACGGCTTCCCCATCGAGAACAAGCTGACCGATGCGTACGTGCCGCGCGAGTTCTGCGTGCAGTACAACGAGACCGACACCGCGTTCGTGATGCGATTGATGGAGTTCGAGGGCATCTATTTTTATTTCCGGCACGCGGCCGACAGTCATACGCTCGTGCTGTGCGATGCGATGTCATCGCACGTCGCGTTGCCCGGCTACGAAACGATCCCGTACATCGCGCAGGATCGCACGGCGATCGCCGACGAGGAACACGTCGACGGTTGGCTGCCGGCGCAGGAGGTGAGCGTCGGCAAGCATCAGACCAGCGACTACGACTATACGAAGCCGCGTGCGGATCTGTCGTCGCAGAAGGTCGATCCGCGTGGGCATGATCACGACAGTTTTGCGTCGTTCGAATGGCCGGGTGGGTATCGCGACGATGCGCCGGGCGCGCATTACAGCCGTGTGCGACTCGAGGAACAGCAAGCCGAGCATGAGCGGGCGAGTGCAGACACGGACGTGCGGGGGGCGGCGCCCGGGTATCTGTTCACGCTCGAACATTGTCCGCGTGCCGACCAGAATCGGGAATATCTGATCGTTCGATGCCAGTACCGGTTTCAGGAGAACGCGTATGCGAGTGACCAGGGCGCAGAGGCCGTCGTCCATCAGACGATGATGCTCGTGCAGCCGTCGAGCCTGCCTTACCGATCGCCGCGAGAGACGCCGAGGCCGCGCACCAATGGGCCGCAGACGGCGACCGTCGTCGGGCCGCCCGGCGAGGAGATCTGGACCGACCAGTACGGGCGCGTGAAGCTGCAGTTTCGCTGGGACCGGTATGGGCAGAGCAACCAGGATTCATCGTGCTGGGTGCGGGTGTCGAGCCCTTGGGCCGGGGGTGGCTTCGGTGGCGTGCAGATTCCGCGCGTCGGCGATGAGGTTGTTGTCGATTTTCTCAATGGTGATCCGGATGAGCCGATCGTGACGGGGCGGGTTTACAACGGCGAGAAGATGCCGCCGTGGGGACTGCCGGGCAGTGCGACGCAGAGCGGGTTGCTGTCGCGCTCGTCACCGGGCGGGACGACCGACCATGCCAACGCATTCCGGTTCGAGGACAAGAAGGGCGCCGAGCAGCTGTGGATGCATGCCGAAAGGAATTTCGATGCTGAGACCGAACTCGATCATTCGCTTTCCGTCGGGAACAACCACACGCATACGGTCGGAAACGACGAGACGATGCAGGTGAAGAACAACCGGCAACGGAGTGTCGGGCAGAACGAGACGGTGACTATCGGCAAGAACCGGGTCGCGCAGATCGGGGTGGATGAGACGCATGGGGTGAGGGGGAATCGCACGCGAACGGTCGGCAATAGCGAAACCGTGACGATCGCCGCGAATCGCGACGCGACCATTGGTGGAATACATACCGAGACGGTTGCGAAAGCCAAGACTGAAACGATCGGCGAAGGCAAGACGCTGAACGTCGGACAGATGTATCAAACGACTTCGCAAGACATGAAGACGCTGGTTGCGTCGTCGCATACTGAGGAAATCGGTGCACGTACATCGACGATTGCGAACGCCCATACGCACACGGTCGGCGGCGAACACACCGTCAACGTCGGCGCGAACCAGACGACGAACGTGCAGCATCAGGTCACCGTCAACGCCGGCGATCAGCTTTCGCTCGTCTGCGGGATGTCCAGCATCGTGATGAAGCGCGACGGCACGATCACGATCCAGGGCGTCAACGTCGCATCGACCGGCTCCCAAAGCCATAGCGTGCGCGGAACGACGGTCACGTCGTCGGCCACGGGCGAGCACACGGTCGAAGGCACGGTCCTGAAACTCAATCCGTGACGGAGGTTCACGCGAATGCCGAACTGGAAGCCGACCAATCCGGTGGAACGCAGGTTCATGGATGCGCATACGGACTGGATGCGTTTTGCGAAGGATCGCGATGCGCGATTGATGATCTGGCAGACCGACGAGAAGGATGCGCCGCTCGTGCGGCTGTATTTCCAGGTTCAGGACGAGACGTCGTGTGCGGTAAGGACGATGAGGGCGGCGTTCGTGAGCGAAGCCGGTTATGCGTCGGCGCTGACGGATGAGCTCATCGCTTTCTACGACAGCCGGCGCGACGCGTCCGCCGCGCAGGGCGTGCGTGCGGATTGGCAAGCGCCGTATGACGATGGCAAGCACCCGGTGCTGTATCTCCTCACGGTTGCCGACAGCCTGATGCAGCACCATCCGGAAGTTTTTCCGGCGATGGTGTTCGTGCTGGAGCCGGCGCACGTGCGGGATGACGCGGCATGGGTGCGATGGATGGACGGCTTGTTGTCGGTCATCGGCGCCGCACCGAAGCTGGGTGAACGCGTGCGCTTCGTCGTGCCGCGTACCGGGATCGCGTCGTTCGCAGCACTGATGCAGCGGTATCCGGCCACAGTGCGAGTCGTACAAGGCAAGTACGCGATGGCGAGCGTGCCGCGTGAGTTGCTCGCGGAATCGGGCGAGCGCGGATCAAGCGGCGAATTCCGCCGACTGTTCGTCGCGATGAGCGAGACCGTCGAAGGCGGCAATCCCGCGCGCCTGGAGGAACTCCGCGCGGCTGCGCTGAAGGCGGCCGAGCGCGAAAAGTGGTTCGACCAGTGTGTCGTCGTGCATTTGATTGCCGGTGCCGCGTATCTGAAATGGCGCAATCGCGAGCAGGCCGTCGACGCGTATCGCCATGCAGCCGAAAGCGGGGCGCATGCGGTGAACACCGGCCATCCGGCCGGCCACAAGCTCGTCGCGAACGGCTTGTTCGGCGAGGCGAGCGTGCACCTGACGTACAACGATCATGCGCACGCCGCCTACTGCTACGAACGGGCAGCCGCATCGACGACCGCGGCGCAGGATGCGCTGATGACGGTCGAAGCGTGGCGCATGAGCGCCATATGTTGGGAGCGCGCAGGGGCGCGCGAGCATGCGCTGGAAGCCGGCTTCAACGCACTCGATGCGGGATTGGCGCTGGATGACTCGACGCGTGTCAACAGCAACCTGCAGTTCGTCATCGAGTGGATGGCGTCGCAGGTCGGGGCGTTCGACCGGCGCCGCGCCGAACTCGGCGAGAAAGTCGCCGCGTTGCGCGGTGCCCGCTGATCGGAGACACGCATGGGGCTGCCGGCGGTCAAGCATCTCGATCCGGTCGTCGGCGTCGACTTGCATTCAGTCATGGTCACACCGAGCCCGACGCCCGTGTTTCTGCCGCACCCCCATATCGGGTTCATGCTGGATCTGCGCGAGTATGTGAACGCCGCGCTGGGCGTGATCGGTGCAATCGCCTTCACGATCGTCGAAGAAAAAGCCGTCGAGTATCTCGAGGATCATCCGGACGACGCGAAGCAACTCGGCGACACAGTCAACGCCGCCTCCAACGAAGCCAAAAAGCTCGGAAGCAATCCGACCGTCGCATACGTACTGAAGGGCGCGACCATGGCCGCCGACATCGCGAATGCGGCGGGCGTCGGCGTCGGGATGGGCAGCATCGCCGGCCGGCCTATCTTCGTGAACGGGATGCTGCGCGCGACAGCGGGCACGCACGCGTTTCATGTGCCGTCGCTGCACTTTCCGCTGGGCGCATCGTTCGCGCCGCCCGATCCGGACCCATCGAACGACGCGGAAGCGTACATGGGCAGCAAGACCGTGCTCGCGAACAACGATCCGATGGCTTTCCTGGCGCTGCCTGCGATGAGCTGCTGGGCGGTCGGGCTGGAACCGCCAACGCATAACGGCGCCCATACGAAGCGCGAGCATCTGTCGCTGCCGACGTCGTTCATGCTGCCGATTCCGACCGGACGCCCCGTGCTGGTGGGCGGGCCGCCGATCGTCAACATGGCGGCGCTGGCGAAGGGGCTGTTCAAGGCGTTTCGCGGGTCGGAGTGGGCGAAGTCGCTGGCAGACAAGCTGAATTTGAAACCGGGGTTTTTGAGGTGCACCGTACTGAAGGCGGAGCCGGTCGACGCGACCACCGGAGAGGTCGTCGTTCAGCAGAGCGATTTCACGGTGTCGGGGCGTCTGCCGCTCGAGTGGGACCGGTGCTATGCGAGCCATGAGCGGTACGTGAGCGCGATCGGCGTTGGCTGGCTGACGCCGGCCGACACCCGACTCGAACTGATACGGCACGAGCATGGCGTCGGCGCGGCGGCGTATTTTACGGATCACGCGACGGCGTTCGACACGCTGCCTGACGAGGCGGGGTGGCAGGCCCGTGTGTACGACTGGCAGCATGGGTACGCCCTATACCGCCGAGGCGCACACCTGGTGCTGCGAACGACCGCCGGAATCGAGTACGCGTTCGTGTTGTCGCCCGACCGTCAGGTTCAGTGGTGCGCAATGGCAAGTGAGCCCGACGAGCGTGCCGGGCTGGTCGCGCCGGTCGATCGCATGGCCGATCTCAACGGCAACGCATGGATTTTCGAGCGTGAGTCGGACGGCAGCCTCATACGCCTGGTCGAATGCACGCATGACGGTCCAACGAAGCGCGTCATCGAGTGCGGCCGGGGCCATCCGCCGCACGCCGCACGGCTGACGTCATTGACCCTGATCGATGCGGATGGCCGCGTGCATCCGCTCGCACGTTACGAGCACGATCACGAGGGAAACCTGGTCGCCGCAATTGATGCGATGACACAACCGCATCGTTTCGAGTACGCCAGCGACCATCGCATGGTGCGTCATGCCAGCGCGCGCGGCGTGTCGTTTTACTACAGCTACCTGAAGCACGACGACGGCGTCTGGCGCGCGGATCGTGCGTGGGGAGACGAGGGCGTCCTCGACTATCGCTTCGTCTACGATCGCGAGCGAATGGAAACGCGGGTCACCGATTCGCTGGGCCACACCACCGTCTTGCAGCTCAACGCGCGCGGCGTGCCCGTGGCCGAAACCGATCCGCTGGGTGGGGTGACGACCTATCGATACGATGCACAATCCAGAGCGAGCGCGCGCATCGATGCAGCCGGCCGCGCGACGACCTGGGAATACGATGTGTACGGCAATCTGCGGGCGCAGACACTGCCGGACGGCAGCACCTTGCGCAACGATTACGACGAGGATCTCCGGCTCGTTTGCGTGACGGCGCCGGGCGGCAGGGTGTGGCGCTATGAATGGGATGCGTGCGGCAACTTGCTCGCCCAGACGACGCCGGCGCAGGCAACCTCGCGGTACGCCTACGATGCGTGCGGACAGCTCATTGCGCATGTCGGGCCACGCGGCGGAGTGACCCGGTTCGAATACGATCGCGACGGCAATCCATCGACACGCTGCGATGCGCTCGGCCGCTATACGCAGTACGTCCATGACTCGCACGGCAATCTGATTCAAGCCATGAACGCCCTCGGCCAGACGAGTCGTTACGAATACGATCGCAACGGCAATCTTCTTCGGGCCATCGAGCCGGGTGGACTGGAGATCCACTGCATCTACGACGCCGACGGCAATCTGACGCGCTATCGCGACCCGCTCGGACATGTGACACAGCTCGAGTATTCGGCGCTCGGGCATGTCAGCAAACGCCTGACGGCCGACGGAAATGCCGTCGAGTACCTGTACGACACCGAAGCGCAACTGGTCTGCGTCGTCGACGAGCGCGGCAGGCGCTACGAACTGCAACGCGATGCGATGGGGCGGATCGTCGAAGAAGTCGACTACTACGGGCAGTCGCGCCAGTATGGCTATGACTTGCAGGGCCAGCTACTGCGCAGTATCGACCCGCTTGGACAGGCAATCGTCTACCGGACCGACGCACTTGGGCGCATCGTGCAAAAGCAGGTGCCCGACTCGCGGCAGCCTGACGGGTTTCGCATCGAAACGCTCACGTACGATAGCGGCGGAAATCTCGTCATCGCGGAGAATCCGGATAGCCGCGTCGAACTCACCTATGACCTGGCGGGACGCGTCGTCGAAGAAAGACAGGGCGATGATTTCACGATTGCCAACGTGTACGACGAATCGGGAAACCGAATCGAGCGCACGACCCGGCTTCTCGCCGGGATGGCCGTGCTCAGTCATACCGTCCGATACGCGTACAACGAGCTGGATGAAGTCACGACGATACGGATCGGCGACGAAGCGCCGATAACGCTGGAGCGCGACGAACTCGGACAGATCCGCGTCGAGCATCTAGGCACGGCGTTACGCCGCGAGTTGTCGTACGGGATAGACGGGCGACCGGCGAGACAGGCGTTTTTGAACGGTACCGGCGTGCTGTTCGCAAGCGAGTATACGTACGACGCAAATGGCGACATGCTCGAAAAGCGTGACGCTCGCCTCGGTATCGAGCGCTTCGAATACGATCCTGTAGGACGACTGACGCATCACGTCGACCCGACCAGTGGGCTGCAACGCTATTTGTTCGATCCGGCGGGCGACCTGCTGAAAACGCCGCCGCACGCGAGTCACGAACGACACGCGCAGACGCGTGAAGGTAGCTATGCCGGCTGCCACTACACGTTCGACTTATCCGGAAATCTCGTGCGCAGGCGGGACGCCACGCAGGATCTGCTGCTGCACTGGGACAGCGACGGGTTATTGATCGAAACCGAGGCAAGACGCATTGCGACCGATGGCGAATCGAACACGCGCACGCGCTACACCTACGATGCGCTTCACCGGCGGATCGGGAAGGTGTCGCATACGCAGTTCGGCGGAATGCCGGCTTCGCGACAGCATTCCCCTTCGAAACGGCGTTCACGTGTCAGCCGCTTTTTCTGGGACGGGGACGCGCTGGCGCGGGAGTTCGTGGTCGATGGCACCGGACCCGACGTCAGGGACCTAACCGGATCCATCGACACGCAAGACGTGAACGATCAAGAATGGATCTACTACCCTGAAACGTTTTGTCCCCTGGCGTTGTTGAAGCATCGGCACGACGCGAGCTTCGATGGGGGAGACAGACAGCATCTCTTCTATCAAACCGATCCGAACGGATCGCCGGTTCGCATCGTCGACACGCGCGGGCAGGTGAGGTGGGAAGCGTCGTATACGGCCTGGGGCGGATGCCGCACGATCGACACGTATGCCGGATTCCGTCAGCCCCTTCGTCTTCAGGGGCAATATTTCGACGACGAGTCGGGGCTGCACTATAATCGCTATCGCTATTACGATTCACTCGCCGGAACATACATTTCACCGGATCCGCTCGGTTTTCGGGCCGGAGAGAATATATACGGCATCGCTCCGAATGTTTTCGACTGGATCGATCCGCTGGGGTTGAAGCGGAAGAGTTCGCGGAACTGGAAGGCCTTGAAGTGGATGCCGACCAAAACAGGGCATCAACGCCAACACATTATTCCGCACTCGCTTCGCAACCACCCCATATTCCTGGCATCGGGCGCCAATATCGATGCCCCATCCAACCTGATGTATATGCCCAAGCATTGGTCGCGCGTGACCGATCCACATCAACTGATCGGGCTGCATCGAGGATGGACGAAGAAGCACAAGGAGTACAACGAAATGGTCGAAATTTATCTGGATGATCTCGAGGAATTGGCGCATCAGTCAGGCTGGGACCGCCAGACCATCAGGCAGGAGATATACGGGCTTCAAAGCGAGCTGCGGCGAGGTAGCCGTGACGGCAGGTTCACCTGTGCGAAATTCAAATAATGAATATTTACTCGATACGGACGACGGTGCAATCCGAGTTTGCCATCGTGGATTTCTCCCGAGACCCGAAGGGCATCTCGAATTATTTTATACATGGCCGTGGAGATTTGCGCGATCTGAGCATTCCGTTAAAGGCCGTCGCACAGAGCGGATATACGAAATCCAATATCCAGGCGACCGACTATATCGCGGCCTCCATTCGAGTTCCCATTTTTTCGACTCGATTCCAGGACGTTCTTGGGGAGAAGTTTTCGGGAGAGCTGGAATTCGTCCCCTGTGTAATCGCGTGCGATGGGCAACCATTCCAGTTTAGTGCCGGCCGGATATTGCGGTCGCTGCCGCTGATCGACACCGAAAAATCGCAATATCGAAAGCTTGCGTCGGGGGCGTCTCTGCTATTGCGTGCTGTCTACCGGTCGGAGATCGAATCCAAATTCTTCATCTGCAGGGACAACGACAGTCATGGCCGATTCGTCGTGTCGGAAGCGTTCAAGACGCTTTGCGAAGCGCACGATTTCAGTATCGAATTCGGCTCGCCTGTCTGATGTTGATCGGAGATCGAAGGCAGGTGACCGGCTCGCATCGCTTTTCGCACGTGGGAGCAAGGGGTGGCTTGTCGACATGCCGGACTCGTGCCCGATGCGTGTACAAGCAGGAGCGCGGCGCATCGAAAACCGCACAAACTGGCTCCGCCGATTCGTTCCGGCAGATCTGATCGATTACCTCGTCCGCGCGATGCCTTCCGACATCGCGCGCACTCTCGCCAAATCTGTGTCCGGATTCGCTAGACCGCTACACCAGAACGCAAGCGTGATCTCGGGAACCTTGTTGAGCCAGCGTGTGATGGGCTTGTCGGTAGCGGTCGACATAGCGCGACTCCTTGGCAGTTGAGTGTCACGCAGTCTAGTTGGACAGACTTAGGGGAACCTTAGCGTGGGGTCCTGGAGGAGTCAGACAGCCGGCAGTCGTCATGCGTGTTGGTCGATGATGTGTATTTTACATAATGCTGATGATCGAACTTTTTGA